>NZ_CP041217.1:0-325000 GCF_006542275.1 Saccharibacillus brassicae
TCGCGCCCGACCGCCGCGCCGTGTCGGTCACTTTGCGCTTCAGATCGAGGTCGATCCGGGTGCGCAGCGTGTCGCCCGCGAAGCTCTGAATCTGCGGCCTCGGGTAATCGAGCGGCAGGTCAAGTATCGGCAGCTCTCCGGCAAACTGTTCGTTCCAGTAGTCCGCTTGTTCCTGCGTGCCGCTGCTCAGGCTCCACTCGGTGTAATCTTTGTACTGCACGCGCAGTTGTTCGAGCTCCTGATCGTCGTACAGTTGGAAAAACTCTTCAATGATCAGATCAAGCGTCGCTTCGTCGGATACGATATGAGGCATGTCGAACAAAATAAGATGCCGCCGCGGCCCGGTCTCGATCACTTTCAACCGGATCAGCGGAGCCTGGCGCAAATCGAACGGCCGGACGAAATGCCGCAGCGCGGCATCCGGCTCGATCTCGGCGCGCTCGAATTCGATTTTGGCCGAAAGATCGGTCCCGATTCGCTGCCGCCCTTCGCCGTCGCCCGCTTCGAATCCGGTGCGCAAAATGTCGTGCCGTTCGACCAGCTTGCGGAACGCATGCTCGACCTGGAACACGTCCAATTCGCCGTGCGCTTCGACTCCGCCGGACATATGATACGCGGTCCCCGCTTCCTGGAGGCTTTCGATTCTGTACATTCTCTGCTGGGCCGAGGACAGCGCATAACTGTCGGCCGGCTGCACCTGCGGGATACCGCGATATTCGGCGGCAGGCCCCGCATGCAGAAGTTCGCTCAGTTCTTCGACCGTCGTACGTTCGAACAGCGTTCGGAGCGGCAGGCGAATACCGAGTTCTTCTTCGATCAGGTTGACGGCGCGCGCGGCGCGCAGCGAATGTCCGCCGAGTTCGAAGAACGAATCGTCGATGCTCAGTTGGTCGGCTTCCAGTTCCAGCACCGCCGCGAAAATGGCAGCCAGCTTGGCCTGCGTATCGTTTTGCGGCAGCACCCGGGCCGGGCGCTGCTCGAATTGCGGCTCCGGCAGCGCGGAACGATTCAGCTTGCCATTCGAGTTGACCGGCAGATGTTCGACGACGACGATCGCCGCCGGCACCATGTAGGCAGGCAGCTGCTCACCCAGTTCATGCTTGCAGGACGAGGTGTTAAAAGAATCCGGCCGGCCGGCGACGACGTAGGCGCACACGTAAGCTTCGCCGGCCTGGTCCGTTCTCGCGATGACCGCCGCGTCTTTGACGCCCGCGCAGCCGCGGAGCAGCGCTTCGATCTCGCCAAGTTCGATCCGGTATCCGCGAATTTTGACCTGATCGTCGATCCGCCCCGAATATTCGAGCTGGCCGTCGCTTGTCCAACGGGCCAGATCGCCGGTGCGGTACATGCGGCGTCCCGGCGCGAACGGGTCCGGAACGAAGCGCGCTTCGTTCAGTTCGGGACGGTTCATATACCCGCGGGCCACCCCGTCGCCGGAAATGCACAGCTCGCCCTGGACGCCGATCGGCACCGGGCGGTCGCTGCGGTCGAGCACGTAGATCGCGGTATTGGCGATCGGCCGGCCGATCAGCGGACGGTCCGAGACGCCGAAAGCGAACGCGCTCGACCAGACCGTCGTCTCGGTCGGGCCGTACAGATTGTAGAAGCTGCAGTCGAAACGTTCGCGCAGCTCGGCGACCAACGACTGCGGCAGCGCTTCGCCGCCGATCAAAATATGTTCCAGCGAGCGGAAAGCACTTCCGCCCCGCACGTCCAGCAGCATTTTGATACGCGACGGCGTCATCTGGATGACGTTCGCGGCCCGGGCTTCGATGGCGGCGCGAATCGCTTCCGGATCTTTTTGTTCGTCTTCGTTCAAAATGACGATGCGGAGTCCTCTGGCCAGCGCGAGCAGCGATTCGACGACGAAAATATCGAACGAAATATTCGTCGTGTTCAGGATCGTCTGTCCTTCGGCGAAAGCGACGACGTTCGCCAGTCCTTCGATCAGGTTGTGCACCGACCGATGCTCCAGCATGACGCCTTTGGGACGTCCGGTCGAACCGGACGTGAAGATGATATACGCCAGATCCGACGCCAACACGCCGTTGTCGGGATTGCGATCGTCCGCCGCGTAGGCGTCGGCCCGATCCAGATTCAGGATAGGGCCGTCGAAGCAGCGCTCTGCTTCCGGAAGGCGAACTTCGTCGGTCAGCAGCAGGACCGCCCCGCTCTCTTCCAGCATGTACCGAATCCGGTCGGCCGGAAATTCGGGATCGATCGGCACGTAGGCGCAGCCGGATTTGAGCACGGCCAAGATAGCGGCGTGCATATGCAGACCGCGGCCGACCATGATCGCCACGGCTGTGCCGCGCGGTTCATCGGCGATTCGGCCGATGCTGCCGGCAAGGCGATTGGCGCGGCGGTTCAGTTCATCGTAAGTCAGACTCTCGCCGGTCGCATGCAGCATAAGCGCCGTGCGTTCGCCGCTGCGGGACACTTGGCGTTCGAACAGCGCCGGAAGCGTAAGCTCGCGATCGTAATAAGCTTCCGTTTCGTTGAAGCCGATGACCTGCCGGCGTTCTTCTTCCGCGCTCAGCACCCGAATACGGCCGATCGGAGTCTCGGGCTGCTGAAGGACCGCTTCCAGCACATGCAGGAAATGGTTCGCCATCCGCCGCATCGTATCTTCCCGGAACAGCCGTGTACCGTATTCCCAGTTGAGGACGTACTCTCCCCGCCTGCGCTGCACGGAGACGGTCAGATCCAGCTTCGCGCTGTCCGATTGTCCTTCGATATCGCGTACCGTCGTTCCATCCGCTTCCCACGCCGTTTCTTCGTTGTTTTGCACAATCAGCATCACGTCGAACAGCGCGTTGCGCGACAAATCCCGCTCCAGATCCAGGCGGCCGATCAAAGCTTCGAACGGATACTCCTGATGCGCCTGGGCTTGCAGCGCCTGGTTCTTCGTCTCCCGCAGCAGCTCGGCGAACGTCTTGCCCGGCTCGGGACGGCCGCGCATCGCCAGCGTGTTAATGAAGACGCCGACCATGTTTTCGGTATCCTGATGCGTGCGGCCGGAGATCGGGCTGCCGATCACGATATCGTCCTGCCCGCTGTATTTGCCCAACAGCACCGTCAGCGCGGCCAACAAAATCATGTAGTCGGTCGTACCGCTTCTGCGGCCCAGTTCCGACAACTTATGTACGAGCGAATCTTCGAGCACGAGATCAAAACTTGCGCCCGCGAAGCTCTGCGTCTGCCCGCGCGGGTAATCGAGCGGCAGGTCCAGTACCGGCGCCGCTTCTTCGAACTGCTTCAGCCAGTACTCTTCCGCCGCTCCCTGGTCGCGCAGGCGCATCCATTCGCTGTAGTCTTTGTACTGCCGCTCCGGCCTCGGTAGGCTCTCGCCCGCGTACAGCCGGGAAAACTCGCGCGTGATCACGTTCATCGACGCCCCGTCGGCAATCAGATGATGCAGGTCGAACAGCAGCGCGCCCCGGTCCCCTCCGGTGCGGATCACTTTGAGCCGTATGAGCGGCGCCGTGTCCAGCTCGAACGGACGCACGAAGCGGCTCAGCCACACTTCCCGGTCTTCGTCCGCTTCGCCTTCTTCGAACTCCACCACCGCTTCGACCTGCGGCTCGATCCGCTGCACCAGTTCGCCGTCTTCCAGATGGAAGCTCGTCCGCAGGCTCTCATGCCGCTCCATCAACTGTGCAAAAGCCGAGCGGATCCGCAGCAGATCCAAATCCCCTTCCAGTTCGAGCAGCCCCGGCAGGTTATAGGCCGTGCCGGCTCCTTCGAGCTGCTGGATCAGATACAGCCGCTTCTGCGCCGACGACATCGGATACGCCGGCTGCACCGGCGCGGCCGGAATCGGCACATACACGCGGTGTTCCGCTTCGTGCAGCCGCAGCGCCAGCGCCGCTGGCGTCGGCGCTTCGAAGATCGCCGTCAGCGGCAGCCGCACGCCCGTGCGCGCTTCCAGCCGGTTGATCGCCCGCGTCGCGCGCAGCGAATGGCCGCCCAGTTCGAAGAACGAAGCGTCCCGGCCCAGGCCCCGTACACCCAAAATATCCTCGAACACTTCGATCACAGCCGCTTCGCGTTCATTCTGCGGCGCGGCGTATTCCGCCGCCTGCGGCGCCGCCGGCTCCGGCAGCGCGGCACGGTCCAGCTTGCCGTTGACTGTCATCGGCAGCCGCTCCAGCCGCGTGATCGACGCCGGCACCAGATAGCCCGGCAGCCGCCGGCCCAGCTCGCGCCGGATCTCGTCGACGTCTACCGAGTCGTCGGCGGCCGCATACCCGCACAGATACGCCGCGCCGTGCTCGTCTTCGCGTACCGTCACCGCCGCGTCGCGCACGCCGCTCACGCTCTGCAGTTCGTGCTCGATCTCGCCCGGCTCGACCCGGTAGCCCCGGATCTTCACCTGCGTATCGGTCCGGCCCAAATAATCGACCGTGCCGTCCGGCCGCCAGCGGGCCAGATCGCCCGTACGGTACCAGATGCCACCCGCTGCGTACGGATCTTCGCCGAACACCTCCGCCGTCTGCTCCGGCCGGTTGAGGTAGCCGATCGCCACCCCGTCGCCGCCGACGACCAGTTCGCCGGGCTGTCCGATGCCGCACAGCCGGCCGCCGGGATCAAGGATATACGCCGTGCTGTTCGCGATCGGACGGCCGATCGGCAGCGGGCCGTTGACGTCTTCGATCACGTGCATGAGCGAAAACGTCGTGTTTTCGGTCGGGCCGTAGCCGTTAATGAGGCGCGGCCGCTGCGGTTGTTCGAGCAGCTTGGACACGTGACGCTGCGACAACCGTTCGCCGCCGATCAGCAGATCGTCAAGTCCCGCGACAGACGCCGGGTCATCGTCCATATAGTGGTTGAACAGCTGCGCCGTCATCCACATCATGTTGATGTCATGCTTCCGCAGCTGCTCCGCCAAATGCGCGGCGTCCGGCACTTCGGCCGGTTCGCTCAGGTAGACGAAGCCGCCGCTGAGCAGCGGTCCCCAGATCTCGAACGTCGAGGCGTCGAACGCCAGCGCGCCGGTCTGCAGCACGCGTGCCTGCGCAAAGTCCAGCAGGCCGGTGCCCTGCACGAGCCGGGTCACGCTGCGATGGCGCACGCGGACGCCTTTGGGCCGTCCGGTCGTGCCGGACGTGAACAGCACGTACGCTTCGTCTTCGCCGCTGCCGGGGTGAGCCGGCGCGAATGCGGCATCGGACGCCGTGTCCACATGGAGCGGATCGTTGGCCGCCGGATGTACAGCGGACGCCGATGTATCCGGCGATCCCGCGGTTTCCGCCGCCGACCCATCATTCGCATCTTGCGCAGAGCCCGGAATTGCCGCCGACACGTCCAGCTCGACCAGCGGCCGCCCGCCCGCAACGCTGCGGGCGACATCACGCTGCCCCGGCAGGTGCAGCAGCGCCGACACGTCGGCGTCGCCGAGCAGCGCCGCCAGACGCTCGGCCGGATCGCCGCTCGTCAGCGGCACGTACGCGCAGCCCGCTTTGAGAATCGCCAGCAGGCCGGCGACGTAGAGCGCGCTTTTGTCGGTCAGAATGCCGACCCGTCCGCCTGCCTGGACGCCGGCGCGGCGCAGCGCGCTCAGCAGCGCTTCCGAACCGGCGTCCAGTTCGGCATACGTCAGCGCGTCGCGGCGGCTGAGTACCGCTTGGGCGTGCGGCGTGCGCAGCGCCTGCGCCGCGAACAGCGTTTGCAGCGAAGAGTCCCGCGCATACGGACGCCGCGTGTCGTTGAAGGTCTGCACGATGCGGCCCCGTTCATCCGGGCCGACCAGTGCGATCTCGTCGACTTCGATCTCCGGCCGTTCGGCCGCCTGGGACAAAATCGCGTTCAGCCGGCCGAGAATAAGCTCGATCTCTTCTTTGGCGTAGACCGAAGGATCGTACATCATCTCCAGACGCAGCACTTCGTCCAGATAGACGACGAGCGACAGCGGGTAATGCGTCCGTTCTTCGAGCGATTCCACTTCAAAAGACAGCCCGCCGGTCTGCTGCGCTTCTTCGTCCACGTAATAGTTTTCAAAAGCGATCAGCGTGCGCAGCAGGTCGCTTTTGAGTTCGGTCTGTTCCTGGATTTCGGGCAGCGCGCAGTAATCGTACGCCGTGCTCTCCGCGGCCTGGTCCTGAAGCTGCCGGGCCAACCCGGCGAACGTCTCGCCGGCGGCGCGGCGAACGCGGACCGGCACCGTGTTGATAAACAGGCCGACCGTCTGCTCGATGCCGCGCAGCTCGGGACTGCGCCCCGAAACGACTTTGCCGAATACGACGTCTTCGGACGCATTGTACCGCTGCAGCAGGATGCCCCACGCCGCTTCGACGAGCGTGTTGGCGGTAACGTTCAGCTGCTGGGTCGCCGATTTGAGCAGGCGGCACGTGTGCACAGACAGCTCAAGCTGAACCTGCTCGGTCTGCCGCTCTGACCTGCCGGCGCTTCCGCAAGCTTCGATGCCCGACGAGCGCTCGACGCCCATAAGCAGCCCGTTCCAATAGCGCAGCCCGGCTTCCTTGTTTTTCGAGCCGAGCCATTTGATGTAGTGTTCGAACGTGACCGCATGCTGCGCGTCCCGTTCGATGTCCGCGCGCAGACGGGGCAGCGGCAGGCCGCCCGCCAGCTTTTCATAATTGTGCATAAAATCGTTGACGATCAGCGCCATACACCAACCGTCCATGATGATGTGGTGAAAACTCCAGATCAGCTTGTAGCGCTCCGCCCCCGTCTTCACGGCCGTCACCCGCATAAGCGGATCTTTTTCCAGATCGAAGCCCCGTTCCAGATCGGCCCGCTTGACCGCTTCGAACCGCGCCTGCGCTTCTTGTTCCGGCAGATGCCCGAGATCGACGTGTTCCAGCCCGAGGTCGCGCTCTTTGAGAATGATTTGGCGCGGCTGCTTGATTTTCCGGTAAAAGATCGACGTGCGCAGCACTTCGTGCTTGCGGGTCAGCAGCAGCAGGCTGTCGCGGACGGCGGACAGGTCGAGGCTTTGGTCGAACCGGATCGTGTTTTGAACGAAATAGCTGGAAGAATTCTCGTCGATCAGCCGATGGTACAGCATGCCTTCCTGCATGGGCGTCAGCGCGTAAATCTTTTCTACGTTGTTTGTCATCGTTCAGCTCCGATTCTCAAGTGTAGCTCTTCATGATTTCCGAAAATTCGTCCATCTCCAGATCCAGATCGCCGAAGTCCGAAGCGGTATACTCCACGTTTTCTTTGGTGGCGCAGTGCTCGACGATCTCGGTCAGCGTTTGCCTGAAAATTTCCGCAAAGCCTTCCGCTTTTTCCCGCGTGTAGCGCAGCGGATGATACTGCATATCCATCATCAAGCGGCCCTGCAGGACGCTGACGTTGAGCGTAAACGGTTGAGGCGGGCGGTTCTCCGCGGCGGTGCTGTCTCCCGAAGGTTCGTTGGACAGCGCAAGCAGCCGGCCCGTCTCCTGTTCGCCGTCGAGCTGGCCGAGGTAATTGAAGCAAAATTCCGCCTGTGCCGACATCGAAGTCTCTCCGCGCAGATGCCGGATCACGCCGTAACCGAGGCCGTGATTCGGAATTTTGCGCAGCGTTTCCTTGGTCGCGCAAATATCGTGCCCGATCTCGCCGTCCGAGCGCAAAATGACAGGGAACAGACTCGTAAACCATCCGACCGTCCGGTCGATTTCGATCGGCCGGTGTATCGCTTCGCGGCCGTGTCCTTCCAGTTCGAGCAAAATTTCCGTGCGGCCGTCCCACCGCTTCACGCTGCGGCCAAGCGCCGTCAGCAGCAGATCGTTGATCTGCGTCTGGTATGCCTGTCCGGCTTCGTGCAGCAGTTGGCGCGTCGGTTCTTCGCTCAGGACGCAGAACGCTTCCGCGGACACGAACGGCACGGCGGCCGAATCTTCTTCGACCGCAAGCGCCAGCGACCGCTGCCCGATCTCCGTCCAATACGGAAGTTCGCGCTCCAGTTCTTCGCTGTACGCGTATTCCCGCAGCGCTTCGGCCCAGGCTGCGTACGACGCCGTTTTGGCCGGCAGTTCGACCGGCTCCGCCTGCTCGATCCGTCGGTACGCGGATTCCAGATCTTCGAGCAGAATGCGCCACGAGACGCCGTCCACGACCAGATGATGAATCGCGATCAGCAGGCGGTCGCTTTCGCCTGTGCGGAACAAGCCGGCTTTGAGCAGCGGCCCCGCGTCCAGCCGGATCGAGCTTTGCAGCAGCGAACTTTCCTGCCGGATTCGATCTTCGGCGTCCGGCAGGCCAAGATGCGACAAATCGAAGATCGACAGGTCGTACGACGGCTGCGTATCCGCGGCCCGAACCGACTGCATGCCTTCCGGCGCAAACCCCGCGCGCAGCATGTCGTGATGGCGCACGAGCGCCGTCAGCGCTTCGCCGAGCACAGTCTCGTCCAGCGGCGCGGCCGCGTGCAGCATGACCGACTGGTTATAATGGTGCGGCTTCGCAAGCTTCCAGCCGTAGAATTCGCGCTGCACCGGAGTCAAGGCGACTTCGCCTTCGATCGGCTCCTGCGGATACCGCTGCACCGCCCCGTCCGTCGGAACGACCAGATCCGCGATCTGGCGGATCGTGCGGCCCATCATCAGGTTCCGCACGCTGAGGTCGTAACCGGACTCGCGCAGCTTGGAAACGACGCGGATCGCTTTGATCGAATCGCCGCCCAGTTCGAAGAAGTTGTCGTCCGTGCCGATCAACTGCATGCCGAGCACCTGCTCGAACACGTCGGCCAAAGCGATCTCCTTGTCGCCCTGCGGCTCCGTATACGCCTGCCTGACGGCAAACTCCGGTTCCGGCAGCGCCCGGCGATCGAGCTTGCCGTTGGCCGTGATCGGCATTTTGTCCAGCACGCGGATCGAAGCCGGAATCATGTACGACGGCAGGTCGCGGGCGATTTGCCGTCTGACTTCGTCCGGATCGAACGCGCCGTACTGTTCGTCGCTTACGAGGTACGCGCAGATGGCCGGGTCGCCCGCCCGGTCTTTGCGAATGATAACGGCGACGTCGCGCACCCCTTTTTGCTTCCTGAAGATATTCTCGATCTCGCCAAGCTCGATGCGATAGCCGCGCACTTTGACCTGGTCGTCCATCCGGCCCAAATATTCGACGCTGCCGTCGGGCAGCCAGCGGCCCAGGTCGCCGGAGCGGTACATACGCTCGTCCGGCTTGTACGGATGCCGGGCGAAGCGCTGCGCCGTCAGCTCGGGGCGATTCAGGTAACCTCTCGCCACGCCCGCTCCCGTCACGCAAATTTCGCCCCGCATGCCGATACCGCACAGCTTGCTGCCGTTCATGACATACAGGCTCAGCGTCGGCAGCGCCCGGCCGATACTGCGCGAAGAACGTTCGATCTCCGCCCGGCCGATCGGCTGGTACGTCACATGTACGGTCGTCTCGGTAATGCCGTACATGTTGACGAGATTCATGTCCGGATAATGCTGCCGGAAGCGGTCCAGCCGGCCCGCTTCCAGCGCTTCGCCGCCGAAGATCAGATGCTTGACCGGCAGCGGTTCGGCGCCATCACCGCGCTGCGCCTGCTCGGCGTGCATCAATTCGTAGAACGAAGAAGGCACCTGGTTCAGCACGGTCACGCGTTCGCGCCGCAGGACGTCGAGCAGCACGGCGCTGTCGCGCGTCGCTTCCTTGGAGACGACGACCAGCCGGCCGCCGCGCAGCAGCGCTCCGTACATTTCCCAGACCGAGAAATCGAACGTATACAGATGGAACAGACTCCAGACGTCATGCTCGTCGAACTCGAACGGGAACGCTTCGTTCAGCAGCAGACTGATCACGTTGCGATGCTCGACGGCCGTGCCTTTGGGATTGCCGGTCGTGCCGGACGTGTAGATGACATACAGGGCGCTGTCCGCCCGTACGGGAACCGACGGATTCTCGCCGTCACCGTCGCCGTCTGCGCTCTCCAGCATGTCTTCCAATGCCCACGCCTCGCCCGCGTATCCGTCGATCCGGTCCGCAAGCGCACGGCCGTGGATCAGCAGGCGCGTTCCGCTGTCTTCGAGCATGTACGCCATACGGTCCGCCGGAGCTTCGGGGTCGATCGGCACGTAGGCCAGACCCGATTTGACCGCGCCGAGGATCGCCGCCACCATGTTGGCGCTGCGTTCCAGCAGCAGTCCCACCAGCTCCCCTTCGCCGCGAGCGGAAAAGAGCAGCTGCCGGGCTACCCGGTTGGCGCGCGCGTTCAGCTCCCGGTAAGTCAGTCTTTCTTCCCCGTCGCAAACAGCCAGGCGGTCGGGATGCAGGCGTACCTGTTCCTCGAAGCGCTCTTTGACCGTCAAGCCGGCCGGGTAGTCCGCCTGCGGCGGATTGAATTTCTGCAGCACCTGTTCGCGCTCGGGACCGGACAACATCTCCAGTTCGCCGAGCCCGATCCGGGGTTCGGCCAGCACCGCTTCGAGCAGCTGCCCGAAATGGCGGGCCATCCGCTCGACCGTCTCCGGACGCAGCAGCGCCGAAGCGTATTCCCAATGCAGGGCGCAGCCGTCCTCCGACGGCACGACGGTAAGCGTCAGGTCGAACTTGGCGATGCCCGTATCGGCATCCAGATCGCCAAGCCGCAACGACTCGGCGGCAAACTCCGTTTCTTCGTTGTTCTGCATGACGAACATCAAATCGAACAGCGGATTGCGTGACAAGTCGCGCTCCGCGCCCAAATGTTCGACCAGTTCCTCGAACGGGAAGCGCTGATGTTCGTACGCCTGCAGGCAGGCGGTTTTGACTTCTTCGAGAAAGGCCGTCCAGCTCTTGCCGGCTTCGGGTCTGCCGCGCAGAGCGAGCGTGTTCACGAATATGCCGGCCGTATGTTCCAGGTCGGGATGCGTGCGCCCCGAGATCGGGCTGCCGATCACGACGTCTTCCTGCATCGCATATTTGGAAGCGAGCAGCATGAACGCGCTCAGCAGCACCATGTATTCGGTGCCCTGCGCAGCCTGGGCCGCGCGAACGACGCCGTCGTAAGCTTTGCGGCCGAGCTGCGAACGGTACACGCTCCCTTCGAAGCTGCGCACGGCGCCGCGCGGATCATCGAGCGGCAGGTCCAGCCGAGGCACTTCGTCGGCGTATAAGTCGGACCAATATTTCCGCTCCGACTCCAGATCGAGCGTACGCATCCATTCGCTGTAGTCGCGGTAAGGCGTGACGACGGCTTCGGGAATCTCCCCCTGGTAGAAGCGGGCAAAATCCCGCGCGATCAAATTGACGGTCGCGCCGTCCGACACGATATGGTGCATGTCGAACAGAATGAACCCGGCGTCGTCTCCGATGCGGACGACTTTCATACGCATAAGCGGACCTTCGGCCAAGTCGAACGGCCGCACGAATTCGCGCAGCGCAGCTTCCGGCGACACGCCGATCTCCGCATCCGCGTATTCGACCTTGGCTGACGGCGAAGCGCCGATCTCCGCGATCTGCTGCATCGGCACGCCGTCGATCAGGCGGAACGTCGTCCGCAGCGCTTCATGCCGCGCGATCAGGGCGGCCCACGCCGTTTCGATCCGCGCCGCGTCGATCCCGCCTTCGAGATGGAGCAGACCCGGCATGTTGTAGGCCGTGCCCAGATCTTCCATCTCGTGGATCAGGAACAGCCTTTTCTGGGCCGGCGACATCGGATAATGGGTTTTGCGTTCCGCGGGCGGAATACGCAGGAACGGTTCCGCCGCTGCCTGTTCCGCCAACGCAGCGAGTTCTGCCGCGCTCGGATGCGCGAACACGTCTTTGAGGCTCAGACGGCAGCCCGTTTCTTTTTCGATCGCGTTGATCAACCGGGTCGCGCGAAGCGAATGGCCGCCGATCGCAAAAAAGTTCTCGTCGATCCCGGCTTCGCTCAAACCGAGCACTTGCTTGAAAATGCCCAGCATCCGCTCTTCGGCCGCGTTACGCGGCGGCGTATGCACGCGCGCCGCCGTCCCCTGCGGGTGTGGCAGTGCACGCCGATCCAGCTTGCCCGTAGCGCCGAGAGGGAACACGTCCAGCCCGATAAAGTGGGCCGGCACCATATACTCGGGCAGCGTGGTGAGCAGCCATTCGCGCAGCCGCGCCGCGTCTTCCGGTTCGACGGCCGAGCCGGTGAGCACGTACGCGCACAGGCACGGATCGCCGGAAGCGTCCGCGCGGACAGCGACCGCCGCGTCCTGGACCGCGGGATGCTGCCGCAGCGCATATTCGATCTCGCCGGGCTCGATGCGGTGCCCGCGTATTTTGACCTGTTCGTCGATCCGCCCCAGACAGATCAGGTTCCCGTCCGGCTGCCAGCTGCCGAGGTCTCCGGTCCGGTACAACCGGTCGGCCGGCGCGGCGGACGCGCCGCTGCCCGCGTCCGGCGATCGATCCGCGTAAGGATCGACCGTGAACGACCGGCGGCTTCGCTTGGGATCGCCGACGTACCCGCGGCCGACGGCGATGCCGGCTACGCAGATTTCGCCGGGCACGCCGACGGGGCACAATCTTCCCTGCGCGTCGAGAATATAGATACGGATATTGGACAGCGGGCGGCCGATCGGAAGCTGAAGTCCGATTTCCGACAGGTCGCGGGTTACGTATTGGGCCACGTCGTCGGACGCTTCGGCCGGTCCGTAAGCGTTGACGACCGGCACGTCCGGCCGCAGCGACAGCCAGCGCGCCGCGAGATCCGGGCGGACCGATTCGCCGGTAATCATCAGATGCCCGAGCGTGCCGCAGAAAAATCGTTCTCCCGGTTGAGCCTGCATCAAATCCATCAGCACGCCCAGATACGAAGGCACGACTTCAAGCAGCGTCACTTCGTCGCGGCCGATCCGGTCGAGGAAAAGGTCGGGCTGAAGCACGAGTTCGTTGGAATAGATAACCGTCGTGCCGCCAAGCACCAGCGCGCCGACCAGCTGCCAGACCGAAATGTCGAAGCAGTGTCCGGCCGTCTGCGCGAATATGAGTTCCTGGCCGAGTCCGAGCATGTCGCGTTCCGCCAAAATATGGTTGACCATGCCGGCGTGTTCGATCATGACGCCTTTCGGTTTGCCCGTCGAACCGGAAGTGAACAAAATGTAGGCCAACTGGTCAAGCGCCGGAACGATGCCCGGGTTGGTGTCGTCCAAGCCCTGTAATTCGTCTGCAAAAGAATCGGTATGTAAGATGCAGCCTGCGAAACGGTCCGCGAATTCGGTATCGGCGCCGTCGCGGCAGATGACGTAGGCGCAGCCCGCTTCTTCCAGCAGGTCGAGCCGCCGGCCGAGCGGATGTTCGGCGTCGACAGGAATGTACGCGCCGCCGGCTTTCCATACGGCCAGCATGCAGACGACCATCTCCGGGGAGCGGTCCAGCATCAGGCCGACCGGATATTCGCGGCCCAATCCAAGCGCGGTCAGGCGGCGGGCCAGCCGGTTCGCTTCCGCGTTCAATTCGCGGTACGAGACGCGGCGATCTTCCCAGACGACCGCCGGATGGTCCGGCGTCTGTTCCGCCCAGCGCTCGAAGCGCGGCAGCAGACCGTCGCCCGCGGCCAGATCGGCCGCGGGGCGGTTGAACGCCGTCAGAATTTCCCGGCGTTCTTCCGGCGTGACAATCTCAAGCGCGCCCATCTCCGTGCGCGGCTCGGCCAACGCCCGCCGCATCACGGCCGTCAAATGGCCCAGCACCCGTTCGACGGTCGCCGCCTTGTACAGGCCGCGCGAATATTGAAGCACGAACTGATATCCGTCCGCCCGGTCGACGACTTCGAATTCGAGGTCGAATTTGCAATCGTCCGGCACCAGTTCCTTGTAATGGAACGAAGCGCCGCCGGAACGCAGCTTCAGCTCGTCGAATCCCTGATACGAGAACAGCACGTCGAACAGCGGATTGCGGTTCTTGACCCGCGGCGCGCCGGACAATTCGACGATCCGGTCGAACGGCACGTCGGCATTGGCGAACGCTTCAAGCGTTCCGCGCTGAAGATCGCGCAGCAGCGATTCGAACGTCTGGCCGGCTTCGATCCGGCAGGCGAGCGGAATCGTGTTGACGAACATCCCGATCAGCGGTTCGAGCTGCGGATGGCTCCGCCCTTCGACCAGCGTGCCGACCGTCAGGTCCGGGCGTCCCGCATGCACGGACAGCACCGTATCGAGCACGGCGAGGAAGAAGACGAACGGCGTACAGCCGGCCGCCCGGCAGAGCCGCTCCACTTCGAGCTTTGTTTCAAGGCCGGTGTCGAAGCGCAGCACGCCGCCGGAGTCCGGCACGTCCGTGCGGGCAAAATCGGCGGCGATTCCGCCGGCCGGAGCCGGACTGCGCAGACGATCGCTCCAGAATCTCTCCTGCTCCAGAATCTCTTCGGACACAAGCCGCTCGCTCTGCCACGCGACGAAGTCTTTGTATTGGCAGCGCAGCGGGGCAAGTTCCCGGTTCTCGTACAAGTCCATCAGCTCGCGCGCAAATACGAGCGAACTCGCTCCGTCGAACACGATATGGTGAAAATCGAGCAGCAGCCAGTTCCGAGCCGGTCCGCCGTCCACCGCAGCCGCCCGAATCAGCGGGCCTTCGTTGAGGTCGAACGGACGGACGAAAGACCGGCCGAGTGTGCCCAGAATATCCTCGGCCGCTTCGCCCTGCTTCGCCGTAATCCGCGGCACTTCGAGATTCAGGGCCGGTCGAATGACCTGTACGATCTCGCCGTCTTTCTCCGCGAACACGGTGCGCAGATTCTCATGCCGGTCGATCAGACCGTTCAGCGCCCGCACGAACGCATCAAAGTCGAAGTCTCCTTCGATTTCGATCAGCGCCGGCATATTGTAGTTGAGGCTGTCCGGATTCATGCCGTGCAAAATGTACATCCGCTGCTGGGCGGACGACGCCGCGTAATGTTCCGCTTCCGCGACGCGCGGAATGTCCAGACCGGCGCGCTCTACGCTATCCGATCCGCCGAGATCCGCCCAAGCGTCGATCTTGGCCGCGACGGCGCGCAGCGTCAGCGAGTCCGCCAGTTCATTCAGCGGAATTCTTGCGCCGCGGCTGCCCTGCACTTCCGCGACCAGCCGCAGCAGGCCAAGCGATTGCAGCCCGAGCGAGATCAGATTGTCGTCCGGGGCAAAGCCCGAATGGCCGAGCAGCCGGCCGACAATGCCGTGCAGCCACTGCTCCGTGCCGGTCATATGCGACGTACCGGCTTGAAGGTGCAGCAGACTCGGCTCGGTGCCCGGCTGCCTGCGGCAAAAGCGGACCGGAATGACCGCTCTCGGCAAGCGCTCCAGACTCCACCGGATCAACTCTTCCGCGGTCAATCCGGCTTGGTCGCTATAGAACTCGGCGGAAATTTCTCCGCTCGCCGTATCCCGCGTCACACACACGTCGCTCAAGTGCGGATGGGCGTTCAGGCACTCGGCGATCCGCCACGGGCTGTACAGGCTGCCGCTTTCGAAGAAGCAGTCGTCGGCCGGTCCGGCCAGATCCAGGCGGCCGCTTGGTTCGATCCGCGCCAGCCAGTTCGACGTGTACCGCTCCGCCCGGTCGGGCCCGAGGCTCAAATAGCCGTAGCTGCCCGTAACGGCGGGAAGCGCTTCTTCGCTTACGATGCGCGCCGTTATGCGCCCTGCTTCAATAGCGTAATCGGCCGGATCGAACTTCGTTTGCGATAGCAGCGCCTCGTACCCGAACGCTTCCGCCGCTCCGGCCGCCAAGTGCTCGTCCGCCGCGGAATACGCGCTCAGCGTATGCAGCGGCTGGCCGGGATGCTGGCACAGCTGCCCGATCAGCGACAGATACAGGTCGAACCAACGCTCGATCGTGCCGGACGTGTACAAATCGCGGTCGTAGTCGAGATCGAATACTAATTCCCCGTCGTATTCGACGATATTGACGAACAGTTCGTACATGACGCCGTCCATCGGCAGCGGAAGCATGCGCAGCGTCGTGCCGGCAAAAGATTGGGTCTGCGGCATACGGTCCATGTTGAACATGACGTTCACGGTCCGGGCTGGTTCGTCTCCGCTGTGCGCCGCGCGAATCCGTTCGGCCGCCTGGCCCAGCACCTCGCGGTTGCCGGCAGCGAGCGAGCCGAGCGTCGTATCGCGCTCGAAATCGACGGGTACCGGCAGAATCGACGCGCAGTTGCCCATCAGCGCCCGGGGCAGGAAAGCCTGCTGCCCCGCGACCGGCACGCCGACCGCAAAGCGCCGCTGCCCCGTAATGGTCCGCAGCGCGATCTGATACGCCGACAAGAAGAACAGGAACGGGCTGCATTTGGCGGCCGCCGAAGCTTTGCGCACTTTGCGCAGCAAAGCTTCATCGGCGCGGCGCGTCAATCTCTCGCCCCGCCCGGAAGACCGGACGCTGCGCGAATCGCTCCGCGGCAGGCGTACGCGGGTGTCCGCGGCATGCCGGCGGTCGCCGGGCGAATCGCCGGAACCGTCCGCCGCCGCGAAAGTGGCCGCAGGCGGCAGCGTCTCCGCGTAGGCGCCGTAGGCCACGACTTCGGGTAGCACGGCGGCCGTCCCTTCGGCCAGCGCGTTGTAGACGGCGATCCATTCTTCGCAGAACAGCGAGACGGACCAGCCGTCCAGCGCCAAATGATGCGCGGTGAACAGCAGTTCGACGCGCGAATCGTCGCCTTCGATCCGCAGCAGGGCGATCCGGTGCAGCGGTCCGCGCCGCAGATCGAACGGAATCCGCGCGAGCTGCGCCGCTTCTGCCTCCGCCTGCTCCGCAGGTACGGTGCGCTGCGCAAGGTCTGTCCGGACCTGATCCGTTACGCGCAGCTCCGCCTGGTCGTCCGCCAATACGCAGCGCAGCGCTTCATGCCGCTCCGCGACGATATCGGCCGCCCGGCCCAGACGCGCGGCATCGACCTCGCCGCCGATTCCCATGCGCACCGATTGGTGAAAAGCGCTCGTCCCGGGATTCAGCGCTTCGAACGCCAACATTTTGTGCTGCTCCGCCGTCAGCGAGATCGCCGTACGTCGCAGCGCCGGTACCGCTTTTTCTTTTGTCCCGAAAAAGACCCCTTTCATTCGCAAACAGGTCTTCTCCACCGCTTCGATCACGCGATCGATATCGTCGTCCGTATGGGCGGCGGACAAGAAGCAGTTGCGTCCTTCCCAGATGTACACGCCTTGATCGAGCAGATGGTAATAGAACATTTCCAGATTGCCGCGCAGCATAAAGCGAAAAAGCGAACCGCAGTAGACGATATGGATCGGCACTTCGTTCGCTTCGAAAAACGTATTCAAACGCTCCGCCAAAAACCGCGTGCGGCGGTTGATCGGCTCGTAAAGGGTGTCCGCTTCGTCTTTGATACGAAGCAGGACCGCTTTGGCCGCGGCCATGGCCAGCGGATGATGGCAGAACGTGCCGCCGGCAAACGTGCGCCGGTCTTCGTCCGGCGGCACCGAATCGTCGCCGTAGTTCCATACGCCGCCGTCGATACCGTTCATGACGTCGGATCGGCCCGCGACGATGCCGATCGGCATGCCGCCGCCGGCGATCTTGCCGTACGTGACGAGGTCCGCCTGCACGCCGAAGAACGCCTGGGCGCCGCCGGGTCCCATCCGGAAACCGAGAATCATCTCGTCGAAGATCAATTTGATGTCCGCCTGCCGGGTCAGGTCGCGCAGCTTGTGCAGGAAAGCCCGCGGCTGCAGGTCCGGCCGCCGGCTCTGCACCGGTTCGACCAGCACGGCCGCGATCTCGCCGGCATGCCGCTCGATAAAGGCAAGCGATTCGGGATCGTCGTAATCCAGCACGAACAAATCGTTCACGTAAGACTGCGGAATGCCGCCGGCGATCGGCGAAGCGGCGCCCGCGCCTTTGTGCAGCGGATGCATGCCGAGAACGCCGTCGAACGTGCCGTGGTACGCGCCGGAGAACAGGACGATTTTGTCCCGTCCCGTAGCGGCGCGCGCCAGTCGCATGGCGACCATGACCGCTTCGGTGCCCGAGTTAAAGAACGAGACGCGTTCGTTGCCCGTGAACTCGCAGATCAGTTCCGCCACTTCGCCGGACAGGTCCGTGATCAGGCTCAGCGGGAAGCCTTTGTCCATCTCTTCGGCAATCGCTTCCTTGATAAACGCTTCGTTATGCCCGAACAGGCTCGCGCCGAAATCCATCGTCAAATCGATATAATCGTTGCCGTCGATATCGGTAATATGCGAACCGCGGCTGTGCTTGAATACGAGCTGGTAGACCATTTCCTTGATCGCCGGGCGAAAGCCGGAAATGTTGCGCCAATCGGCGTAAGGCAGACGGGAAGCCGCGGCAAAAGCTTTCGATTGCTGCGTCTTGGCCGTGTACCGCTCCATCAGTTCGGCGATATGGCGGTCTTGTACTTCGGTCAGCTTTTTTTTGTGCGTATCGATCGGTTTGTGCGCCACGTAAGGCTGCGGCGAAGCTGCGGCCTGGCCCGGACGGGCAGCTTCGGACACGCCGGGAGCGCTGCCTGGGCGGTCGGCTGCGGGAGGTGCGACAGCCGCGGCGGAAGCGGAGATTCCGGCAGGGACGGCGGCACTTGGCGCGGCCGTCTTCGTCGGCGACATGCCCGGGGCGGCGGCGCCCGCGAGCATCTGAATCTGATTATGTATAATGTCGAGCTGCCGCGCGAACAGGTCGGTCAATCCGGTCTCGACGGCCGGCAGTCCGGGCGGATGCGGCGAAAAAGACGTCGGCGGCAGCGGCTGATATTGGAGCGGGGACAGGGAAAAAGGTTGATGCGGCGTGTAGACAGGCGGCAGGCTCTCCTGCGCCGCCGGAGCGGCGGCCGGAAGCGATTCCGCTGCCGAAAGCGATTCTGCTGCCGAAACGAACGCCGGGCTCTCCGGGATTGCCGGGATCGCCAAGTTCCCTTCGTAGCGCGGCTCGATATAAGCGGCGATCTCCGCGATCGAAGTCAGTTCTTCAAAAAACAGCGTCAGCGGAATATCGACGCGAAATTCTTCGCGAATATAGCTGTTCACGTCGGTCAAAATAATCGAATCCGCGCCGAGTTCGATCAGGTTCTCGCGGGTGTCCAGCGTGTGCGGTTCCATTCTCGCCGTTTTGGCGATCAGTTGAATCAAACGTTCCTCGATCATCTGGTACTGTGCGGTTCCGTTCATTCGGGGGTCACCTCGTCTTCGATGTAGGGCTGGGTTCAAGCTCGAAATCCGGCCAGCACCGGCTTTGCGCAAAGGGATAGGTCGGCAGATGGATTCTGCGCGCGTTCGCGGCTTCAAACGCCGGAAGCCAATCGGGCTGCGCGCCTTTTACGTAGTGATCGCACAAGCGGGAGACGAGCCGGTCCCGTTCTTCCGGAACATTCGTATGCGCAAGCGCAGCCGCGCAGTTCGCGCTGATCCGGCCCAGCGCTTCGGTCTCGCCGGGTTCAAGTTCTCCCCGGTCGCGCTCCGCCGCGCCGCCGCGCGTTTTGCCGGCATAGCCGACGTACTGTCCTTCGCCCGGCCGCAGCGCATAATGGAAGTTGTCCAATTTTTCCGACAGTTCCTCCACGCTGCTCACTTTGAGCGCCAGTCGGTACTCCAGATGCTTCCGCCCCGAAGACGAGGTATGGCAGAGGTCCGCCAGCCGAAGGAATCCGCTGCCGCTGCCGCGCAAAAATTCGCCGTAGGCGCGCACGTAAGCTTCAAGCCCTTCCCGGCTCGAAGCCGACAGCGTAAACGGCCACGTCTCGCCGCCGGATTCATTTTTCGCTCCGGTCATTTCCCCGGTCATTTCGCTTGCTGGGGTCATCCCGTTTACTTCGGCGATTCCGTCCAGCCCGCTCGCTCCGTTTACTCCGGCGATTCCGTTCAGCCCGCTCGCTCCATGCCATCCCGCCATGCCGGGCGTCTCAAGCCGCGCCAAACGTTCCGGCTCGACATGTTCTTCCAGCACGACATGGCAGTTCGTGCCGGAGAAGCCGAAATTGCTGACCGAGCAGCGCCGGACCGACTCGCTTTCCCAATCGCGCAGGCGCGTATTGACATAGAAAGGCGAAGCGTCCCAATCGAAAGACCGGGTCGGCTCGCCGACGTTTACGGTCGCCGGTATCTTTTTGCGCTGCAGCATAAGCGAACTCTTGACGATGCCGGCCAGGCCGGACGCCGCGTACAGATGGCCGATATTCGATTTGACCGAACCGAGCGCGCATTTGGCGTCCCGGTCGCCGTCCATGCGGAACGCGCGGGCCAGCGCTTTGAGTTCGGCCGGATCGCCGACGCGGGTACCGGTCCCGTGCGCTTCCACGTAGCCGATGTCGGTCGATTCCAGACCGGCTTTGGACAGCGTCTCCCGAATCAGGGCCGTTTGGGCCTGCGGATTCGGAGCGGACAGTCCGGCCGAATGGCCGTCCTGATTCGTGTGCGAAGCGCGGATCACGCTGTAGACGGGATCGCCGTCCGCAAGCGCCTGCGCGTAAGGCTTGATCAGAATCGAGATGACGCCTTCCCCTTCGCCCGTCCCGTCCGCGTCTTCGGAGAACGGACGGGTATGGCCGTCGGCGGATTCGATCCCGACTTCTTTTTCCATAAGCGGGATCACTTTGAGCTGCACGCCGCCCACGATCGCCTGCTCGCAGTCTCCGGCGCCAAGCGCCTGGACCGCCAGGTTCAGCGCCGACATCGACGACGAACAGGCGCTGTCGACGAGCAGGCTCGGACCGGTAAAGTCCATGAAATACGAGAACCGTCCGCCGATGTTCGCACTTAGCACGCCGGTCGCCGACTGTTCGTCGCGCGAATGCTTGAGCAGATCCTGATACTGTGCGCCGCCGAGATCGGAAATATAGCCGACGTACACGCCGGTTCGGCTCGATCTTAGAGCTTCTCCGCCGTAGCCGGCGTCTTCGAGCGATTCGTAAGCCGTCTGCATGAACAGGCGCTGGGCCGGCGGCATCGCGATCGCTTCTTTTTTGAGAATTCGGAAAAAGGCGGGGTCGAACTTGTCGATCCCGTGCAGGTACCCGCCGTGTTTGACTACACCGTCCGCAAGGCCGGCGCGCGCCAGATACGTCTCCAGATCGCGGCGCCGCTCCGCCGGCAGCGGCCCTACGCTCTCCATGCCGCCGCACAGATTGCTCCAGAATTCTTCGACGCCCGAAGCGCCCGGCAGTTTGAGGCCGATCCCGATAATCGCGACCGGCGAACCGAAGCCCGGACGCGCCGAAGCCGCCGCTTGGGGCAGGGCCTCTTCTTCTCCGTCGTCATCGTCGCACAGATACGCGGCCAGCCGATTGATGCTCGGATACGCGAGCAGATCTTCCGGCGCCACCGCCCCCGGCAGCCGTTCGTTCAGCGCGGCGGCCAGCTGATGCAGCGCCAGCGAATGAACGCCCTGTTCGAAAAAGTTGTCGGCGATACCGATTTCCTGCTCCGGCAGCACCTCCGCGCACAGTTCGAGCAGTGTGCGCTCCATCTGTTTGACCCGCTCACGCCCGCCCGAACGCGCGGCAAGCTCCCGCTCTTCCCGCAGCAGCAGCCGGCAGCGATCGACGATCTCGTCGAAGGTTCCCTGCTCGAAGCGGCTTTTCAGTTCGTGGCGTCTCAGCTTGCCGCTGGACGTTTTCGGAATTTGGGCGACCGGCACGATATAGTCCATCCGGATGCCGACCATACGGGCGAAATGTTCCCTGACCTTCTTTTTGAGCGGCAGAAACTGTTCCGCCTCTCCTTTATGTACGACGAAAGCAATCGTCTGCTCCGTCTGCGAATCGCGTTCGAATACCGAAGTGACGGCGATTTTGTTCAATTCCACGCCTTCGATCTCCGCGGCGAGCCGCTCCAGATCGTTGGAAAAGTAATTCTGGCCGTTGACGATGACCATCTCCTGCGTGCGGCCGACGACGACGAGGCGGGCTTGGTAGAAAAAGCCGATATCGCCGGTCCGGAACCAGCCGTCCGGCGTGCGCGTATCGCGGTTGGCCGCTTCGCCGCCGTAATAACCGGCCGTGACGTTGCCGCCGCGAATCTGGATCAGGCCGAGCGAGCCGTCCGGCAGTTCTTCGTCGCGCTCGCCGCAGATGCGGACGCTGCACGAATCGACCGGGAATCCTTCGTCGGCATACACGATGGCATGTTCCTCGCTCTCGTCCGGCAGATGCAGGACAGGCGAGCCGATCTTCAGCGAATGCCGGTCGACCGTGACGCGGCCGATCCGCTCTTCGCCAAGCGGCGGGAACGTGATCGCAAGCGAAGCTTCGGCCATGCCGTAGACGGGAAACATGACGTTCGGCTTCATGCCGTAGTCAGCCATCCGCTCCAGAAACTGCTCGCAGATCCGGATCGAGATCGGCTCCGCCCCGTTGAAGATCAGCCGCACGGCCGAGAAATCGAACGCGATGCCTTTGGAGCGGCGCAGTCCCATCATGGCGTATTTCAGGCCGAAATTCGGCGAAGCGAGAATGGTAGCGCGGTGCTGCGACGCTTTTTCGAGCCAGAGCGCGGGGCGGCGCACGAACAGCGAAGTCGTCATCGTGCACTGCGCCATATTGGCCGCCGCCACCGCAAGATGGCAGCCGATCAAGCCCATGTCGTGCGTAAGCGGCATCCACGACACGATCACGTCCGACTCGTTCAGATCGGCGCCGCGCACGATCGCCCGGATGTTCGTCATCAGGTTGCCGTGCGTCAGGACGACGCCTTTGGGCGTGCCGGTCGACCCGGACGAGAACTGGATAAACGCCGTGTCTTCGACGCTCGCTTCGCACGGCTCGCCCGCGATCCGGTGAGCCAGCGCATGATCGATATCGAGGAAGCGGTCTTCGCGCAGCGCGGCCAGACCTTCTTTTTGCGCAAAAGCCCCGAAGCCCGTTTTCACTTTGGAACTGCCGACGACAAACGCGCCTTCCATCAGCCCGAGCACGTTGCCGAGCTTGCGGAACGATTCGTCGTTATGGTCGGCGGCGATCGGAACAGGCACGATCCCGCCCAGCACGCAGCCCCAGAACAGATGGATAAACTCGAAATTTTCGCTTAGTTGAAAAATGACGGGATCGCCTTTTTGTACGCCGTTGTCTTGCAGATAGCCGAGCACAAGCCGCGATTTGGCGTACACGTCCCGGTACGAACGAAAGATTTCTTCTTCTTTGCCGAGGATAAAAGAAATGCCCTGCACCGTTTCTTCCGCCCGGGCTTCCAGCATATGCGACAGCGTGGCAAAGCCCGCCTGTTGATCCGCGATCACCCGCATCACGCTCCCGCTTTCGAATGTTCGGCTATATGTTCGAGCATCGCGCCGTACAAAATGTCCAGGCCGCGGCGCAGATTGTCCGGATCGACCGTCAGCGGAGGCATGATCTTGATCACCGAGTCGTTGCGCCCTACCCGCTCCAGAATCAAGCCCCGTTCAAAACATTCGCCGACGATTTTGAGCGACAGATCGGGATCGCCGAGACCCGCCAGATCGACGCCCCAGATCATGCCGATGCCGCGAACCGCGATCCGGCTGCCGAATTCGGCTTCGAATCGGCCGAGCGCTTCGCGAATGATCGCTTCCTTCTCCAGCACGACGCGGTCCATGTCTATCTGCTCGCGCAGCTCAAGCGCGGCGGTCGCCGCGATAAACGCCGTCTGGTTGCCGCGGAACGTGCCGTTATGCTCGCCCGGGCTCCAAATGTCGTGCTCCGGCTTCATCAGCAGCAGCGACATGGGCAGCCCATAGCCGCTGATCGATTTGGACAGCGTGACCATGTCCGGCGCGATACCCGCCCGCTCGAACGAGAAGAACGTGCCGGTGCGGCCGCAGCCGACCTGGATATCGTCGCAGATCAACAAAATGTCGTGCCGCGCGCACAGATCGGCGAGCCCGCGCATCCATTCGGGCGTCACCGGCACGATCCCGCCTTCCGCCTGCACCGTCTCGAAGATAACCGCGGCCGGCTTGTCGATGCCCGAATGGTCGTCGTTGAGCACGTTTTCCATATACTGCAGCGTGTCGAACGTATCCATATAGCCGAACGGATACGGCATAAACGTCACGTGTTCGAGCGGCAGGCCCGCGCCTTCGCGGCTGCTCCGGTTGCTCGTCGCCGCAAGGCTGCCGAGCGACATCCCGTGAAAGCCGCCCATAAAAGAAAAGACCGACGATCGTTGCTTCACTTTGCGGGCCAGCTTGAGCGCCGCTTCGACGGCGTTCGTGCCCGTCGTGCCGCAAAATTGCAACTTGTATTCCAGTCCCCGGGGATTGAGGATGCCGCGGACGAATTTGTCGATAAAGAGGCGTTTCGTATCCGTGTACATGTCCAGCCCGTGCGTGACGCCGTCCGATTCCAGGTAACGGATCAGGCACTGCTTGATGTATTCGTCGTTATGTCCGTAATTCAAAGCGCCGGCTCCCGCAAAAAAGTCGATATAAGCTTTGCCGCTTTCGGCATACATGATGTCGTTCTTCGCCGAAACAAACACGTCTTGAAAGCTGCGGCAGTAAGAACGTACGTTGGACTCGTGAGCGTCGAAAATCAACATATACGGTCATCCCTCTCGGTGCGTAGTAGAAACGGGCGACGGCTTCAATATCCGGTTGATGGCTTGAACGACGCGGTTTGCGTGTTCGTTAATAAAAAAGTGGCTGCCTGCGAAGGCCTGGTAGGAAGAAGGGGAAAAGGTATGGCGGTCCCACTCGTTCATGGACGAACGATCATGGTCGGACTCGCTGTTGAACAAGGTGACCGGGCAGGCAAACAGCTTTTCCCGCACCGTTGGGAGGTAATTTTCGACCGCGCCGAAATCGCTGCGCAGCAGGCGGAACAAAAAGGAAGCGAACTCCGGGTCTTCGGTCAGCTGCCGGGGAATGCCGCCCAGCTCGAACATGCGCTCCCGGAACTGTTCTTCGGGCAGCAGATGATGCCGTTTCGGCTTGTAGAGATGGGGCGGAACCATGCCGGACAAAATGACGTGCTGCGGCAGGCGCTGCCCTTCGCGCTTCAGCCGGGCATACGCTTCCGTTACGACGTAGGCGCCCATGCTGTGGCCGAACATTGCGTACGGTTCGCCGCTGTCGTCGGCCGCGATTTTGCGCGCGACGAAGTCGGCCATTTGGCCGATCGTCGGCAGCAGTTCGTCGCCGGCGCGGCCGCTTCGGCCCGGCAGCTCGATCGGACACAGTTGGATCGAAGTCTCCAGCTCTTTTTTCCACTTCAGGTATGTAAAAGAAAAACCGCCGGCGTACGGGACCGTGTACAGCTTCATTGCGGCACCGCTTCCCGAACCGGGAACAGCCCGGCCAGCCGGTCGCGCTCGGCTTGACGTTCGTAGCCGAATGCCCGCGCATCCGGATAAGACGCGCGCAGCATGCGGGTCAGAATGCCGCCGCTGCCGAGTTCGACGAACGTATCGACGTTCTGTCTGAGCGCCCGTTCGATCGTTCGATGCCACTGCACAGGCGAGAGCAGCTGCGCGACCAGATAGTCCGCGACCGTGTCGGCGGTATAACAGTTCAGGTTAACGTTCGCGATAACGGGATACTTCGGTTCGGACAGCTTCAGCGCACGCAGATGAGCGCCGAATTCAACCGACGCTTCTTGCAGCAGCGGCGTATGGAACGGCGCGTTGCCGGGCATGCGCTTGACCGACGCTCCCCGCTCCTCGGCTATCCGCTCAAGCAGGTCCAGATCGGCCCGCACGCCGGCGACGCTGAGCTGGTCGGGCGCGTTGAAGCAGCTGACCCACACGCGCTTTCCCTGCCGGCGCAGTTCGGCGCACCGTTGTTCGATGACGTTCGCGTCGGTGCGGTAGATGACGCTCATCGCGCCGTCGCAGGCGATCGCCGCTTCGTGCGCCAGTTCCGAACGAAATGTGACGGTCTTCAGCGCCTGTTCGAACGTCAGCACGCCCGCGCAGGACAGCGCCGCGTATTCGCCGAGGCTGTGGCCCGCCATCAGCGCAGGGCGCTCGGCCCGTTCCGCGGTAAAATGACGAAAAGAAGCGGTGCAGGCGGTCACGATCAGCGGCGCGCTGATTCTAATGTCCCGCAGCGTGCTCTCGTCGCCGTCAAAACAAAGCCCGGCAACGTTAAGGTGCAGCAGATCCGAAGCTTCTTCGAACGTTCTTCTTACCTCTTCGCTCTCTCGATGCAGCTCTTGCAGCATACCGATACGCTGGGAAGATTGCCCCGGAAAAACGAACGCGAATTTGATCATGGCGGTTGCGTTCCTCCTAGATGTAAATTAAAAATGTTAAAAAATATGCGAAGTTTTTAATTATGTAATTCTTCCTTGAAAAAAGGAACTTCATACCTCCCCCATCGTAATGAGGCAGATCCGATTCGTCAACAGATTTCTAAAAACCTACTAGAAAACCTACCTCTTCCCAATCTTCTCTGCTATGGTTAGAGCATACCTACAGTCGGCAGGCCCGAATAAGGAGAATCCCGAATGAATCCAACCAAAAAAATCGTCATCGTCGAAGACGAACTGGACATTTCCCGGATCGTCACGAATTATATGGCGAAGCACGGCTACGAAGCGTCCGCGGCGTCCAACGGCGCGGACGGCCTGCGCATGATCGAGCTGCTCGACCCCGATTACGTCATCATGGACCTGACACTGCCCGACGCGGACGGTCTGGAACTGTGCCGCCAGATTCGGGAAACCAGAGAAACGCCGATTCTGATTCTCAGCGCCCGCGGCAGCGATACCGACAAAGTGCTGGGACTCGGCTTCGGCGCGGACGACTACATGACCAAGCCTTTTTCGCTCAGTGAACTGCTGGCGCGCATCAATGCCCATTTCCGCCGTTACGACAAAATGAAACAGGCCGCGGAACCGGTTCGCCTGCCGGAGGAGCCCGACGCGCAGCTGCGGATCGGCGAGCTGTCGATCGACAAAAGCGAGCATCGGGTCTCGGCCGGCGGCCGCGAGATCGCGCTGTCCGCCAAAGAATTCGACCTGCTGCTCGTGCTGGCCGAACACCGGAACCGCGTTTTTTCCAAAAGCGAACTGCTTGACCTCGTCTGGGGCTCCGACCGTTACGTCGACGAGAATACGGTCAGCGTCTACGTGCGGCGCGTCCGCGAGAAAATCGAAGAAAGCCCGTCCGATCCGCGCTATCTCAAAACGGTGTGGGGCGTAGGCTACAAACTATGCCCCTGAACGTCTGGATTCGCCGCAAGGCGACGACGCTCTTCGTGCTGCTGCTGCTGATTTTCGGAAGCGGTCTGTGGCTGCTGCTGGCAAGCGGCGTCCAGCATCCCGAAGCCGAACGCTACCCGGTCAACCGGGCCCGGCTGGCCGTCAGCGGAATCCTGTTCGAGCTGGAGCGGACCGGTCTGCAAACGCTGCGCAGCGATGCCGCCGCCCGCGCCGGCCTGCTGGAACGGTGCGAGCGGATCGGCGCCGAATTGACGCTGGTCGACCTGCGCGGCATCATCGCGTTCGATACATATGCGGCGGAATCCGGCGCCGTACCGCCGCAAGGCGCGGCTGTCGACCTGCGCAGCGCGCTCAACTACGAGGTGCACGCTTCGGCCGTGCCCGGCCGGCTCGCCGTCGCGTTTCCCGTCGTGGAGAACGGGGCGCAGACCGGAAGCGCGCTGTTCGACTTCGCGGCGGACGATCTTGCGCCTCCGGCCGAGCCGAACCGGGTCGGGGCGCCGCTGCTTGTCTTCGGCGCGCTGCTGTGCGCCGCGGCGTGGACCGTGTGGCGCTTCGGCCGCCGCCTGCGCGTGCGGACGGTGGAGCCGCTCGTTTCGCTCAAGCAGGCGGCGGAACGTATGCTGCGCGGCGAATACGAACAAAAAGCGGAGTATGCGGAGCCCGACGAAATGGGCGACCTGTATGCCGCTTTCGACCAGATGCGCCTGGAGATCCTGCATCTGAACCGCGAACGGCTGCGCCGCGAACGCATGCAAAAAGAACTCGTGACCGATATTTCGCACGATCTCAAAACGCCGCTCACGACGCTCAAAGCTTATATCGAAGTCATCGAAGAAGGGCTGTGCGCCGACATGGACGAAGTGCTTGACTATGTCGGCGTGATGCGCGTCCATACCGACAAAATGGTGCGGCTGACCGACGACCTGCTCGTGCATGCGCTGAACGAATTGGGGCAGATCTCCATCACGCCGCGGGAAAGCTACAGCCGCGACGTGTTCGGCGAGATTCTGCGCACGGTCGAGCGCGACGTCACGTCCGCCGGCATCGCTTACCGCGGGCCGGCCGGCCTGAGCGGCGCAGCGGCGGAAGCCGCAGCCGTCCGGCCGGACGCTGCGCTCCATACGGACCCATCCGG
The DNA here is from genome assembly GCF_006542275.1 of Saccharibacillus brassicae. Lineage (NCBI taxonomy): Bacteria > Bacillati > Bacillota > Bacilli > Caryophanales > Paenibacillaceae > Saccharibacillus > Saccharibacillus brassicae. Next base: position 28,125 of record NZ_CP041217.1, read on the forward strand.
CATCCCGAACGTGCTTATTCGGGCGGACGTCCACCGCCTCGACCAGGTCGTCTCCAATCTGGTCTCCAACGCCCTCAAGCATACGCGACCGGGCGACGCCATCTCGATCGGATTCGAACGGCTGCCCGGCTTTCTTCAAGTCAGCATCGCCGATACGGGCCAAGGCATCGATCCTGCCGATATGCCGTTTATTTTCGAGCGGGCTTACAAAGGCGGCGCCGATCCCGGGGACGCCGGCCTTGAGCCCGATGCGGCTTCGCGCGCCGCAGCCGCCAGGCGCGAAGCCGGAAGCGGCCTCGGCTTGTCGATCTGCAAGACGATCATCGAAGCGCACGGCGGAAGCCTTTCGTTCCAGAGCCGCAAAGGCAGCGGCACCGTTTTCCATTTTACGGTTCCTCTCTGCTGAGAGCGGTCCTTCTCTGCGGACTGCGCTCCTGCTTCACGGATTGCCCCTCTTCTTCGCTGAAAAGAGCGCCGACGTTTATCGTCGGCGCTCAACGTGTCGAGAAAGTCTGATTCTGAACAAAGTGAGGAGGCGGAGGGAGAAATTCAGTGTAGGAGCGCCAGCGTTCGCCTTTGAAATCAGGAAAATCCCATTTAAATTTGATCCTTTTTCCTGATTTCAACACGCGACCGGAACGAATTTCTCCCGCAGTCGACAAGCTTCTCATACGTATAGGACTTTCTCGACAGCCTGAGCGCCGACGTTTATCGTCGGCGCTTTTTGCGCTGTAAGACTTTATTAAGATTTTCGTCAGATTTGCGAAAGATCGGTCTTGTATAGTGAAAAGTATGGAAGACATACGAGGAGGCCGTACGATGAACAAGCATGCCATTTTGCACGCATCGAATCTGTGCAAGACCTATTCGACGGGAAGCGAACAGTTCCATGCGATCAAAAACGTGGACCTGGACATTTACGAAGGCGACTTCACGGTCATCATGGGCAATTCGGGCTCGGGCAAGTCGACGCTGCTCTACCTGCTCAGCGGACTGGACGGGATCACGACCGGCGAAGTCTATTTCCGCAGCCAACGGATCGATACATACAGCGAGAAGCAAATTTCCAATTTCCGCACGCACAAAATCGGGTATATTTATCAGAGCATCAATCTCGTGCCGGATCTGTCCGTCGTCGAGAACATTTCGCTGCCCGGCTATATCGCCGGCGGCAAAAAAAGCGACGTGCGGGCCAAAGCCGTCTCGCTGATGCGGGCGATGGATATCGAAGGCCAGAAAGACCGGCTGCCGGCCCAGACGTCGGGCGGACAGCAGCAGCGGGCGGCGATCGCCCGGGCACTGATCAACGACCCGGAAGTCGTGTTCGCCGACGAACCGACAGGCAGCCTGAACTACGAACACGGCATGGCCGTACTCGACATTCTGACCGGGATCAACCGCAAAGGCCAGTCGGTCGTCATGGTGACGCACGATATCAAAGCCGCCTGCCGCGCGGACCGGCTCGTCTATATCCATGACGGCAAAGTCGCGGGCATTCTCGAATTCGAGAAATACGACGAAAAAACGCTGCCGGGACGCGAGGAAGCCATATTCGCTTTCGTGTCGGGGAAGGAGCAGCGCCATGTACGCCGTGTGGAAGCTTAGTCTCGCCAATCTCAAAAAAAGAAAAATCCAGAATTCGCTGATCGCCCTGCTCGTACTGCTGTCCACCCTGCTGCTGTCGACTTCGGTCATTTTGATCTCGAACACCGACAATCTGTTCACGGGCATGCACGAAAAAACGAACGGTTCCCAGGACATTTTGCGCTTGGACGGCGGTCTGCACGACCCGGAGAAGGTACATGCTTTCTGGGAAAAAGAACCCGGCGTGTCCGTGTCGAAGCTGCTTCCCTACCATACGCTGTCGGGCGTCTCGCATAACGGCAGCGACATCCCGAACCTGCTGCTGTTCATGATGGATACGCCACAGCGCCCTCTAGGCGTGGACGAACTGCTGCCCGCGCGCGGCACGCTCGGCGAGACGCCGGCAGCCGGGCAGGCGTGGATTCCGACCTCGCTCGCGTATTCGCACGATATCGCGGTCGGCGATACGCTCTCGTTCAAGACGAGCCAAGGAGCGCTGGAGCTGAACGTGTCGGCGGTCGTCGTCGATATTCCTTACGGCGGCCCGTTCTCGACCGAATCGCGCATCTGGATGAACGAAGCCGACTACGGCGGCCTGTCGGCTTCCGAAGGCGCGAAGTCTTCGTACATGATGGGTATCCGTTACGACAATTACGCCGACCGCCAAGCGCACTGGACGGCGTTCGAGCAGTTTCTCGGCACGCCGTATCTCGAATCGGTCATGACTTTTGCCGAGATCTCTTCGTTCTACCTGATCCTGAACCAGGTTATCGGCTTCGTCATGATCTTCCTCGCCGTCGTGATGATGGCGATCGCGCTGTTCACGATCGGCTTCACGATCTCGGATGCGATCCTGACGCAGTACCGGACGATCGGTGTGCTCAAGTCGCTGGGACTCACTTCCGGCAAAACGATCGGCGTGTATCTGATCCAGTACGCTTTCCTGAGCGCGATCGCGATCGTGCCGGGCTTGATTCTGAGCCGGTTCCTCTCGCGCATCATCGTCGACAGCACGCTGTCGTACCTCAAGACGGATACAGGTCAGCTTCCGCTGAGCGGTATGAACGCGGCGGCGCTGACCGGCGTGCTGATCTTCCTGCTCGTGCTGCTCTGCGTATGGGCTTACGGCAGACGCGCCCGGCACATCGCTCCGGTACAGGCGATCCGCTACGGCATGTCCGAGAGCGACAGCCGGCGGGAATCCCGCGGCATCGGCGCTTCCGGCAAAAGCCTCGTCGGCTTCGGCAGCCTGCCGGCCGTGCTCGTCGTCGGAGCGCGCAATCTGCTCAAAAATATCAAAACGTCCACGCTGATGCTTATTCTCGCCATGGTGACTTCGGCCGTGCTCGTGCTCGGGTACGTCGTGCTGAGCAGCGTCATGAACATTCAGCAGACGTCCCCGCAGTGGGGGTACGACAATTCCGATATTACCGTGCGGGTATTTGATCCGGCTTCGTTCTCCAAAACGGAATTCGAAGCCGGTCTGGCCGCGGACGACCGGATCAAAAACGTCTCCTGGCACAGCGGCGTCACCGGCGTGATCGAATCGCCCGAACGCGCAGCTTCGGAGAAGGCCGAGGACACGATGGGCGTCGTCGTCAGTATCGTCGAAGGCAGCTACGACGATATCGGGTTCGCCGTGCTTGAAGGCGCAAATCCCGTGAACCCGAACGAGACCGCGATCGGCGTGAACGTGGCCAAGACGCTAAGCAAAAGTCTCGGCGACACGGTCGAGCTGTACGTGGAAGGCCAGCCGCATGTGCTGACCGTAACCGGTATCTACCAGTCGGTCGCCAACTCCTCGAACTCGGTCCGGATCAAATCCGAGACGGTTCAAGCGGACAATCCGGCGTTCAGCGCGGCGGACGTCGCCTACATCAACCTGAACGATCACTCCCAGGCGGATACGGTCGTGCCGGAACTGAACGAACGGTATGCCGCTTCAATCAGCGCCGCTACGCAAAAGACGCTGCTTGATTCGGTGTTCCGGGAAGCGGCGACGACGCTTATTCTTCCGATGAGCTTTATGGGCGCCCTGTTTATCACGGTTACGCTGATTATTATCTACAGCATCTGCCTGATCAATATCCGCAAAGAAATCAAAACGTACGGCATCTACAAATCGATCGGCATGTCTTCGGGACAAATCCGGCGCTCCGTGGCGCTCGGCGTGTCGATCCTGGCGACGGTCGGCGCGCTCCTCGGCATCCTGCTCGGCGTGTACGCGCTGCCCGTCATTTTGGAAAGCATCCTGGCCGGATACGGCATGGTCGATCTGCCGCTCGTGTTCAACGGCGCAAGCGTCGCCCTGATCGCCTGCCTGAGTATTCCGGCCGCGGCTGCGGGATCGTGGCTGTCTTCGGGCATTATCCGAAAAACGTCGCCGCGTATCCTCGTAGTCGAGTAATCTTGTTGGAGGCACGCACATGACCGTCATTCATATGGTACGCATACCGGACACCCTCGACGCGCGGCATCTGGCCGCGCTGTCCGAACGCCTATCGCCGGCCAAGCGGGCGCGTCTGCTGCGATTTCGGCAGCCGGCCGACGCGTACCGGACGCTGTACGCCGACCTGCTCGTCCGCCGCGCGCTGCTGCGGACGTTCGGGCTGCGCAGCGACGAGATCCGGTTCGAGGACGGCCCGTTCGGCAAGCCGTTCGTCCCGGACCTGCCCACATTCGAATTCAGCTTGTCGCATGCCGGCGACTGGGCGGTCTGCGCCGTCGACGACCAGCCGATCGGCGTCGACATCGAACGGATGGACCCGATCGAGTTCGAGATCGCCCGCACCTTTTTCTCCCGTGAAGAATACGACGGATTGATGCGAACCGCTCCGGAACACCGGCTGAACCGCTTCTACGAACTGTGGACGATCAAGGAAAGCTTCATTAAGATGACCGGCAAAGGACTTCAGACGCCGCTCGATTCGTTCAGCGTGCGCAAGCGCGGGGAAACGTTCGAGCTGCATCAAGCGGACGGCGTTCTCCCCTGCCGCGTCGCTTCGTATTCGGTCGGAGACGCGTACAAGCTGTCCGCATGCGGTCTTGGCGGCACGCTGCCACCCAAGCCTGTCGCCCTTGACCGAAGCGAGCTGGAACACGATTTTCTGTAACGCCAAAAGCCGACAAGCTTAGCTTGTCGGCTTTTGGCTGTTTGTCAGCCTCGGGCTGTTTCCGGTTTCCCTTTTCCGTTCTAAATCGGTCTTCGCTCACGTCCCGTCTCTGCTCACACCCGTTCTTCGCTCAGCCGGCCCTGCTCCAAGCGCAGCACGCGGTCGCAGTACGGCAGAATCCGCTCGTCGTGCGTGACGATGATGCCCGCTTTGCCTTCGGCTTTGACCCGCTCTGCCAGCAGACGGGTCACCTCTCGGCCCCGGTCCGCGTCGAGGCTCGCCGTCGGCTCGTCGGCCAGCATGACCGACGGATCGTTCATCAGCGCCCGCGCGACCGCAACGCGCTGGCGTTCGCCCCCGGACAGCTTGTCCGGGTAATGGCGGCGCCGCTCCGACAGGCCGAGCCGCTCCAGCAGTTCGTCCGCCCGGCGGGCCGCCTGCCCGGTGTCGATCCGGGCCAGCTTCGCCACGAAGCGGAGCTGGTCTTCCACGTTCAGGTACGGCAGCAGATTCGCTCCCTGAAAAATAAACCCGATCTCGTGCAGCCGCAGCTCGGCCAGCTGGCGAGGGCTGAGGCCGCCCAGGCTGCGGCCGCCGATCCATACTTCCCCCTGGCTTGGCGTCAACAGCGCCCCGGCGATCGACAAAAACGTGCTTTTGCCCGAGCCCGACGGCCCGACTACCGCGACGAGTTCGCCCGCGGCGACCGAACAGGACAAGCCGTCCAGCACGGTCAGCAGCGCTTCGCCGTCTCCATAGGCGTGCGACACGCCGTTCAGCCGCAGTTTCGCGGCCGGCGCGATCCTCTTCTTCGCTTCCGTATTCATCTGCGTGTTCATGCTCCCGCCCTCCCGATCGCGTCAAGCGCGTCCGTTCGCGCGACTTTGACGACCGAGACCAGCCCGCCGAGCAGCGCCACGCCCAGAAACAATCCGCAGCTCAGCGCAATCGTGCCGGCTCCGAGCGCAAACGGCATCGCGGCCGGCAGGATCGATTTCAGGATCAGGACCAGACCGACGCTGATCGCGAGGCTGCCCGCCGACAGCACGAACACCTGGGCGATCACGCTGCCGGCCAAATAGCGGGTTCTGGCGCCGATCGCTTTCAAGATGCCGAACTGGCTCGTTTTCTGAATCGTGATCACGTAGAAAAATACGGCCAGCACGAACGCCGAGATCACGTACAAAAAGGCGATCATCATCAGCAGCGAAGACTGTTCGGCTTTGTGACCCGGAATAGCCGAGATCGCCTGCGCTTTCGTGATCACTTCCGCATCGTTCACCGCCGCGCCCAGCGCTGTCGCCTGCGCGCCGGACACGCGCAGCGCGATCGCGTTGTACGCCGTGTCGGCTTCGCCGCCGCGCGCCGCCATCAGCTCCGAGCGGTACGCCGCCCAATCGCTTTCACTCATCCAGGCCGCCGGCATATGGCTGTACGACCGGCCTTCCGCGAATCCGCCCACGGTCCATTTCAGCCCCGTCGCTTCGTCGACGAGCGTATCGCCGATCTGTACGCCCGACTTTTCCAGTTCGCGATCGGCGACGATCGTGCCCGGACGCGACGCGTCCAGCTTCTGCCCCGCGACGACGTCAGGCACGACCCAACCGCCCGCCCGGACACCGAACAGCGCGACATCGATCCGCCCGGACGCTTCTTCTCGCTGCACGGTCGTCATCTGGACGCCGAGCGGCTCCGCGCCGTCCGGTCCCGCCACCGCCTGCGCCGCTTCGACCTGCTCGCTGTGCAGCGAAGACCGCGCGAAGCGGGAATCGGACTCTTTTTGCACGATAAAATGATCCGCGGGCATCTCCCGCACGGCCGACGACGTCGCGCCGCCCAGGCCGTTCGCAAGCCCGGTCACGAACAGCACCAGAAACGACACCATCAGCATGATAGCGACGATCAGCGCATAGCGGGTTTTGGAAAAAACGATTTCTCGCAGTGCCAAAAACATGTTCGACTCCTCCTGTTTTCCGGCCGGACCCGCGCAGCCGCCGAGCGTGCCGCACTTGTCCGATCGCCGGATTGCTCCTTGACGCTTCTTGAGCATAGAGTTCGAACATGAACGGAGCATGAACGCCAAATTACAGTTTGGGCAGGCGGACGACGAAGACGGCGCCCTGCCCCGCTTCGCTCTCGGCCGCAATCGTGCCGCCGTGCAGCAGCACGATCTTTTTGGCGATCGCCAGGCCGAGCCCCGTACTGCCGCCGTCCGCCCGGGACGGATCGCCGCGGTAGAACCGGTCGAACAGCAGCGGCAGCTTCTCCGGCGGAATGCCGTCGCCCGTATCGGCGAAGCGGACGACGCATTCGGCGCCGTCCGCCTCCGCCGTCACCGAAATCGAGCGGCCGGCCGGAATATGCTTGACCGCGTTCGACAGCAGGTTGACCCATACCTGGTCAAGCAGCGTGGCGTCGCCCATCACCGCAAGCTCGGCCGGGACAGACAAGCCCAGCGCGATTTCTTTGTCGCTGAGCTGCCATTCCAGCACGTCGACGGCGCGCCGGATCTCCGTCTTCAGCCTGAGCGGGCTGCGGATCAGCCCGTCTTCCATCCGGTCGAGCGACGAGAGCAGCAGCAGCTGGCGCGCAAGCGACGACAGTCGGCGGCTCTCGTCCCCGATGATCGAAGCGAAATGGATGCGCCGGTCTTCGGGCAGATCGGGCGCCGCCAGTTCCGAAGCGAAGCCCCGGATCGAAGTCAGCGGCGACTGGATCTCATGCGAGACGTTGGCCACGAATTCGCGGCGCGATTGTTCCGCCTGCGACAGGCTGCGGCTCATCGTCATGAAGTGGCCGGCCAACTGGCCGATCTCGTCGCCGCGCTTCGTCGGCAGTTCGATATCGTAATGGCCGTCCGCGATGCGGCGCGTCGCGCCGGTCATCCGGGTGATCGGCTTGACCAGATAGCGGGTCGCGACGAGAAACAGCGCGATGCTGAACGCGACCGTAAGCAGCCCGATCATCGCGAAAAAGCTGCGCAGTTCGCCGAACTGCAAGATGACGTCGGGCCGCAGGAACAGCGCCGCCGGACGTCCGCCGAGCGTAAGCGGAACGCCGACCGTATTGCTGAGCCGGTTGTCGAAAAAGCCTGTGATGAACAGGCGGTTCGGAAAATCGGCGACGCCGTGGTATTCGCTTCCCGCCACGACTTCGTCGATCACGTTCGGATCGAGGTCGAGTTCGCGAAAGTCCCGGCCGTAGAAAGCTTCGCTGCCCTGCCCGTCGGTCACGTACAGTTCGTAGCCGAGCCCGGCCGCGCCGCTCAGATAAGGATCGGCGTCGCCGGGCAGCCGTTCCGCCATTCGTTTGACTTCGTAGGCGATGCCGGTCAGCTTGGCGTCGTTGAACGGCTTGAGCTTCACGTGATAATGGACGTTCGAGACGACAAAGCCGAGCAGCGCGCTTGCGGCGACGACGAGCAGCGTCGTCAGGCAGACGCGTACGTACAAGCTTTTGCCGAGACGCGGAAGACGTATTCGCCGCTTCACCTGCGCCCCACCTCCAGCTTGTATCCGATGCCCCGCACCGTGCGGATCGTAAAATCTTCCGTATGCTCGGCGAAGCGCTGGCGCAGACGCTTGATATGGACGTCGACCGTCCGTTCGTCGCCGTCGTAGTCCGCTCCCCAGACGAGCCGGATCAGATCGCCGCGTTCGAACAGCCGACCGGGATGCCCGGCCAACTGCGCAAGCAGCTCGAATTCTTTGAGCGGCAGCAGCAGCGTCGTATGGCCGTCGGTCACTTCGTGATTTTGGCGGTCGATCACGATCCGGTTCAGCTTGATCTGCTCGCTTGAAGCCAGCGAATAGCGGCGGAACAAAGCGTTCATGCGAAACAGCAGTTCTCTCGGCTCGAACGGCTTGGTGACGTAGTCGTCCGTCCCGTGCGCATAGCCGGCTTCCTTGTCCGCCAGCTGCTCGCGCGCCGTCAGCAAAATGACCGGAATATCGTACAGGCCGCGAATTTCCGTACACAGGTCAAGCCCGTTCACGCCGGGCATCATGACGTCCAATATCGCCAGATCGACCGGCGTTTCCGCCAGCAGGCGCGACGCTGCGTCCCCGTCTTCGGCTTCGAAGACCCGGTAGCCTTCCTGCGTCAGCACCGTTCGCAGCAGCGTGCGGATATGGGCGTCATCGTCGGCGATCAGCACTTTTTTCACATCTCGTCCCTCCCGCCTGCTTCGTTCAAGATCCGATCCGTGCGAAAAACGCGCCGCTCTCCACCATCGGGGAACAGTCGGTATGGTCGCCGGTCAGATTGATCTCGAAAATATAATCTTTGCCGGCCACGAACGGTTTCACCCGCTCCCAGTCGATCAACCCCGAGCCAAGCGGCAGCGAATCGTGCTTCTGCCCCATGCTGTCCACCAGATGATAATAACGCGCGTACGGAGCCGTTCGTTCCAGCACGTCGCACAGCTTGTCGTTGTCGCCCCGGAAACCGATAAACGTATGGCTCACGTCCACGTTCAGCGGCAGCTGCAGCGGAATAATCACTTCGTCGATCAAGTACGGATTGTTGTAGCAAAACAGTCCTTCCGTCGAATCTTCCCAGAGCAGCAGCCCGCTGTCGAAGCCGGGAATGGCCGATATCGCTGCGCGCAGCGCGATCGACGCTTCGCGTTCGGCCGGCGCCTGTCCCATCCCGACGTAATGCGCGTGCAGGACGCATCTCGCGCCTTCTTCCGCGCAGATCTTCAGCAGCTCCGCCGTCGATTCCCGGTAGAACCGGTGCATGTCCGGTTCCTCGCTCAAAATGTTCAGATACGCGCCCCGGTATTTCGAAGGATGGTGCATATAGGCTCCGATCCCTCGCCGCCGCATCTCCCGGATCCGTTCCCGGATCAAGTCTGTTCGCTCCATGTCTTCTTCCGTCAAATACAGTTCCACGATCTCCGGATCGTAGTCGAGCCGATTGTGGAAACTTTTGTCGTCGATGCCGCCTTTGAGTCGTATCCCTTCCCGCATGGTTCCGTCCTCCCGCACTCTCGTGTCATTTCTCTGTAGGGTCCCGCGTTCGTGCCCGTCTTGTTATGTCGCTGTTCTTATCTTAGCGAAAAGCCGGCCCGCTGACAAAGGCAAACGCGCAAAAGCCTTTTCGCCCGGGCACGGAAGTGCCGCGGGCGAAAAGGCGGGGCGGGGTAAAACGAGGGGCGGGGTAAAACGAGGAGCGGGACGTCCGGTTACGAGCGGGCCAGCGTCTCCGCCGACGTGTCGGGTCTCGGCGTCCCGAAGTTCGGCGTCCCGTCTTCGTTCCAGTGGATGACCTGCACCCGCGTATGGCGGTTCGGGTCGTACAGCGGATCGCCGACGATGTCTTTGTAGCTGCGGCCGTGGTAGACGAGCAGGTCGAGCAGGCCGTCTTCGGACACGGTGAAGCTGTTGTGCCCCGGGCCGTACTGCCCGTTCTCTTCGCAGGTGCGGAACACCGGGTTCGGCGATTTCACCCACGATTTCGGATCGAGCAGATCGCTGTTCTCGTCGGCGGTCAGCAGACCCATGCAGTAATTGTAATCGGTCGCGCTGCCGGAGAACGTCATGAAGATTCGGCCGTTCTTCTTCAGGATAGCGGCGCCTTCGTTGACGAGGAAGCCGATTTTCTCCCAGTCGTAGTCCGGCGTGGAGATGCACACCTGTTCGCCGCGCAGCGTCCACGGGTTTTCCATTTCGGAGATGTACAGATTGGAGTTGCCGGAGATCTCCGGGTCTTTTTGCGCCCAGACGTAATACCTTATGCCCCGGTGTTCGAACGTCGTCGCGTCCAGCGCGAACGATTCCCATTTCGTTTTGACTTGTCCTTGTTCGACCCAATTCCCTTCCATCGGGTTATCGGAATCGTTTTCGAGAACAAACATGCGATGGTCGAACAGACCTTCCTTCGTCTCGGACGTATGGGCCGCGGCGAAGTAGACATACCATTTGCCGTCGATCGCATGAATTTCCGGTGCCCAGATATTGGCGCTCATCGGGCCGCTGTCGTGCTTGTACCAGATATTTTTGACTGTCGCTTCACGCAGGCCGGCAATCGTCTCCGATCGTCTCAGTTCGATGCGGTCGTATTCCGGCACGGAAGCGATAAAATAATAGAAGCCGTCGGTATGCTTATAGATGAAAGGATCGGCCCGCTGTTCGATAAGCGGATTAGGCAGGTTGTAGGTTGTCATGGTCGGTGGCTCCTATCGGACTTGATAGGGCCGCTTTCGGACCGGCCGGGCCGGCCGAATACGGCCATTCAAGTTCTTTATATTTTGGGATAAGCGGTTTAGCCTTTGATGCCGGAGTTCAAATTAATGGACTGAACGAAATATTTCTGGGCAAACAGGAACAGCGCGAGCGTCGGGATGATCGCCAGAATCGCGGAGCCCATCAGCTGGCCAATCATGCGGTAGTTGCCGTAGATGTCCTGCAGCAGCAGCAGACCTGCGGTAACCGGCATTTTGTCGACGTCGGTGTACACGATGACCGGCCACAGGAAGTCGTTCCACGAACCGGTAAACGAGAACAGGGCGCAGACGATCAGGACCGGCTTGATCAGCGGCAGCATGATCGAGAAATAGATACGGAAATCGCTGGCGCCGTCGACTTTGGCGGATTCATCCAGGTCTTTCGGAATGCCAAGCATGAACTGGCGCACGAGAAAGATATTGCCCATGCCCGCAAGGCCCGGAATGATCATCGCCCAGGACGTGTTGACCCAGCCCAAAGCGTCGATAATTTTGTACGAAGGAATCAGGTTCACGACTCCCGGGAAAAACGAGATGCCCAGCAGCGTGAAGAACAGCACGTTGCGTCCTCTGAACTGCATGCGCGAGTAGCCGTAGCCGGTCAAGGAAATGACGACGACGACGAGCAGCGTATGCGAGGTCGCGATCACGATCGAGTTGGTCAACCAGCGCAGAATCGGCGCCGTCGACGTATTTTGTAAAATCGCGGTATAATTGTCCATAATCCAGTTAACCGGCAGCAGCCGGAAACCGGTGCTGACCACTTCGGTCTGCGATCGGAACGAAGTCGTGATTCCGAACACGATCGGAATGATCCAGATCAGGCAGAGCAGCCCGAGGAATACATAGGCCACGATCTGCGAGACGCCGATTTTCGCGCGCTTGCGGCCGACGGCCAACGCGCTTTTATCCAAATCCATTACGGGGTTTGACATCATGCACTCCTCCTAATCAGTTTGCGTTGCGGTTCATGACATAATACTGCAGGGCCGAGATGATCAGAATAACGAGACCGAGCAGTACCGCCATCGCCGAAGCCATCCCCGCGATCGATTCGCCGCTGCCGAACGCGAGCTGGCGAATATACATCATCAGTACCGACGTACTCTGCTGGGGACCGCCGTCGGTCATCATCAGCGGTTGGCCGAAGACGTTGAACGCGCCGGCCGTCGTCATGACGAACGTATAGATTAACGGGAAGTTGATCGAAGGCAGCGTGATGCTGAAAAATTTGCGGATCGGACCGGCACCGTCAAGCTCGGCGGATTCGTACAGTTCTTCCGCCACTCCGCTGATCGAAGCGCGGTAGATAATCATGTTGCCGCCGATTCCGCCCCAGATCGTCAGCACGATAATCGTTAGCCAGGCGTAAGGCTGATGCGTCGCCCAGGCGATCGTGGAGCCGAAGATGTTGCTCGTGACGCCGAGCTGCTTGTTGAAGATCAGCGTGAAGATCAGCGCGGAAGCCGAGATGGAGATCAGGCCCGGCACGTAGAGTACGGATTGAATAAACGTTTTGCCTTTGAGCTTTTTGTGCGAAAGCGCGACCGCGATCATCAATGGAAGAACGATGAGCGGCGGTACGGTGAACAGGACGAACAATAGCGTATTTTTCAATCCGTTAAAAAACTGCGTATGGAACGTCGACGACGTGTCGAACAGGATGGTGCTGTAGTTGGAAAACCCTACCCAGTTCGGCGAACCGGCCAGATTCCACTGCGTGAACGAAGCGTAAATGCCGTAAAGCGTCGGAATAACGATGAAGACCAGGAACAAGATCAAATGCGGTCCCACGAATAAGGCGGGCGCCAGATTCAGCTTTTTTTTCATAGGCTTTCAGTTCTCCTCTCAAGACTGCTGCGGATCGGCGATCCGACTTCAAGGCCGTGCGGACCATCGCCGCCGGCTGCGGAAAAAGCGACCTGCCGGCAAAGGCAGGTCTCTTCTTCGCTTGCCTTCGGCTTGCTTGATCGGCTCGAATGTCGGCATGGCTCGCCATGCTTTGGAGCAACGTTCGGACGGCGAAAGCTTATTCGCCGGACTTGGCGGCGGCTCCGCCCGACTCCGCGATCTTGTCTTCGACTTCTTTTTGCATCGTCTTCAGACCTTCGTCGATATCGAGATTGCCCCGTACGAGGTCGCCGACATACTTGTCGACCGCTTCCGCGATATACGGATAGTATTCGTACGTATAGATGTAGAGCGATTCGATCTCTTTCTCGTCCTGCGTGAAGAACGACTGCATGTATTTCGAAAATTCCGGACTGTCCACGACCTGCTTGCTCGCGGGAATCTGGCCGGCTTTGGCCCATTCGACCGAGTTCTCGCGAATGAATTCGAGGAAGGACGCGATGCCCTGCTCTTTCTCGTCAAGACGCTGTTCGTTGTTGAACATGGCGAACAAGTGGGACGAAGAACGGTTGGTGAACTTGTCCGGGCTGACGGAGTACACGTTCGTCACGCCGAAGTTAAGCGTCTCGACCGAAGCGTGCGACGTCGAGCTCCACGTACCGTCCGTCGAGAACAGGACGTTGCCGGATTGGAACATCAGGTAGCCGTCTTCGCCGAACGGAGTCATCAGGCCGGCGTCGTTGATCTTCTTGACGTCTTCGATCGCCGTCTTGAATTCCGGCGTGTCGACCGCGGGCTTGCCGTCTTTTTGAATATCGCCGTTCAGGTTCTGGATCTGTCCGAGCATCGCCCAGCCGAGCAGCGCGTCGTTGACGACGTAATCGCCTTCGTCCAACTTACCCTGCAAGCTCAAAATCTCGTCGACCGTCACGTTGTTGTCGTCCAGGAAGCTCTCCGCACCGTACTTGGCCAGCAGGTCCTTGTTGTAGTACATCACGTTGGCGTGAATATCGAGCGGAATCGTGTACTGCGTACCGTCGATGTTGCCCGCTCCCCACGCTTGCGGCAGGAAGTTGTCTTCCTTCAGTTCTGGTTGCGCTTGCATAACCGCGGTCATCGCTTCGAGCTGGTTCTGCTTCACGTAGCCCGGTACGCGGTCGGCGTGGATGATTGCCAGATCGGGAACCCCTTTGCCGGAACTCAATACGGTCGAAATCTTCGTGTACATGTCCGCGGTGACGACATGCTTCACCTTGACCGCAGGGTCCGTTTCGTTATAAGCCTTGACCAGATTGTCCATATAAGCGCCGTCTTCGCCGGTCAGCGGTGTCCAGAACGTGATCGTGTTCGGATCGTTGGCGTTGCTGTTCCCGCATCCCGCAAGCAGCGATGCCGTCAATGCCACGCCCGTTACCAATGCCCCCAATTTTCTGTTCAATATTTTCTCCTCCTGTCTATGTAAACCCTTAACTTGAGTTTAGTATATCCCCAAGCTGAAAACGGTGTCAATAACTTTTTAATAAACTTAAAACAATAAATATCATCTTGATTAACTTATATGTTTACTTAATTTTCGAATGTAACCGCTATTTCGGATAGAAGGTACTACATTTATTAATTTATATACACGTTAATAACCTTTATGGTATTATTAACATCACCATAGGCCCTAAAGGCTGCTTAATGAAACCAAGCGAAAGAAGTGGGATAACAGATGCAGTTGGAAATCGATCACTCCTCCCTTGTCGTGTATGAAGCGCTGGCCAGCGATGTTCGAATCAAAATCATTCAGCTGCTGTCCAAAAACAAAATGAATATCAAGGAATTGGCGGCCGAACTCAAAATCAGCAGCCCGATCGTGATCAAGCACATCAAGAAACTCGAAGACGCCGGCATTATCAAAACGGAAAAGGTGCCGGGCAAATCGGGGCTGCAGAAGCTGTCCATCCTCAAAGTCGACCATATCGAAATCAATTTCCCCAAAAAGATTTTCCATTCGTTCGATTCGTACGAGACGTCGGTGCCGGTCGGCCATTATACCGATTTCGACCTCAAGCCGACGTGCGGACTCGCTTCGGACAAAGACTTTATCGGCCCGGTCGACGAGCCGAAGTATTTTATGGACCCGAAACGGATGGACGCGGAGATTTTGTGGTTCACGCAGGGCTTCGTGCAGTACAATGTGGCGAATTTCCTCAAAAAAGAAGAAAAGCTCCAGCAGTTCGAGATCAGCATGGAGCTGTCGTCCGAATTCCCGTTCTCCAACGACGTCTGGCCGTCCGACCTGACGTTCACGCTGAACGGGATCGAACTCGGCACGTGGACGAGCCCCGGCGACTTCGCCGACACGCGCGGCAAGCTCACCCCCGACTGGTGGCCGCATAACCTCAACCAATACGGCCTGCTCAAAACGATCCGCATTACCGGCCACGGCACGTACGTCGACGGCGATCCGATGTCCGACGTCTCGATCGCCGATCTCGATACGAGCTGCGACCGCTGGACGCTGCGGATCGAAGTCAAGGAAGACGCCAAAAACGTCGGCGGCGCGACCATTTTCGGCAAAAAGTTCGGTAACCACAACCAGGACATTTTGTTCAAAATGTATTATTTGTAAGCAGATGCCCGGGTCCGGGCGATACGCACGCCAAAAGCTCCGTTTTCCCTGTCGAGGGAAAACGGAGCTTTTTTGTTTGTTTTGATTTAATTTGCAGATTTGTCCAACTTTTGCGGCGTTCGCCGCATCTATGGAAGTAAAGCCGGGCTCCCCGCATCCCTTGATCGCAACCTTCCATGAAAAGAGGCGAACCCTTTGACTATTTTACGTAAAAAAAGAGCATGGCTTACTCTCGCGCTCGCTCTACTGCTGCTTGCGGCCGCCGCTTTCTGGCTGAGCGGCGTTTTCGAACGCTATCAGGCGTTTCGCACGCCGGAGCAGCAAAAAGAGTACATGCTTGAGCAGATCGAATCGGCACAGGGCGAAGACCGATTCGAGCGTATCTTCCGCTCGGCGATCGAATCTTATGTCTACGAACCGTATACGTTCGACGTGCATGCCGGGCCGAATTCGTCGGTCCGCGGAAGCGGCGAAGATGAGTTCGGCATGCTGACGCCGCAGGAACGGCTTCCGCTGCTGGAACAATATGTGCGCGGCGCGGCGCCGGGTCCGGAGCTGATCCGGGCGGCCGGACAGCTCGCCTACGAATACGACGCGCTCGGCCGCCCGGCGGACGCCGACCGGATGCTCGCCGCAGCGGAGCCGCGTCTTGGTGAACAGTCCGCCGAGCGGCAAGATCTTCTCCTGCTGCGGGCGGAGCGCGAATTGGACCGCGGCCGGGCGGAATCGGCCGGGCCGCTGCTGGAACAGCAGCGTTCGCTGGCCGGCCTCAAGGCGGAAATGTCGAATCGGCAGTCCGGCTGGCTCGCAAGCCGGCTCGCTTTCGCCGAGCAACAGCCGGAGCAGGCTGTTCGGGCCGCGTCCCGGACGCTCGACCTTGACGCGAAGCTACAAGGTCAACCGGCGTCCGAAGATCCGGCATATGCGGCGTATCCGACATTGGAACCGTATCGTGCCTTGCTCGAAGCCGCGATCCGGCGCGGCGATTACGCGCCCGCTTCTTTTGCCGGTACGCTGCTGCGGTCGGACGGCAGACCGGTCTCCCGCGCCGGCGTGTTCCTGCGCAGTCCGGCCAATACCGATTCCGGGTCGGTCCCCACACCCTATCGGGCGGTCACCGACCCGAACGGCCGCTTCGAGATTCCGTATCTCGTGCCGGGATTTTATCGGTTGGAGCTTGGCCTCGACTACGATCAGCTGAACGGCTGGGGCGTGCCGGAGAGCGAAGACGACTGGATCGAGATCCGCGGCGGCGCTTCCGTCGAACATGAACTTATGCTTCAGCCGCTGATTAAGCGGGAAGCGCCCGCGGGCGGTCAAGAACTGACCGGCGATACGGTCGAATTTCGCTGGTCTCCCGTCGAAGGCGCCGCTTATTACGAACTGATCGGCTTGGTGCCCAACTCGGAACATAACGGCTACACCGGCACGACGATCCGCACCCATATTCCCGGGAACAAGCTGACGCTGCCGATCAGCGATCTTCAAGCGACGCCGGGCGCGCTATCCTGGGGCGAAGACGGCAAGTGGGAGCAGACCGATCCGACCTCCCGGCTCGCCTACCTGAACCCGGACGAGCCTTTCTCGTGGGACGTGCGCGCTTACGACAAGGCCGGACGCATGCTGACCCAGGCTTACGGTTATCGCGGCGAAGCGGAAGAAGCCGGCGATTCGTTCGATTTTTACCTCAGGCAGCGCAAGTTGACGCCTGCCGATCGGCTGCTGCTGGACGGCAAGCTCCCGCAGGCGCTGGACGCGTATCGCGGCAGCGTACAAGCGAATTCGAGCGATACCGATTCGCTGCGCATGCTGACCCGGCTGCTGGATGCCAAATTGCAGATCGAAGGAGACGAAGCGGCGCGGGCGGAGCTGATTCCGCTGCTGGAACGGTTGATCGAAGCCGATGCCGGCGCTTCGCCGCAGGAAGTGAAGCAGCTGTCCGACCTGTTGTATGCGGAGGGCGATTGGGAACGGTACGACCGGTATGACGCCCTGTATGGGAAGTTGAACGGCGGAACCGACGCGCAGAACCACTCCCGCCAGGCCGCTTCCCTGCTGTATCGGGGCCATACCGATCAAGCCATTACCGCTTTCGAAGCCACAATGCGGTCCGATTCGAGCCATACGTTCGTCGGCTTGTATCTGGCTGCGCAGCTGATGACGCAGAAGCCGTGGGCCGACGTTCTGGAGCTGGCGCAGCGCTACCCCGACCTGGATCAAGGCGAAGAAGC
The DNA here is from genome assembly GCF_006542275.1 of Saccharibacillus brassicae. Taxonomy (NCBI): domain Bacteria; kingdom Bacillati; phylum Bacillota; class Bacilli; order Caryophanales; family Paenibacillaceae; genus Saccharibacillus; species Saccharibacillus brassicae. Next base: position 45,750 of record NZ_CP041217.1, read on the forward strand.
TTACCGCTGGGAAAAGCTGCTGAACGATATGGACGCCGAGCGTTCGGGCCGCGCCGAAGCGTTCGATCAGCAGCTGCGAAGCTCGCTGTCCGCTCTGATGGACAGCCGCGCCGCCGGTTTGAACTCCGCGACCTCCGCTGCGCCTGCCGCAAGCGGCTTCGCTTCTATCGACGCTTATATCGAAACGGTGTCGAACGCCGAGTGACGAACGCCTGACCTGTAAACGTCGAACCGCCCGGGAACTTTTCGTTCCCGGGCGGTTTTGGCGTGGCGTACGGGCTCTTCGCGGCTTGTTTTACTTCGTGTCGTCCGTCGAATCGCCTGTCGCGAGACTTTCCTTTATCCGCTTCATATCCCGCGCCGGCGGCAAGCCGAACAGCCGCGAGTATTCCCGGCTAAACTGCGAAGAGCTCTCATAGCCGACCCGGAACGCGGCGTCCGCTGCTTCGCCCGTCTCCGACAGCAGAAGGCGGCGCGCTTCCTGCAAACGGATTCTTTTCTGATACTGGATCGGCGTCAAGTTGGTTACTTTCTTGAAATGGGTATAGAGCGATGATTCGCTCATCCGAGCCTGCGCCGCCAATTGATCGACACGCAGCGGCTTGTCGTATTCCAGCTGCAGCCGGCGTACCACGTCCGCGATCCGCTTCGACAGCGTGCCCGCTGCGGCAAACCGCCGCATCCGTCCGCCAAGTTCGCCCTGAAGCGTCCGGTACAGCAGCTCGCGCACAACGAGCGGCGACAGCGCCTCGATATCGTGCGGAGTATCCAGCAGCCGCACCAATCGAAGCAGCGCGTCCAACAGCTCCTCGTTCATGGCTCCAGCAGCCAGTCCGCGATCCGGTCGGGTTTCTTCTTTAGTTTGCCCTAGTCCGGATGCCTCGCCAAAAGCGACGATCTGATCCGCGGTAAAATGCAACTGCACGCTCAAGTAAGGCTGAACGCCCGAAGCTTCGATGACGCGTCCTTGAATCGGAAGCTCAACCGAGGTAGCCAGATAAGTCGACGGATCATAGGTATATGTTTCGCTGCCGAGCATGACCTGCTTCGCTCCCTGCGCAATGATGCACAGCGACGGACGATACAACGAATGCACGAGCTCGTTCGGGCGCGATTGACGAATGACATACGAACTCGGCCCGAAAGGCATTACGATCAACGCCGTTGCGCCGGGACCCGTGAACACGGAGCTTTTTGCGCAGGGCAAATCGGAGTCCCAAATCGCGGCCATCGCCGGTATGAATGCATTTGGGAGACTAGGCGAAACAGAAGACATCATCGGAACGGTGCTGTTTCTGGTAAGCGCCGAAGCACGCTGGATCACCGGGCAGACGGTGCGGATCAATGGAGGATTCGTGTAAAAAAAGCCTCGCTGACTTGCACGCATGCCAAAAAGCCGCTGTACGTTCGCGTACGGGCGGCTTTTTGATTTCTTTTACCCGAATTCTCGTGCCTGACTTGTCCGACTCGACTCACTTCGCCGTTACAAAAACGGATTATAGAACCGCGATCCGTCCCAGAACGTAATCGTGAACGCGGCCGCCGAGATCAGCACGGCGCAGATCAGGACGAGAATGTCCCGGCGCGTGAGCGGACGGCTGCGGTACCAGGTGCGGCGTCGGCTGCGGCCGAAGCCGCGCAGTTCCAGCGCCGCGCTGACTTTCTCGATCCGCTCAAGCGTCGCCAGCACGAGCGGCAGCAGGATCGCGCCCATGTTTTTCAAGCGGCGGCCCAGCTTCTCTTTGCGCGACAAGTCGATGCCGCGAGCCTGCGCCGCCGTCGAAATGTGCATGAACTCCTGCTGCACGTCGGGAATGTAGCGCATCGTGAGCGAGATCGCGTACGCGATCTTGTACGGTACGCCGACGCGATTGAGCGAAGACGCGAATTCGCTCGGCTCGGTCGCCAGCAGAAACAGCAGCGCCGGCGGAACGACCACGGCGAACTTCAACAGCACGTTGAACTGGTAGAACAGCTGCTCGGCCGTCAGCGTATAGCGCCCGGCGATCGGCAGCAGTTCATGCCGCGTGCCGTAGATCTGCACGCCCTGCTCGGGCGCGAACAGAAAGATCGCCAGCTGGTTCATGACGGAGAAGATCAGGATCAGGTACAGCACGAACGAATACTGCTTGAACGGCACTTTGGACCCGGCGAACATGGACAGCGACAAGACGAGCAGCGCAAGCAGACAGCGCGTATCGTAGATAACCATGCCCGTGATCGAAAGCAGCAGGAACACGGACAGTTTGGTGACGCCGTTCAGCCGATGGACCGGCGATCCGGTATCGGAATAAGCCAACAATTTGACGGCCATCAGTTCGGTCTCCCCCTGTCCGTGCGTATGAAACGGGCGACGAATTGTTCTTCCGGACGAATGCCGACGCGCCGGGCCAGCCGGTGCAGCGACGTCTCGTGCAGATGCGCTTCCTCCATCAGGGCGGCGTCGCCGAGAATGCGGGCCGGCACGTCTTCGGCAATCTTGCGCCCTTCGGACAAAATAACCGCGCGCTGCCCGTATTCGAGCATCAGGTGCATATCGTGCGTGATCATGATCAGCGTCATGCCCTGTGCATTCAATTCGGTCAAAAATCGCATCATATCGTTATAATGCCGGAAATCCTGACCGGCCGTCGGCTCGTCGAGAATGAGAATCTCCGGGCGCAGCACGAGGATCGAAGCGATCGTCGCGCGCTTCTTCTGCCCGTAGCTGAGCGCGGACAGCGGCCAGCTGCGAAACGGATACAGCCCGCAGACGCGCAGCGTCTCGTGCACCCGTTCGCGGATCTCGGCTTCCGGCACTCCGCGGTTCACGAGTCCAAGCGCCACTTCGTCGTACAGCATCGGCTTCGAGAGCATATGGTTCGGATTCTGCATGACGAACCCGATCCGGTCCGCGCGCTCGCGAATCGTATCGCCCGACAGGTCGCGGCCGTCCAGACGGATCGAACCGGACAGCGGCTTGTGGAACCCGCAGATCAGACGCGAAATGGTCGATTTGCCCGCCCCGTTGCGGCCGGCGATGCACAAGATTTCGCCCCGGCCGACGGTCAGCGAGACGTCTTCGAGCACGGGATGCTTCGCCTCGTAGCCAAAAGTCAGATGCTCGATTTCCAGCAGCGGTTCCGGGCGCGCCGGCTCAGTTACGGCCGCGTTCGCTTCGTGCCAGCGAAGAAGCGGCTCCGCCGCTTCGCCCAGGTCGATCGTGTCCACGCTGCGCGGACGGATCGCAGGCGACAGCGTGCAGCCGGCGTAGCGCAGCGCGGACAGATGCAGCGGTTCGCGAATACCGGCTTCCCGCAGCACATTCGAAGCCAGCAGTTCATCGGGCGGCAGGTCCGCAATGATGCGTCCTTCGTCGATGACGATGATCCGGTCGACCGGGCAGTGCAGCACTTCTTCCAGCCGGTGCTCGACGATCAGGATCGTCCGGCCGGATTGACGGTGCAGCCGATCGATCAGCTCGATCGTCGCCCGGCCGGCCTGCGGATCGAGGCTGGCCAGCGGCTCGTCGAACAGCAGAATCGGCGCGCCGCCGACCAGTCCTCCGGCAAGCGTCGTCTTCTGCTTTTGCCCGCCGGACAGCTCCTGCGGCGACGCGTTCAGGAAGTCCGCGAACTCGACTTCTTCCGCCGCTTCCCGGACGCGCCGCAGCATCTCGGCATGGCCGATCCCGTCGTTTTCCAACTTAAAAGCGATATCTTCGGCAACGGTCAGCCCCACGAACTGTCCGTCCGGGTCCTGAAGCACCGTGCCGATCATATCGGACAGCTCCGCGATGCCGGAACCGGAAACGTCCCCGCCCATAATGCGGAGCGAGCCCGAATGTTCTCCCGGATAAAAATGCGGCGCCAGCCCGTTAATGCAGTGCGCAAGCGTGCTTTTGCCCGATCCGGACGGACCGACGATCAGCACTTTTTCCCCTTCGCGAATCGTCAAGCTGATCTCGTGCAGCGTCGGTTCGCTCTGCGCGCGGTATTGAAACGTAAAACGATCGAATTCGATCACCGGTTTTGTCATGGCTTTCCTTTCTCTGTTGCAATCTTTTCCGTCAAGCGGTTCGGACAAACGAAAAAGCCGGCTGCATGCACCGGCTTTTCCAAGCTTGCTTCTTCTCCAATTTTCACATGCTAGCCTTCCCGCGTCAAGCTTCCGCGCTTCGTACGCGTTTTGGAGTAGGCGACCGCCAGCAGCGTGCCGAGAATCGCTACGATGACCATGTTCATGGCGCCCGCCGCGAGTCCCTGCGTGAACACTTTGTTGGCCGGCTCCGCATAGATGACGATGTCCAGTGCCGGCGCGACGAGGAACCAGCCGACCGCGTTCGCGACGATTTGCGCAATATTGAACCGCACCATCTCTTTGCCGCCGAATTCGCCTTCGTGAATCCGGATGCCGCGCGTCAGCAGGCCGATCAGCAGACCGACCACGCCGGAAGCGATAATCCAGCTGAACCACGGCCCGAACGACAGCAGATCTGCCACGGTGTGCCCGATCAAGCCGATCAGCAGGCCCGCCCACGGTCCGTACAGCAGCGCGAACAGCGCAAGAATCGCGTAGTTCGTCTGTAAATTGGTGTTCGGAATACCGGTCGGAATCGAACCGAACCGCGCCAATACGACGAACAAAGCCGCTCCGATCCCGATCGCGACGATCGTTTTAACCGAAAACCGTGTTAAACCTTGCATAACTACCCCTCTTTTCTCGTATAAACATGCAAAATGATCGGCCGAATCGGCCTTCTTTGCGTTGATTATACCGGGAGACAAGCCGCAAAGCTACCGTTATTGAAACAAAATTTCCGGTTTTGCAACAGGAAACGATCGGCGCCGATCCTACTCCGGCAGCGCCGGAGGTTCGGGCAGCACGATATCCCATTCCAGCTCCCGCCACGGACTGTTTTTGCCGGTCAGCAGCCTGCGCAGCTGTTCCAGATTGAGCTCGGACCTTTCTTCGGACAAATCTTCCTCGCCGTACTGCTTACCCGCCATGTAGGCAACCGCGTAATCGGGCCAGCTTCGGTAAGAGAACCGGACGCGTACGGCATTGTGCAGCAGATACGCGTTCTCTTCGTTCTCCCCGATATGGCCGGCCAATCGCGCGCAGCGAATATGGAACGCCAACTGTCCCAGATCCCAGGCGGCGATGCCCGCGGGCGGCAGCCGGTCCATATACTGATTGACGGTATACACGAAGCGGTAGCGATCGCTGTCCGCCGGCAGACTGTCCACGTACGCGCGCCGTTCCGCGAGCGTCAGTCCGGCGAGAAGCAGACGAATCTGCTGAAACCCGGGATTGTACACGCCGGCCCAGACCCGCTCGGCCATATCCCGCACGCCGGACGCGTCGCGGACGTTCCCCTGCGCGGCGAGCAGGCCGGCGGCGTCAAAACGGGCTTTGGCGCATTCGTACACCCCGTACGGAGGCTTCGCTTTGTATCGTTCGAATAACGGGCCGCCGAGCGCGGTCGCCCATTGCAGCGCTCTGCGATACGAATAATCGTCCATCTCTCTATCCTCCCGTTCTCGTCCAGCCTGTCTATTCTGCCTGTCTTGCTTGTCTTGATTGTCCTGCCTAACTTGCCTATTTTACCTATTCGGCCTGCCGTCCCAGCTGCGCCAGGCACTCCGCCCGCGCCTGCAGGATCGCCTCGCTATCCGGCGCATAATGCAGGCGGCGATCGAAATCTTCGATCGCTTCCGCATACCGCCGCAGCCGCTGCAGCGCCAGGCCCCGCCCCGCGCTATAAGCGCTGTCCGGCTTGCTTTGCAGCGCCCGGCCGTAATGCTCGGCCGCTTGTTCGAATCGGCCGGCTTCGAACGCGCAGCGGCCCAGCGCCGCCTGCAGCTCCGGCCGATCCGGGCCGAGCGCCGCCGCGCGGCGCAGATCGCGTTCCGCTGCCGCCGCGTCCCCGGCTTCAATCCGGTACAGCCCGCGATGCAGATACGCGTCATAGCCGCTTTGCCCCGCCGCTTCCGCCAGCTCGACCGCTTCGTCGAACCGAGCCGCGCCTTCGCCGCCGCGCCCCAGCTTCCGCAGCGCCCGGCCGAGCAGCGTCTTCATGCCGCTGCTCCAGCCGTAGAGCGGCGCTTCGGTCAGCAGCCGTTCGCATTCGGCGTACCGCGCAAGGCCAAGCAGCAGTTCTCCCGCAGCCGCGCGCGCTTCGCGGTCTCCCGGATACCGCTTCAGCACCGCAAGCTGCCGCTCCAACTGCTGCTCCTGCAGTTCCAGCAGCCGGATGCGCAGCTCGATATCGGACGGCTCCAGCAGCAGCGCCAGCTCGCACGCCTGAACCGATTCCCCGAACCGTTCCAGCTCGCGGTAGCAGCGCGTAAGGCCAAGCAGCGCGTGCGCGTCGTTCGGCAGCAGGTCGAGCGCCTGCCGATACCGCTCCAGCGCGTCGGCGGCGCGCCCGCTCTCCAGCATCAGGTCGGCGAGGCGCATCAGGGCGTCGCGCTCGCGCGGATACCGGCCGACAAGGGACGCCCAGTCGATCTCGGCTTTGTCGTCGCGGCCCATCAGATGCAGCGTCGTCGCGCGCAGGCGCAGCAGATCCGGATCTCCGGCGAACAAATCGAACGCCGCGTCGAAATCGTCCAGCGCTTCTTCCAGCTGGCCGGTACGCAGCCGGGCGGCTCCGCGGCTGCGCAGCCCGAGGAATCCGTCCTGGTCGAACTCCCGGCTCGCGGGCACATACGTCAGGCGCAGTTCCGACGGCTGGGCGATCGAATCCAGCACAAAAGCGGCAAAACCGGGCGGAACGAGGCGCGACAGCCCGATCTCGTCGCCGGTCCAATCGAAGATCGTATCCAGCATGCGCCAGACCGCCCGCGGCAAATACGGATGTTCCGCCAGAAAAGCGAGCAGCGGCGGCTGGCATGCCTGCCGGAACGACAGCTCGCGCAGCCGTTCATCGTGCAGCAGCTCCTGCCAGAGGTCCGGCCGTATCCGGCGGGCATAGTCGTCGTAGAGATCTTCGCACCGGCGGATCAGAGCCGCCGTCTCGGCGGCAAGCGTACCTGCTGCCGCGCCGGAGCCTGCGGGCTGCGCGCGATCGCGAGGGTCCGCCTTCGGGCGCGGATGCGGATACGGAGGCGGCGTGCGGTGCCCGCCTGGCTGCCGGGCCGCCGCATCGCGCTCATCCTTCGCGGCTTCGGGAAGTTCCGCTTCTTCGTCGGCGCGGCGTCGGCGGGCCGAACGGTCGGCCTGCCCCCACAGCGGCGGCGCGGCGGCGGCTCCGGCAGCAGCCCCGCCGCTCCCCGCCGTCTGTTCCGGCATCTGTTGCGGCATCTGTTCCGCCGTCAGCGTCTTGGCCTGTTCCAGCGCTTCTCCGTAAGCTTCCCGCAGACGCTGGAAAGCTTCGGGATCGTCTTCCGGGTGCGTGACTTTGAGCAGCGCGGCGTAAGCGCGCTTGATCGCGCGCGCATCGTTCGTCGGCTCAATACCGAGTATCCGCCAAATGCCCATCTTAGCGGCTGTTCCTTCCGAATTGGTCGAGGAACTGCTCCAGCCGCTCCGCTTCCTCGCGAATCTCGCGTTCGTCCTGACGATGCAGCGCCGCTTCGAAGCGGGCGACCGCGGCTCCGATCCATTCGCGTTCGTCGCCCAGACGCTCTTCGTACAGCCGGTCGCCGCGCGCGAGCAGCAGCCGGTTCTTTTCCTGATCGCGCGGGTGCATCTTGAGGGCGGACAGTTGAAGCAGTCGGCGTTCGATCTCTTCCCGGCTCATGACGCCCGGATTTTCTTCGATCACGATCCGGTGCACGTCGTCCGATCCGACCGTCTGCACTTCGACTTCGAGAATGCCGTTGATGTCGTATGTGTAGCGAATATCGATATCGCGGATGCCCGTCGTGCCCGGAGGAAATTCCACTTCCAGCTCCCCGAGCAGCAGATTGTTCGCCGCGAGCCGGTTTTCCCCCTGATAAATCTTGACGATGATCCGGCTCTGCTCTTCGTTGACCGTCGAGAACCGCTTCACCCGGCTCACCGGCACGAACGTGTTGCGGTCGATGATCGGGCTGAAATGCCCGCCCTCGTATTCGCCCGTCGGATAAGCGAGCGCCACTTCGGTGCCGAGCGTATACGGGCAGACGTCCGTCATGACGACGTCCTGCAGCTCCTCGCTGCGTTCCTTCATGCCCGCCTGCACGCCCGCGCCGAGCGCGACCGTCTCGTCGGGATCGATGTTCGAAGCCGGCAGACGTCCGAACATGCGGCTCAGCATCCCGTACACGACCGGCATGCGCGAAGCGCCGCCGACCATGACGATCTCGTCGATCGATCGGGCGTCGATCGACGCATCGAGCAGCGCGCGTTCGATCGGGCGCCGCAGCCGTTCAACGAGCGGCTGAACGAGCAGCTCGAACTGCTCGCGGTCGATACTCAGTTCCTTCATCTCCCCGTTGAGGCCCGCGCGCAGACGGATCGGCCGCTCCCGCGACAGTTCGCGCTTGCCCTGCTCCGCCTGATCGCGCAAAAAGGCCAGCGTTTTGCGTTCCAGCGCAGACAGCTGCATACCGAACGAAGACAGGAAATGCCCGACGATCACGTCGGTAAAATCTTCGCCGCCCAAATAATTGTCGCCGGCGACCGCTTTCACTTCCATGACGCCGTCGAACAGCTCCAGAATCGAGACGTCGAACGTTCCCCCGCCCAGATCGAAGACGAGAAACTGCGTTTCCGGCTTCTGCTGATGCAGCCCGTACGCGATCGCGGCCGCCGTCGGCTCGTTGAGCAGCCGCTCGACCTTGAGGCCGGCCAATTCGCCCGCCATACGGGTCGCTTTGCGCTGCGTGTCGTTAAAATACGCCGGCACGCTGATAACCGCTTCGGTCACCGGCTCGCCGAGAAAGCTCTCGGCGTCCGCTTTGAGCGCACGCAGCACGAGCGCCGACAGTTCTTCCGCGCGAAAACGGCGATCGCCGAGGCGAATCTCGCGCGCCGTGCCCATATGCCGCTTGAACGCGGCCGTCGTCAGCAGCGGATGCGTCAGCAGCCGTTCCCGCGCGATCCGCCCGATCAATATATCGCCGTTGTCGTCCACGCCGACGACCGACGGCGTCAACTTGTCTCCGAGCGCGTTCGGAATAAGGACGGCCTGTCCGTTTCTCCAGACGGAGACCGCGCTGTTCGTCGTGCCCAGATCGATTCCGATAATGGTCATGGTTGGTTTCCACCGTTTCTTTGGTTTAGGGTATGTATAGGTAACGCTCTATCGCTTTCCTTAGTTTAACAGTGCAGGGATGCCCCGACAAATCGCCGTCCAGCGCGTTGTGGAACGCAAGGAAGCATAAGATAGAATCGAAAATCGCGTGAATCCGGTCTACCCCGGCACTTTGGAACGCAGATTTGGCAAACCGTTAAGCTTTATGAGGTCAGGGGATCATAGCCATCGCAGGTCCACTCCTATTAAGTGCGTGAAAGCAATTGTTTGGGCCAAAAAACTGTCGAAATTCCAAATAGCTGCGCAGATCCACTTATTTCGCAAAAAAAGGGCATTCCGATAACTATACGGTCTAAATAGCTGTTCCCACGCAGCTATTTAGATCAGTATGGACAGGCAGGAAGAAATAGCTGTCTTCACGCAGCTAATCGACGATAAGGCGTGAAAAGATGAGACTTGAGCTGTTAGCACCCGTTTATGCCGTTATAAGAGGCTTAGGCCTCGGAATACGGAATCTCGTTTACTTTTCCTGACTCTCCGTAAATGGCCTCCATCTTCCGGCCGTCCGGATACACGCGAATGATACGCTGCCCTTCGCTATACGTATAAAAAGTGCCGGCAGCGTGTGCACTCTGCCGAGCCGCTTCAGTTGCGAATGCAGCGGCTTGAGTCAATTCCTCAACAGAAATCGAATTCATCTTGAATACCTCCTTTTTATGAACAATCCTTTTTTTATTATATCCGCGTCGGATAAAAAGAGAGGCCTTTTGTTCCCACCCTTGCCTGAATCCGATCTTTCCGCAGCTATTTGGGAGTCCCTGCGGCTCGGATCCGGCTCGGCATATAGGTCTCTTTCTTTGCCGCATGTGATATTCCCTTTTCTTTTACCCGTTCCATAATTCCGCATGACCTTGTCTCCTCCCTGATTGTAACCGCACAAAAAGGGCAGCCGCTCAGCGGCTGCCCTTTTCCTGTCCAATGATCTTCGTACACTATTGCATTTTTTATCTGATACGCCGGTCTTTATATTCTATTCGTCCCGCAGCTGCCTGCGCAGCAGCGGATAGAACACGATCCCGCTCGCCAGCATCAGCACGCCGAACAGGAACGTCTGCCAGTCGCCCATGCCGGCATAGACGACCCAGAGCGAGTAGATCGTCGCCAGCACGGCGACGAAGCCGTCCATCCGGCGTTCGCGCATGACGGTATACCCTTCGCCTGTCAGCGTCAACTTGAGCTGGTAGACCGAAGCGATCAGGTACGGCACGAGATACGCGAGCGTCGCGACGACGATAATGAAGTCGAACGCCTGCGCGATCGAGCCGGAGATCGTCGAGAAGATCAGGAGCTGGCCGAGGCCGTTCGAGATCCACAGCGACAGCTTGGGCATGCCTTTGTCGTTCTCGCGCCGGAACGGCTGCAGGAAGACGCGCTGCCGGGCCGCTTCGTACGGCACTTCCGCGCTGAGCAGCACCCAGCCGATCGTGGACCCGATCAGGCTGACCAGGCCGAGCGCGGCCAGCAGGTAGCCGCCGTAAGGGCCGAGCACTTCCGTCATCGCGTCGACGAGCGGGTTCTGCGACTGCATCAGCCGCTCTTTGGGCAGCAGGCCCATCGTCAGGATGCTGATACCGACATACAGCACGATCGCGATCCCAAGCCCGGCGACGGTGGCGCGGCTGACGTCTTTTTTGCGTTTGGCGCGCGCCGCGAAGACGGTCGCCGATTCGACGCCGATGAACGCCCACAGCGTCACGACCGCCGCCGCGTTGATCTGGGACAGCAGCGATACGCTGCGCCCTTCATCGTCCAGATGCGCCGCGGCGAATTCGCCCATCGTGGAAGACTGGAACGCCAGCAGCGCGATGACGATAAACAGCGCGAACCCGATCACTTTGGTCGCCGTCGCGATCAGATTGATCCGTCCGGCGCCTTCCATGCCGCGCAGCGCCAAAAAGTGCGTGCCCCACAGCAGCAGCGAGCAGACGACGAAGTTCAGCGCGTGTCCGGTCGTCAACTCGAAGCTGCCGAGCGCAAGCAGCACGCTTGCGCTGTTCAGGACCGGGAAGAACGTGGACAGGTAGCTGGCGAACGTCGTAATAACAGCGACGAAGCCCGCGATATTGCCGATCCAGTAGCCCCAGCTCGACATAAAGCCCGACAGCAGCGACAGCGACGGGCTGTTCGGAAACAGTGCTTTGGCGTAAATTTGCGGACCGCCGTTCAGGTCCGGCTTGCGCAGCGCCAGATTGCCGAACACCAGCGCCAGCATCAGCACCCCGAATCCGGTCACCGCCCAGGCGAATACCGTACCGGCCGGACTCGCCGCTTCCGCCAGCGAACGCGGCAGCATGAAGATGCCCGAACCGACCATATTGCCGACGACCAGCGCCGTCAGCACCCATAATCCCAATGGTTTTCCCTTGCTCAATCGAAATACCCCTTTTCATTCATGTTCGATCTCTTGATTGAAGAGTCGCGAAAAATCTCTCCCAGCCTTACAGTATACTCTTTCCTCTGGTAAAGCGAAAGAGTATACGTCGTTTGCACGGCGGCGGATTGTGCGAAACGTCTTCGCTCCTGTAGAATGACAGGGAGAACAATCATTCGGAGGCGGGTATGAATCGATACAAAAGCGACAAAGATGCTTTTTTCTTCACGTTAAACTGGGCGAGCATGATCGTGCTGCTGATCCTCGTCTGGATGGGGCTGTCCAACGGCTCTTTCCTGTTCGTGCCGATCTGGCTCATCATCTTGATGTTCGTCGTCTCGACCTGGTATCTGACGTATTACGAAATCAAGGACGGGCATCTGCTTGTCCGTTCGGGTCCGCTCAACTGGAAGATCCCGATCGACCGGATCGAGACGATCCGCCGCAAGAGCAGCATGAATTCGGGACCTTCGCATTCGCGCAGCCGGCTTGAATTGGTGTATGCCGGCGGCAGCATCCAGGTTTCTCCGGTGCGCGAAGACGAATTTCTCAAGCAGCTCAAAGCCGGCAACCGCAAGATCAACATCGACGTGCCGGACGTCAAAAAAGAACTGCGTTAAGGCGTCGATGCAGAAACAGGCGGTTTGATGGACGGATTCATGCACAGACGCGTGCTTCGATTCGCTGCGTCGTCGGCTGTCGGCTGTCTACCTATAGCGCAGCAAAACATGCACGCCAAAAACCCTTTCTCCGCACGCGGAGAAAGGGTTTTTGGTCGTCACTCTTTTTCGCTTGATCTTTTCCACACCAACAAAATCGTCCGCTTAGCTGTCGAATTCCCGCAGGCTGACCCAGCGCTTCTCGGCGGCGGATCGTTCTACCGCTTCGAGCACCGCCTGGCATTTGACGCCGTCCGAGAAATTCGGCACGGGCTGGCGGTCTTCCGCGATCGCCCGCATCAGTTCGTGCACTTCGTGCGTGACCGTATGTTCGTATCCGATCGTATGGCCGGCCGGCCACCAGGCGTGCATATAATCATGCGCCGCGTCGGTCGCCAGCACGCGCCGGAAGCCCTGCACGTCTTCGGCGTCGTCCGAGAAATACACTTCCAGCTCGTTCATGCGCTCGAAATCGAAACGCACGCTGCCCTTGCTGCCGTTGATTTCGAAAAAGTTGGTGCTGCGGTGACCGTTCGCGAAGCGCGTCGCTTCGAACGTGCCGAGCGCCCCGTTGTCGAACCGGGCCATAAACATCGCCGCGTCGTCGACCGTCACTTCGCCGCGCGGACCGTCCGCGCTGCCTTTGGCCGTAAGCCCCGTCATCTCCGTCGGCATCGGCCGCTCTTTGATAAACGTCTCGGTCATGCCGACGACTTCGTCGAACTCCCCGACCAGGTAGCGGGCCAGATCGATCGTATGCGCGCCCAGATCGCCGAGCGAACCCGATCCGGCCACTTCTTTGCGCAGCCGCCAGACGAGCGGGAAGTCCGGGTCCATAATCCAATCCTGCAGAAACAGTCCGCGGAAATGGTAGATCCGGCCCAGACGCCCTTCTTCGATCAACTTTTTGGCCAGCCGCACGGCCGGCGCGAAGCGGTAATTGAAGCCGACCATATGCTTGACGCCCGCCTGCTGCGCCGCCGCCAGCATTTCGCGCGAATCGCTCAGGTTGAGCGCCAGCGGCTTTTCGCAAAAAATATGTTTGCCGGCCGCAGCGGCCGCCAGCGCGATTTCTTTGTGCGCGTCGCTCGGCGCGTTGATATCGACCAGGTCGATATCGCTCCGCGCGATCAGTGCCCGCCAATCCGTCTCCACGCTGTCCCAGCCGAACTGCTGACCCGCCGCGCGGACTGCCTGCTCGTCCCGCCCGCAGATCGCCGTCATGCGCGGCTTCGGCACGTCCGGCAAAAACATCGGCAGCGCCCGGTAAGCGTTGCTGTGCGCCTTGCCCATAAACTTGTACCCGATCATGCCCACATTCACGAAATCATTCAAAAAAGTGTTCCACCCTTCCGGCTTCTGCCTCTTGTTGATATCGCTTTCACCAACAGTTTACCGGAAGCTTGGCCCGAATGGAAGTTTAGCCGCCGGCGCGGCGCACGGTCGCGGATGCGGCGGCTCGGCCCGCGGAAGCCGAATCGCCGCGGCCGCTGAGCGGAGACACGGCAAGTTCGCTGTCCGCCACGAGATCGCCGAAGATCGAAGCGAGCTGCCGGATCAGCGCCGACTGGTCCTGCCGCACGGTCACGAGCCCGGTTTGCAGCGCGAATTCGGACAATTCCCGCACGCGGACCGGCGTCAGGCGTCCGTCGCGCACTTCTTCGCGCGCGCAAACGGCCGGCAGAAATCCGATGCCGGCCCCGCGCAGGATAAGCTTTTTGGCCGTTTCCGAATTATCGACGTGAAACGCGATATCCGGCGGCGACTCCAGCGCTTCGAACGAGCGATGGATCCGCAGCCAATCCAGCGTGCCGCATTCGAAGAAGACGAGCTTGCGCCCCTGCAGCGCGTCTACCGATACCGATTCCTCGCTCGCGAAGTCATGATCCGAACGGACGTACAGATGGATCGGATCTTCGTAGAACGCGGCGGTGCGCAGCGACGGATGCATCACTTTGCGGATAAACGCCACGTCGATCTCCCCGGCAAGCAGCCGCTTGACCAGTTCTTCCGTGCCGCCGGTGCTCAGCTTGAAATGCACGCCGGGGCAGTCTTCGTGCAGGCGGGGCAGCAGCTCGGGCAGCAGGTAGTTCGAGACCGAGATCGTGCTGCCGATCCGCAGTTCCTGCGGCAGCGTCTCCGAACGGCGCAGATGCTGACGGCCCTGCTGCAGCGTCTTGAGCATCTCCTGAGCGTACGGCAAAAAATTGCGCCCTTCTTCCGTCAGCACGATCTGCTTGCCGATCCGGTCGAACAGCCGGCAGCCGAGTTCACGCTCCAGCGTCTGTATTCTCGCCGTGACCGAAGGCTGCGACAAAAACAGCGCTTCGGCCGTTTTGTTGAAACTTCCGTAATGGTTGATATAGACGAAAGATTCGATATTTTCGATATTCACCCGGCCGCCCCGCTTTCATTCATGATTTATCCGATATAATAACTCAGTTTAATGTATCATAGTGTTGGGCGGCCGGGCTGTCAATGAAAACGGTCGATAGAAAAAACGAATAAGTAACGGCCGAAAAGCCGCTCCTTCCTTCGCGTCCGGCACTTCGGACGTTGAAGAAACGGGACTTTCCGGAACGTTACCCTTATCGACTTTTTCTATAAGCGTTTTTCTATCCAGCATTTTTCTATAAGCGATGAATTTTGTTCTCCGCCCGTTCATCCAGAATCCGGTACGAAGCCCGTCCCATATAGAGCGGGATCGACAATTTGGACAGATCGGGCAGGCCGTCGGCGCCGAACAACGCTTCGTCCTGGTATACCTGCACGATCTCGCCCACGATCCAGTAATGGTCGCCGTAGGCGTTCATATCGACGACCCGGCATTCGTACGCCATGTAGGCGTCGCTCAGAATCGGCACGCCCGTCTTGAGGCCGGGTTCGAAGCCGAGACCCAACCGCTCCAGCTTGCCGCCTTCGTGCCCGCCGAACGTGCCCGCTCCCTGAATGGCTTCGGTCTGCGCCGCCGGCAGGAAATTGACGCCGAAGATCCCCGAAGGTCGGACAAGGCCGTACGTGAACGTCTCTTCGCGCAGCGCGATGCCGTACATGCCGGGGCTTGCGCCGATATAGGCATGCCAACCGGCCGCCATGACGTTGCTCCGTTCTTCAAGCTGCGACGTGACCAGAGCGACCATGCCCGGGTACGCGTGCATTTTTTCGCCTTCGATCGCTTTTCTCATGACGGTTCCACCTTTCTTTTTTCCGAAAATAGTCTATTCACGGCTGCACCTCGATCTTGCCTCCGCTCAGCATCTTCACGCCGTCGCCCGTGTAAGACGCAAGATCCTGCATCAGCTGCAGCAGCGCCCGGTCTTTGTGCTTCGCTTCCAGCATCACGTCCAGATGCGAAGACGTTCTCGCCGCTTCGCGCAAAAAATCGAGCAGCGGACCGGCTTCGACGCCGTCCGCGTGACTGCGCCGGTCGGTCTCGCTTCTCGGGCTGGACGCATGGATCTTCGGCGGCAGATGCTCGCCTTCCGGCACGTCCGTCCGCGCAAGCGGCGATTCCCACGTCCGGGCGACTTCGGGCCACCAGTCCGACGCCGGCTCTCCCGCGCTGTTGACCCAGTGGTGGTGAATATCGAGCACCATCGGCAGGCCGGTCCGCTGCGCGGCCGCCAGCGTCTCGCCCGCCGTAAACGTTTTGTCGTCGTTCTCAAGCGTCAGGCGGCATTGAATATCGGGATCAAGCGCCGCAAAATGGTCCACGAACCGGTCGGCCGCTTCGGGCTTGTTGCCGTAGGCGCCGCCGATATGGATATTGTTTTTGGCGCGCGCGTCGAGGCCCATCGCCTCCAGCATACGCACATGGTACCGCAGGTCGCGCACCGACGAGACCAGCACTTCCGGGCGCGGCGTGCTCAGCACCGTATAATGGTCGGGGTGAAAAGAAACCCGCAGCTTGTGACGGCGAACGATCTCCCCGATCTCCGCGAACGGCTCGGCCAACGCGACGAACGGGTCCCAATCCGCCAGGTCGGTATGGGTCGCGAGCGGGATCAATTTGGACGAAAACCGGTACATCTCGATCCCTTCGGCGATATTGTGGCGCAGCAGCCTGATCGTGTTGCGCAGATTGGTCTCGGCGATGCGTTCCAGCTGGCGCAGTCCCGCTTCCCGGTCGGGCAGTTTGGCAAAGCGGGCCATCGTCATCGTTTTGGAAGGCGAAGAATCCTGAATCTCAAGCGACATGGCGACATATCCGAATCGAACGATCATGGGGCAGCTTCCTTTCCGGCTTTTCGTATCGAACATACCTTTACAACATACCGCAAAGCCGCGTTCCTTAATCACCGTCCTGCGCATCGGAGCCGTCCGTTCTTTTTTTGCGCAAAAAAATCGCCGGCAGCGGAGAAGCCTGCCGGCGATCTGGGATTCGGATTTATTTTTCGAGTGTCAGCTCAAGCCGTACGTTGATTTCGTTCTCTGTGCTGAGGACGACGGAATGCGGATTTTCCAGGCCGAAGTCTTCGAACGTGACGACCGTCGCGCCCGACAGCAGCAGCTTGCCGCCCTGGTACGATACTTTCGCGTCGAACGTGACCGGCTTTTCGATCCCTTTGACCGTCAGCGTGCCGTCCATTTTGAAATCGTAGACCTGGCCTTCCGTCCACTCCTTGGGCAGCCCGTCGAACGCGTTCGCGGTGAACGTCGCCTGCGGGAATTTGCTCATTTGAAAATAGTCGTCGCTTTTGATATGGTCGTCGCGCTGGGCGTTGCCCGAGTCGATCGCGTCAACCTCGATCGCGCCGCTGCCTTTCATCTGCGCCGCGTCGCCCACGTTGACGTCCCATGTTCCGCTCACCTGATCGTCGACGAAGTTCACTTCTTCCTGCGACGTCGTCACGGAGAAGTACACTTTGGAGGTGTCCGCGATGTTCCATGCACCGTTCAGTTGGTCTTCGGCGATCGCCCCGCCTGCCGTGGCGGCTTCCGCCGTCGGCGTGGACGACGCTTCCGTATTCGCCGCCGCCTGGGTCGGAAGCACGCTTTCGATTTCGACGTTGTTGCCCAAATAGTTATTCATGACCGCGTAACCGCCTCCGCCGCCGATCACGACGACCGCCGCTGCTGCAATGATCCAATTCCTCGTTTTTTTATTCATGGTTTTCTCCTCCTGTGACGCTGTTTTTGCTATCATAACAGCCCAATGTGTCGGGAAAGTGTCAAACCGGCCTGTGAAAAATATGTTTGTTCTTTTGACGGCAAAAGCCGCGAAAGCTCTTGTTCCCGCCCGTTTTGTTTGTACAATAGAAGCCATAGCCGCCTATTCGGAATCAACCAATAGAAGCGCAAGCAGCAGGGAGGCAGCGGGTTTGACGACCATTTTGATTATTGAAGACCAGGAAGCGATCGCGCGGGTACTCGCCGCCTATCTCAAAAAAGCCGGGTTCGACGTGGAGCGCGTCTCGGACGGACGGGACGCGCTGGGCCGGTTCGAACAGGCGCAGCCGGCGCTCGTCCTGCTTGACGTCATGCTGCCCGGCATGGACGGCTGGGAACTGCTGGCGGAGATCCGCAAACGCGGTTCGTGCCCGGTCATCATGCTGACGGCGCTCGGCGATATCGATTACCGGCTGAACGGGCTCAACGGCGGCGCCGACGATTACATGACGAAGCCGTTCGTGCCCGAAGAAGTGGTCGCCCGGGTGAACGCGGTGCTGCGCAGGCGGCCCGCCTACAGCCACGCGGACGCTTCCAAAAGCTTCGGCGCGCTTCTGATCGATCCGAACGCGCAGCGCGTCCTGCTCAACGGAGCCGAAGTGCCGCTGACGCCGCGCGATTTGTCGCTGCTCATGTTCCTGTCGGATTATCCGAACCGGATGTTCACGCGCGAGCAGCTGATCGAGCACGTATGGGGCATGGATTACGAAGGCAGCGACCGGGCGGTCGACCTGTCGATCAAGCGGCTGCGCCAGGCGCTGTCGCACTGGCCGCCGGATCACGGCGAGATCCGCACTTTACGGGGAACGGGGTATCAATTTTGGACAGCCGAATAAGCAAATTTTTCAAGGCGCCGAAGCGGCGCCAGGATCGCGGGACCCGCAAGCGCAGGGGCACTTCGATCCTTACCTATTGGACGCTGCGCTATTTCCTGATTCTGTTCGCGGCGCTGTCGATCGTGATCGGCGTGGCGCTGTACGGCATCCGCGAGACGGCGCTGGACAACCGCTACCGCACCGCCGGCATGCTCGGACAGGAAGTCGCCGACCGGGTCAACAACCGGGACGGCACACTGACGATTCCGGGCAACCTGAACGAGATTCTGGACGACCGGATGGCTTTGTTCAATATGAATCTGGACGTGTGCCTGCTCGTCGCCGATCCGGAAGGCAACGCGCTGTTCACCCGCCCGCAGATGACGGAAGCGCAAATCCAGCAAAAACTCGATCCGCGGCCGCGCTCCGGCGAACCGGAGTACCAACTGATCCGGACGCCGATCATGGAGAACGGACAGGAGATCGGCGGCGTCTATATCAGCCAGTTCCGCAAAACGCCAGTCTACTCGTCCAACGAGCTCATATTGTTCGTCGTTGTGTTCGTCGCGCTCGCGCTGTCGGGCTGGCTCACCATTTACCTGCTCGCGCGCAAACTGTCGCGGCCGATTCGCCGGGTGGCGGAAAGCGCGCGTCAGATTCGGAACGGCCGCTACGACGTCGATCTGGATATCGAGACCGGCGAGCGCGAACTCGGCGAACTGGTCGATTCGTTCCGCGGCATGGCCGGCCGCCTGCGGCAGCTCGAAGAATGGCGCGAATTGTCGCTCGCCGGCGTGACGCACGAATTGAAAACGCCGGTCACCTCGATCAAAGGTCTGGTCATGGCGGTGCGGGACGACGTCGTGACCGGCGAAGAAGCCAAAGAATTTCTCGATATCGCCCTGCAGGAATCGGGACGGATGGAACGGATGGTTGCGGACCTGCTCGACTATAACGCGTTTTCTTCCGGCAACGTCGCCGTGCGGCGGGACCGGCTCGATCTCAAGCTGCTCGTGTCGGAGATCGTCTATCAATGGCGCCTGCCGCACGAATCGGACTCTATCGAAATCGATTATGATTTCCCGCGGGAAATGGTGTACACGACGGGCGATGCGCTGCGTATCCAGCAGATCGTCGTCAACCTGCTCAACAACGGCATGCAGGCCGCCCATCCGGACCGTCCGCTGCATCTGCACGTCGCGATCCGGGAAGCGGACGGACGGATCGGCGTGGAGATTACGGACAACGGCGCCGGCATCGACGAGCAGGACCGCGATTACGTCTTCGAACGGTACTTCCGCAGCGAACAGAAAAAGCGCGTGACGCGCGGGCTCGGTCTCGGCCTGACGTACAGCCGCCTGCTGGCGCGTGCCCAGGGGGGCGAGCTGAAGCTGCAGGGCAGCGGTCCGTCGGGCACGACGTTCGCGCTGGAACTTCCGCGGCAGCCGTAACAGACCGGCTTGTCAGGCTTGGCTTTTATGGAGACCTTGAGTCCGCCGACTCCCTTTACCGGGCATCGGCGGGCTTTTCGTCGCTTCTATAGGCCTACCTTGTCCGGGAAAACCGGGTATAAACCATCTCGTGTTCGTTATAATTCGACAATAGCGTGCTTAATACATGAAAATAAATAAAATATAGGTCTTGCGCCCTTCCTACTTTAGTATTATTATGGGGCTATAAAAGAAACTCATCCTACTCCTACAGAGGTGATCCAGATGACCCTATTGGTCGATTATTGCTCGAAATGCGGAACCATCTTCCAGAAGAATCCCCGAAATTTATGCGGTTCATGCAGTAATCAAATGGACCATCACCTCAATCGCTGCCTCGACCAGCTGTGGAAGCGCCCGGCGAGCACGACGCAGGAACTGTCTCAGGTTACCGGCGTTCCGCTGACCGAAGTGCACCAATTTATCAAATCCGGACGTTTGTCCTCTTCTTATAGCAATCTGACTTACCCGTGCGAATCGTGCGGCGGCGATACGCGCGGCGGACGCTTGTGCGGCTCGTGCAGCGGCGTGTTCCGCGCCGCGGGCGCAGCCAAGCCGGACGACAGAGCGCCTGTCCGCCACGTCATCAAGTCGACCAAAGTGCTCTATACGTCGCGCAACCGCTGAATCGCGGCTCCGGACGGAATAGACTTGGAACATAACGGACTTGGAACACAACAGGCTGTGAATGGAATAAGCCGGGAACTTAACAGGCTTCGCGCGCCATCGATGGTGAAGCCAAACAGATTCGTATATCAAAAAATCGCTACGCAAAAAGAACCCTCGACGGGTTCTTTTTTTTGCGTGCCTAACGGTTCGGAAGCCCCGCAAAGGGTCCAGAACCGAACCGCCGCGATTGCCGGGACTTTAGTCTCCCTGAGCGGTCGCGGCCTGCCTGATGCCGGTCCGTTCTCCCCCGCTCTCCGCGAAGTAGGCGTGCAGCAGTTCGTACGAACGCAGCTGCTTGGACAACTCGCGGATCGGGCTGGTCACGACCAGTTCGTCCGCGCCGCTCCGTTCGGCCGCTTCGCGCAGACGCCGGCCGACCGTTTCCGCCGAACCCCGGATAAGCGGCGAGCGGATATGCTCGATCCGGTAAGCTTCGCCCGACTGCTGCCCGAACTCTTCGGCCCGTTCCCGATCGCCGATCGTAATCTTGCGGCCGCCGGCCAGAAACACCCGGAACAGATCGCTTTCCGCCGCGATGCCGACCGCTTCTTCGTCGGTATCCGCCAGAGCGGCCGATACGGCCAGAATCGATTCCGGCCGCGAACCGGCCGCCGCCGGCACGAAGCGCTCGCGATACCGCCGCAGCGAGTCCACGGCCTGATCGAGATCCCCGTTGATGAACAGGGAGAACGCGTAAGGCAGCCCCAACCGCGCCGCCAGATCGGCGCTGTCCGCGCTTGCGCCGAGCACGTAGAGCCGGGCCGGCTGCGCCGGAACCGGCTCGGCGCGCAGGCCGGCCAGCGGGCTGTCCGCTCCCGGCTCGACGCCGTGCAGGTAGTCGCGCAGCTCCGACAGCCTGCCTTCGAGCGAAGCGTCTTCTTCCTGCGCGCCGCGGCGCAGCGCAAGCGTCGAACGCGGCAGGCCGCCCGGCGCGCGGCCGATGCCCAGATCGAGCCGTCCCGGCGCCAGGGCGGCCAGTACGTTGAAGTTCTCCGCGACTTTGTACGGGCTGTAATGCTGAAGCATGACGCCGCCGGAGCCGACGCGAATCCGCTCGGTCGACGCCAGCACATACGCGGCGAGCACTTCCGGGGAAGAACCGGCCACTCCGCGGGAATCGTGATGCTCGGACACCCAGAAGCGGTGATACCCCAACCGGTCGGCCAGCCGGGCCAGTTCGACCGTATCGCGCAGCGCTTGTTCCGGCGTTCCTTGTTCATACAGCAGCGTTTGGTCCAAAATACCCAGTCGAATCCCCATGACAGCGCCTCTTTTCCTGTTGTTCATTTTAGGTTCGTTGCTTGCTTGTTCGGCTTCGTTGTCGCCTACGTTTTATAGCGGGTAATGGCAGGCCGCCGCATGGCCTTCGCCGATCGCAGCGAACGCCGGTTCCTCGTTTCGGCACCGATCGGTCGCAAGCGGGCAGCGCGGATGGAACCGGCAGCCGGACGGCGGGTTCAGCGGCGACGGAATCTCGCCTGTGACCGAGAAGGTCTCCCGGCCGGCCGCCGGAGCGCCGGGAATCGACGACAGCAGCGCCCGGGTATACGGATGCGCCGGACGGCGGAACAGTTCTTCGCTCGGCGCCACCTCGACGAGCTTGCCGAGATACAGCACGCCGATCCGCTGCGAAATATGGCGTACGACCTGCAGGCCGTGCGCGATAAATACCGAAGTCAGGCCGAGATCCCGCTGCAAATCCTGCAGCAGATTGACGATCTGCGCCTGAACCGACACGTCGAGCGCGGAGACCGCTTCGTCGGCCAGAATGAACCTTGGATTCACCGCGATCGCCCGGGCGATCCCGATCCGCTGCCGCTGCCCGCCCGAGAATTCGTGCGGATAGCGGTTATGCCAGGACGCCTGCAGCCCGACCTGCTCCAGCAGTTCGCCGACCCGGCTGCGGCGTTCGGACGCGCCAAGCTTCATATGGACGTCGAGCGGTTCGCCGACGATGTCGCCGATGCTCCAGCGCGGATCGAACGTCCCGTAAGGGTCCTGATGGATAATCTGAAGATCGCGGCGGGCTTCCCGCCAGCGTGTGCTGCCGGGCTGCGGCAGTTCTTCGCCCCGGTACAGCACCTGGCCGTGCGTCTGCGGTTCAAGCTGAAGCAGCAGCCGGCCGAGCGTCGACTTGCCGCTGCCCGATTCGCCGACGAGGCCGAACGTCTCCCCTTCGGCGACCGACAGCGACACGCCGTCGACCGCGCGGAGCTGCCGCTTCGGCCGGCCCCAGCCGCCGCCGACGGGATAATGCTTGTAGAGCTCGCGCGCTTCGAGCAGCGCGGAAGCTTGCGGCGCCGCGCTGCCCGAAGCGCGGTCTTCGCCGTGCGCTGCTGCGGCTTCCGGCCGCGGCGCCGGAGCCGCGACAGCGGCCGGCCCTGCGGCACCGGTGTGCGCCGCAGGCGCCGCTTGCTGCGCGTCGCCCGCGGCCGCGGCTTCGTCCGCGTGCCAGCAGGCGGCGAGGCGGCCGCCGCCCTGGTCGCTCAGCGGCGGGACGCTCTCGCGGCAGCGGTCCGTCGCGAACGCGCAGCGCGGATGGAAGCGGCAGCCATCCGGCATATCCGCAAGGCCCGGCGGCGAACCTTCGATCGCGCGCAGCCGGCCTCCGCGGCTGCCCTGCGCCGCGACGGAATTCAGCAGTCCGATCGTATACGGATGCCGGGGCTGGCCCAGCACCAGCGCGGCCGGGCCCTGCTCGGCGATGCGCCCCGCATACATGACGACGATCCGGTCGGCCATCTCGGCCGCTACCCCCAGATCGTGCGTGATGAGCAGGATCGACATGCCGAGGCTGTCTTTGAGCTCGCCCAGCAGCTTCAGAATCTGCGCCTGGATCGTGACGTCGAGCGCGGTCGTCGGCTCGTCCGCGATCAACAGTTCCGGTCCGCCGGACAGCGCCATCGCGATCATCGCGCGCTGAAGCATGCCGCCGGACAATTCGCCCGGATACTGCTCCATGCGCAGTTCCGGTTCGGGAATGCCGACCCGGATCAGCAGGTCGATCGCGGCCTGCCGCAGCACGGCCTTTTTCTCGCGCCGGTGGGCGCGCATCGTCTCGATCAGCTGGCTGCCGATCGTGAAGACCGGATCGAACGCCGCCATCGGCTCCTGGAAGATCATCGCGATCCGGCGGCCGCGCAGATCGCGGATCAGATGCGGCGGCAGCGATTCGATATGCTGGTCGCCGAGACGGATACTGCCGCCGGCGATCCGGCCGTTCTCGTAATCGGTCAAGCGCATGATCGCTTTGGACGCGATCGTCTTGCCGCTGCCCGATTCGCCGACGAGGCATACCGTTTCTCCCGGACCGATCCCGAACGAGATGCCCGATACCGCGGTCAGCGTGCCTCGCGGCGTATCCACGTCGATCGTCAGGTCCGTCACTTCAAGCCGTGCTGTCATGTCGCCGCCTCCCCTTTCCGTATCTGTTTTTCTGTTCCAGACATAATCTTCTTTTTGCCAAGCGTGTATTTCCTTGTATCCGCCTTATGCTATTAGCGGCTCAAGCTCTGCCTTTACGCTTCGGATCGACGGCATCGCGCCAGCGGTCGCCGATCAGGTTGACCGACAGCACGAACAGCGTGATGGCCAAGCCCGGAAACGTGCAGATCCACCAGGCCACGGTCAGATAGCCGCGTCCTTGCGACAGCAGCGCGCCCCAATCGGGAATTTCCTTCAGCACGCCGAGCCCGAGAAAGCTCAGGCCCGCTCCGGCCAAAATGGAAGAACCGAGTCCGAGCGTCGCCATGACGAGCAGCGGCGCAGCCGAGTTCGGCAGCACATGCTTGAGCAGAATCGACGACGGCTTGGCGCCGAGCGCCCGCGAAGCGAACACGTAACCCCGGCGGCGGATGCCCATAATCTGTCCGCGCATGACCCGGGCATAGCCCGGCACCGACGAAATGGCGATCGCCAGCACGATGTTGCGTAGTCCCGGCCCGAGCGCCGCCGCAATCGTCAGCGCCAGCAGGATGCCGGGAACGGTAAGCAAAATGTCCATGAAGCGCATGATGATCGTGTCCAGCCGGCCGCCGACGTATCCGGCGAGCGAACCGAGCGCGCCGCCGATCAGAACGCCGACGAGCACGGAACTTGCGCCGATCAGCAGCGAATCCCGCGTGCCGTATACGATCAGACTGAACACGTCCCGCCCGAAATAATCGGTGCCAAACGGATGCGGCGCCGAGGGCGCCTGCAAAATCGCGGCCGTATTCATCTCGGTCGGCGAATAGGGCGCGATCCAGCCCGGCACAAGCGCGCACAGGGCGAGAAAAGCGACGGCGATTGCCGCAGCTCCGGTCAGCACGTCGGCGGAGCCTAAGCGGAACGTGCTTCCGGTCGCCCGGCCGCTTCCGCCAACCGCTTCTGCGCGCTTGAACGGCGGGATACGCCGCAGGTGTTCGGACTTCGTTTTGGCCGCAGCCGCCGAAAACTTCATAAGTTGGCTCCTCTCCGTCGAATTCTCGGATCGATCGCCGCGTACGACAGATCGACCAGCAGATTGATGCCTACGTAGACGATAGCGGTGAAAAAGACGATCCCCTGCACGACCGGCAGATCTTTGGCCATAATCGCGTCGGCGAGAATCCGTCCGACGCCCTGGCGGGAAAATACCGTCTCGATAATGACCGTTCCCGCCAGCATGTCGCCGATCTGCATGCCGATCAGCGTAATCGCCGGAATCAGCGCGTTGCGCAGCACATGCTTGCCCTGGATCAGCCGCTCGCGCAGCCCTTTCGCCCGCAGCGTCGTGACGAACGGTTCGCCGAGCACGTCAAGCATGCTGCCGCGAACCATGCGCACGATCGAACCGGCTCCGACGAAGCCGAGCGCAAGCGCCGGCATGGCAAGCGTCGCCCAGCCGTCCGATCCCATCGCCGGCAGCCATTTCAGCTGCACGGAGAAGATCAGGATCAGCAGGATGCCCGACCAGAACGTCGGCATCGAGATGCCGAACAGTCCGACGATCCGGGCGGCCAGATCGATCAATCCGCCTTTGCGGACAGCCGACAGCACGCCGAGCGTGACGCCGACGACGATCGCGATCAGCGAACTGGCCGCCGTCAGCAGCAGCGTCGCGGGAATCTGATGCAAAATTTTGGGCAGCACCGGTTCGGAACCGACAAGCGAACGGCCGAAATCGCCGGTCAGCATATCGCCGAAATAAGTCAGCAGCCTTTCGTGGAACGGCCGGTTCAGCCCGAGCTGCTCCCGCAGATTCTCGATGACTTCCGGACTGACGGAAGTCGGATCGACCATCGACAGCACCGGATCGCCCGGCAGCAAATTGAAGATACAAAAGACGAGCGCCAGCGAACCGACGATGACCAGCAGCGAGCTGGCCAGCCGGGCGCCTATGGCCTGCAGCATGGCAGGTCCTCCTTCCGCTTGCTGAAGTATGGAGTACCGTGAGGTCTCCGGCCGGTTACTTGTTCAGGTATGCGTCGTTGAAGATCGGATAACCGAACGGATCGAACGTCAAGCCCTGTACCGACCGGCTTGCGGCGACCGTGTACGGGAACACGTACACCGGCAGGATCAGCGCTTGATCGCTAATGTACTGCTGCACTTTTTTGTACAATTCCGCCCGCTTGGCTTCGTCCGGTTCGACCGCGCCTTCGTCCAGCCAGGCGTCGACCTGCGGATCGGACAAGCCGGACAGCGTACGCCGGCCTTCCCCGGCCGAACGGTAGAACGACGTCAGCCCGTTCGGATCGCTGTTGACCTGGCTGTTGCCGTACAGGTCGTAATCCCAGTTCTGGTAGACGACCGTCGCGATGTCCTGCGTAATCTCGACTTCCGTCTCGATCCCGATCGCTTTGAGCTGCTCGCGGATCATTGCGGCAATATCGTTGCGCTTCTCGCGGTTCGGCGAACCGTCCACGTAATGCAGCGTCAGCTTTTTGCCGTCTTTGGCCCGGATGCCGTCCGCGCCTTTGATCCAGCCCAGTTCGTCGAGCAGGGCGTTCGCTTTGGCGGGATCGGGCTTGATCTTGCCTTCGAGCGATTCGTCGTACCCGAGAATGCCCGGCGTGATCGAAGACGAGGCCCGTTCGTACGTGCCGAGATAGAGCGTCTTGACGATCGAATCGAGATCGACGGCGTACTGCACCGCCTGGCGCGCTTTCAGCTCGTTCCACGGCTCATGCTCCAGATTGAAAAAGAGCGTATACGGAAAGCCGATCGTATTCGTCTGAAGCAGCTGCGCGTTGGGGTCGTTTTGCAGCGCCACCACGTTTTGCGGCGGCACGGTCTCGGCGGCCAGCACCTGCCCGCTCTGCACGCCGCCGATCCGCGTCGCTTCTTCCGGCACGATCTTGAACGTCAGCGTATCCAGATAAGGCGCCCCGGTATTTTTCGCTTCTTCGCTGCCCCAGACGTAATCCGGGTTGCGCGCAAGCTTGATCTCCGCGTTCTCGGACCAGCCGACGAACTTGAACGGGCCGGTGCCGACCGGGTTTTTGCCGAAATTTTCTCCGTCTTTTTGGGCTGCCGTCGGAGAGACGAGGCTCAGCATGCCCTGGCTCAGATTGCCGAGGAACGCCTGCGAAGGCGTCTCCAGATTCAGCTTGATCGTATACTCGTCCACCACTTCGGACGATTTGTACGGACGCAGCAGCGCCAGCGCGTTCGCCGCTTTGGTCTGCGGATCGATGATGCTGTCGAAATTGTATTTGACCGCTTCCGCGTTGAACGGCGTGCCGTCCTGGAACTTCACGCCCGGCTTCAGTTTGAGCGTGTAGCTCAAGCCGTCGCCCGACGCTTCCCACTCCGTAGCGAGCGAGGGGCCGAGCGAACCGTCCGCTTTGCGCACGAGCAGCGTGTCGTACAGCGCGCCGAACACGCGGACCGAGACGGCCAGCCCGCTGCGGCGCGGGTCGAGCGTGTCGGGCGAAGTCGCCAGCGCATACGTCAGTTCGCCGCCCTGAACGGGAGCCGAAGCGGCCGCGCCGCTGCTGCCGGCGGCTGCCTGTGCGGTGCTTGCGCCCGATGACGAACCGCATCCGGCAAGCGTCGTCGTCAGCGCAAGCGCGAGTGCGCCAAGCGCGCAGCTCAGCCTGAACCTTCTTTTTGGGGATGCGGGGAATCGGTCAGTTGCTGCGATGCTTTCCGTGACGGGGTTCGTCATGGGATCAACCTCCTTTTTGTATGTAGGGCGGCGGGCCGAAGTCTTCGTGGAAGCAAGGGTTCGGCCCCGCCGCGATAAATCGATGCTGCGAACGTTCTCTCTGCGCGGCGCCTGTCCAATCAGTCGGCGCCGGCGCTTTCGATCGACGTCTCCCGGGCCGATTGGCCAAGACGCGCCGCCGTATGGCGGTTCTCCGGAATCGGCACGCCCAGATTGCCGCGCAGCGTATCGGCTTCGTAATCGAGGCGGTACAGCCCGCGCTGCTGCAAAATCGGGACGACGGTGTCGACGAACGTCTGCAGTCCGCTCGGAATGTCCGTATGGATAATGAATCCGTCCGCCGCTTCCCCTTCGAACCAGGCCTGAATCCGGTCGGCCACGTCTTCCGGCGTTCCGATGAAAGTCGTCTTCGGCGTCGCCGAGCGGAGCGCGACCTGGCGCAGCGTCAGCTTCTGCTCCCGGGCATCGCGTTTGATCTTATCCGTCCCGCTCTTGAATGCGTTGCTGCCGAGATCGCCGAGATCCGGGAAAGCTTCGTCAAGCGGATACTGCGAGAAATCGTGATGGTCGAAAAAGCGGCCGAGATACTCCAGCGCTTTGTCGATCGTGACGAGCGAAGCAATCTGTTCGTACTTCGCTTCCGCTTCTTCGAGCGTCCGGCCGACGATCGGATTGATGCCCGGCAGAATCGCGATGTCCTGTGTCTGCCGGCCGTTGGCGACGGCGCGACGCTTCACGTCCCGGTAGAACGCCTGCGCGTCTTCGAAGCGTTCATGCCCCGTGAATACCGCGTCCGCCGAACGCGCCGCCAGGCTTTTGCCGTCTTCCGACGACCCCGCCTGAAACACGACCGGTTGTCCCTGCGACGAACGGTCGATATTGAGCGGGCCTTCGACGGAGAAGTATTCGCCCTGATGGTTCAGGCGATGCAGCTTGTCCGGATCGAAAAAGACGCCCGATGCCTTGTCCCGCACGAAAGCGTCGTCTTCCCACGAATCCCACAGCCCGCGCACGACGTCCAGATGTTCTTCCGCGATCTTGTAACGCTCGGCATGCGCCGGATGGGCGCGAATCGTATGGTTGCGCGCCGTCCCTTCCAGCGGCGAAGTGACGACGTTCCAGCCGGCGCGGCCGCCGCTGAGCTTGTCGAGCGAAGCGAACTGCCGGGCGACCGTGAACGGTTCGCTGTACGAAGTGGAGAGCGTGCCGACCAGTCCGATCCGGCTCGTCACGGCGGCAAGCGCGGACAGCAGCGTCAGCGGCTCGAAGCGGTTCAGGAAATGCGGGATCGACTTTTCGTTGATATACAAGCCGTCGGCGATAAACACAAGATCGAACTTGCCTGCTTCGGCGATCTGCGCCTGCCGTTTGTAGAAATCGAAATTGACGCTGGCGTCGCTGAGCACTTCGGGATGTCTCCAGCCTGTAACGCTTCCGCCTACCCCGTGAATGATCGCTCCGAATTTCAAGCTCCGTTTGTTCGTCATGTTCTCTCCGCCTCTCTTTTTCTCAAAATACGATGCAACCAAAATTAAATCTACAATTCCGATGTATTTGGTATGCTTTCGGGTTGAGAAGAAGCTTACCACCGCGCCTGCCGCACGGTCAATCGTTTCGCTAATAGACATTTTCTATACGCTTATAGAAGAGATGTATACGAACGAAGTTAACCCCGGGCCTGCGGAAAAAGACGACAAAAAACCGGCTTCTCCCGACGCAGCATGCGTACGGGAAAAGCCGGTTGGATTGGAGAAGAAGCGACTCTAAGCGCCGGAAAGCTCCGATAAGAGTCAAATGAAGCGCCGGTCGGCGGCAGGCGAAGCCCGCTTGCGCCAGTGTCAGCGGCGCAGGGCGCGCAGTACGCCGAGGCTGCCGCTCGGCTCGAACAGCCGGTCGACGCGCTGCGCCACGCCGGCGTCCGGAATTAGCGGCGGCGCCTGATGCGGCTTGACGCGGGCGTCGATAATGACATTATCGCAGCCCCAGTGCTTATGGTCGTATGCCGCGTTCACGCCGTGTATGTCGTGCGACGGATTGCTGCGCGTAAAGCCCGCCCACAGGAAGTTGTCGAACGCGGCGCCCATGAAGGCGGAATCGTCGCACAGCACGATCAGCGGGCAGTCTTCGAGCGGCCCGCGCGCGGCGATCGCCTGCGCCAGTGCGCCGATCTCCGCTTCCGCCGACGCGTAATCGACGAACGCCGGCGCTTGCAGCAGCGCGATGCCCGGCATCGCCATCGAGGCTTGGCCGAAGCCGCCCGGCAGATCGGACAGCGCCGCCGGCACGTCGGCCGACAGCTTGCGTACCGGCCGGCCGACAGCGGCGAAGACCACTTTGCTGCCGCTGTTCAGTCCGGTACCGGAATAATCGAGCGTATCCATCGTCGTATTCGTCTGGAAATGCAGGTCGCGCCGCAGATTGATCCGCTCCAGCACGTGCCTGAACAAGCCCGGGATGTCGTGTGCGTTGACCGGCACGTCGTCTTCCGCCGTAATGAACAGATATTTGGCGAGGCTGAGCTGCCCGGTCCCGAATATCCGGTTGGCGATCGTCAGAATCTCCGCCGGGCGCTTCACCGCCTGGTACGGCGTGTACCGTTCGCTGCCTACGGCCAGCAGCAGCGGATGAACGCCCGCCGCGTCGACGGCGTGGACTTCCTTGACGCCCGGAATTTCCTGCTGCACCGCGCCTCCGGTCAGTTCGTGGATCAGCGCGCCGAACGCCGTATCTTCCTGCGGCGGACGGCCGACGACCGTGAACGGATACACCGCGTTTTTCTTCGCGTATACTTTGTGCACCCGCATCACCGGAAATTCGTGCACGAGGCTGTAATAGCCCAGATGGTCGCCGAACGGTCCTTCCGGCTTCGTCTCGTCCGGGTAGATCTCGCCGGTGATGACGAAATCGGCATCGTGGCTGACGCAGAACCCGTCGACGTAGCTGTAGCGGAAATGGCGGCCCGACAGCAGCCCCGCGAACGTCAGCTCGCTCAAGCCTTCCGGCAGCGGCATGACCGCCGACAGCGTATGGGCCGGAGGCCCGCCGATAAAGCAGCTCACCTTGAGCGGCTGTCCGCGCTTGGCGGCTTTGGATTGATGCACCCCGATACCGCGGTGAATCTGGTAATGCACCCCGATCTCGCGGTCCGGCTCGTAGTCGTTGCCGCTGAGCTGAATCCGGTACATGCCGAGGTTGGCGTTCATGACGCCCGGCTTGTCCGGGTCTTCGCTGTACACCTGCGGCAGCGTCACGAAAGCTCCCCCGTCGTTCGGCCAGCTTTTGATCATCGGCAGATCGGAGATCCGGATCTCTTCAAAGTCCGCGGGCAGGCCGGCTTTTTTGATCGGCAGCGCGGTGCGCGCCGCAAGTCCGGTGCTCGCGTAACGGTGCGGCTGCTTGAGCGCCTTCATCGGATCGTTGCGCAGGGCGATCACTTCCTGCGTCGATTTCCACGTGTCGCGGAACATGTATTTGCTGCGCTCGATCGTGCCGAACAGATTCGACACCGCGCCGTATTTCGACCCTTTTACTTTTTCAAAAAACAAAGCCGGTCCGCCCGCCTCGAACGTTCTCAGATGGATGGCGGCCATCTCCAGCTCGGGATCGACTTCTTCCGTGACCCGCATCAAATGCCCGGCTTGTTCCAGATCGGCGATACATTCCTGCATATTGCGATATCTCATGGCGTAGGCTCCTATTCCGATTGTGATTATTCTCCCATTCTACCTTACGCCGCCGTTCAGCGCCAATTTGCCCGTCCAACCCTTCACTCTCTTTTTTGCCCGACCGATATAAGAAAAGAGAAGACCGAGAACATTTTTGAGAGGCAGGAGAACAGACAAATGATGCACGCTCCTTATTCGATCCGAACGAATCAGTCGACCCAGAAGGTCGAGATGAAAGTCAACGGGACGTTCACGCCCCAGGATTATCAGAATTTCGCGCGCGATTACGCCAAAATGGCCGCTTCGATCGATGCCCAGGCTTTTACGCTGATCGTGGACTGCCGTGACATGGACCTGCTCGGCACCGAAGAAGTGGAGAAGCTCAAAGGTTCTTTTCTCAGTTACAAAGAAACCGGCTTCCGGCGCGTTCTGTTCACGATCAGCCCGGCGCAGACGATTATCAAAATGCAGTTGGCCCGCGTCGCCCGCCAGGCCGGTCTGGACAATCACGAAATCGTGACCGAGTAGGCCACAGCGAACCGGACCCGGAGCAATCCAACAAGACGAACCCAACAAAAAAAGCCGGATACGCATCGAAGGATGCGTACCCGGCTTTTCGGAATGCGTGCGGAAGTACGAATGCTGGCTTGCTGCCGCGCGGCAGAAGGACTTGCGCCGGGGTCAGCGGCCGCCCATAAAAGCGGAAAGGTCCACGCCGAGACCCTGCGCGAGGCGCATGCCGTATTCGCGGTCGGCGCGCACGAAGTTGCAGATCGCGCGCAGCCGAGTCTCTTCGTCCACGACGCTCAAATCGTTCACGAGGTTGGCGATCAGATGGTCCCGCTCTTTGGCCGTGTAGGACCGGTACTGCATGCCGGCCTGGGCAAAATCGTCGGTCTTCGCGATCTTCTGCCGGGTAACGCGGCCTTGCAGCTCGGGTTCGGACTCGCGGTAAGAAGGATCTTCGACCGGGCTGTCCGCATCGCCGTTCGGCTCGTAGTTCACTTTCGGCAGGTCGCCGCGCATGTTCATCGCCCCGTCCTGCTGATGGTTGCGCACGGGCGCGTACGGGCAGTTGACAGGCAGCTGCAAGTAATTGGCGCCGAGCCGGTAGCGCTGCGTGTCCGGGTAGGAGAACAGGCGGCCCTGCAGCAGTTTGTCTTCCGACGGTTCGATGCCCGGCACGAGCGCGCTCGGCGAGAACGCGGCCTGTTCCACTTCCGCGAAGAAGTTCTGCGGATTGCGGTTCAGCGTCATTGTGCCGACGGCGTGGAACGGGAATTGATCTTCCGGCCACACTTTGGTCGGATCGAGCGGATCGAATTCATAGTCGTCGATCCGGGCCTCGGGAATCATCTGGACTTTGAGCGTCCACTCCGGGTAATCGCCCGCTTCGATCCGGTCGAACAGATCGCGCGTCGCATGGCCGAAATCGCGGCCCTGCACCTCCACCGCTTCGGACGCGCTCAGCGTGCGGACGCCCTGCTTCGATTCCCATTTGTATTTCACGTAGACGACGCGGCCGGCTTCGTTCACCCATTTGAACGCATGCACGCCGAAGCCGTCCATTTCGCGGTAGTTGGCCGGCGTGCCGTGATCGGAGAACAGCCACGTCATCATATGCGTCGATTCCGGCATGCGGGTCATGAAGTCCCAGTAGCGCGACGGTTCCTGACGGTTCGACTGCGGGTCCGGCTTGAGCGAATGGACCATGTCGGGGAACTTGATCGCATCGCGGATAAAGAACACCGGCAGATGGTTGCCGACCAGATCGTAGTTGCCTTCCTGCGTATAGAACTTGACCGCGAAGCCGCGCGGATCGCGGGCCGTCTCCGGCGAACCGGTGCCGTGAATGACCGTCGAGAAGCGGACGAAGACCGGCGTCTCCAGCCCGGCTTCCCGCAGGAACGCGGCGCGCGTATGGTCTGCCATGCCGTGCTCGGTCTTGAATACGCCGTGCGCGCCGGCGCCGCGCGCATGCACGACGCGTTCCGGAATACGCTCGCGGTCGAAATGGGCCAGCTTCTCAAGCAGATGGTAATCTTCCAGCAGAGCCGGTCCCCGGCGTCCCGCCGTTCTGGAATTTTGGTTATCGCCTACGGGCATGCCCTGGTTGGTCGTCAGTCTCGAATATGTCATCTGGTAATCTTCCTTTCCCGTTCGAAGATAGAAACTGCAATTTTTCAGTAGATTTAGAATTGGTATAAGACCACTTCTAAATCGTTAACCGAATTCTACCATCTTGCCGGGCGGTCGATCATGAGCGGCACGTAAGCGTTTGGTGAAGATCCCGTGAAGGCGCGCGGCACACGGCCGCGACCTTCATGGGCAGGATACGCAAAGTTCGGGACTCAGTCGGCCAAGCGGTATCCGACGCCGCGAACGGTCGCCACGTAGAGCGGCTGTCCGGCGCTGTCGCCGAGCTTTTTGCGCAGACTTTTGACATGGACGTCCACCACGTTGCTGCCTCCGAAGTATTGGGTGCCCCAAATGCGGTTCAGCATGTCTTCGCGGGTCCGTACGCTGCCCTGTCCTTCGATCAGTTGCTGGAGCAGCTCGTATTCCGTCTTGGTCAGGTCGATCCGCGCGCCGCTCCGGTAGACGGTCATGCGCCGGCGGTCGATCCGCAGGTCTTTAAAGATCAGCTGGTCGCGCGCGCTGTCTTCGTCCGGCGAGACCGGCGAATACGGACTTTGCGCGGTTACGCCGCGCAGGATGCGGCGCACGTGATGCAGCCCTTCCTGCGGACGCGCCGGCCAGACGAGCAGTTCTTCATGGCCTCCGGTCGCGCCGCCTTCTTCGAGCATGCGCTCGTCCACGAGAAACAGCGTCGGCACCGCCGCGTGCACCGGATGTCTGTTTTCGCGAAAAGCACCGACCGGGTCCTGCTCCTGCGATCCGCTGACGTCGAAGATCAGCAGATCCGGCTGCAGCGCTCCCGCTTCCGAATGCTCCCAGCGATGAAACACAAGCACGTCGAAACAAGCTTCCATCAGCGTTCGCATCAATTCGTGCATCCGTCCGGGAAAAGGACTGACGACGATGATACGCCGGGTCATCTCGCACACTTCCGGTTCCATAAACGGCATGTCGCGCAGCCTTATTTCTTCCGCTTGGTTCTGCATGCTCCGCACACTCCTTCCACCACGATATGGGCGCCCTGCACCTCGTATCCTGTTTCTTCCGCGACCCGAACCATCCACTCTTCCGGGATCGGGGTCGTCACTTCGTCCACTTTGCCACAAATTTCGCAGACGATATGCTGGTGGTCGTCTGTCCGTGCGTCGTAACGGCTGGCCGTCTCTCCAAGCTTGAGTTCGCGCAGCAGGTCTTTGTCGGTCAAATAACGCAGCGAATTGTAGACCGTTCCGTAAGCGAAACTGTGGCCGCGTTCCACCAGACGGTTCATGACATCCGCTGCTGTCGGGTGATCTTCGGATTCGCGTACGACGTCGTATATGGCTTGGCGCTGGGTCGTCAAATTTATCGTTTTCATGTTGTCATTCCCCATTTGTGATCGATTTTCATTCTCATAGGCTTTCAACTTAGAATAAGTATAAATCTATTTCGTACAGGAATCAACATTTTAAGAGTAAAAAAGCACGGATATACCAAGGAAGAGTACACAAAAACGGCCGTCCCGAAGGACGACCGTTTGTTAGCGGGCTTAATGGACGCAAAAAGTGCGCCGCTGCCGCTTTCACTTGAATAACCGGAGAAACCTCTTACCGTTCGCCGCGCTTGCCATAAGCCGGCACTCTTGCCAAATCGAACGATTACGTTCGCCGGACCGATGCCCATGGAGATCATCGTCCGTTGTCTTGCCCGTTATAAGTCCTTCTGTCGCGCAATCTCGATCAACATGGATCGCGCGTGTCATAACGAAATCGTATCGTTAAAATTCATGAGCTGTCACTATACGGTGAAAGGCTTCGTTCTTTGAAATCTAAAACAACGAAAGCCCTACCTCTCTTCCATCCTTGCGGCTCCGATGACCGCGCCAGTGCGATTCGGATCTTCAAAGCATGCTATAAGTGCATTGGTGATTATTCAAGTGTCCACATACCTTTAATTGTATTCTATTTTCCTGAAAAAGTCAAACGCTACAAAAGCCCTATTTCGTCGAGGCTCCGCCGGGCCGATAACTTACTTAGGCTTGCGTACAGCCGGACGAATCGTCCGACAGCCGGAGAGGAGGAACCGATATGGATATCGCGGCACTTTCCGTGGCCATGAGTCAGACTGCATTCAGACAGCAGGCTTCGACTCAAGTCATGAACATCTCGATGGATCAAGCGAAACAGCAGGGCGAACAGATGGCCAAAATGCTCGAAACGAGCGTTGCGCCTCACGTTGGCGGCTCGATCGACATTCGCGCGTAAGCGGCGCGGCACCGTACGCTACCGGACGCGCGGCTTCAGGCGCCTCCGGTTTTTTGGCATGCCTGTGCCTTCTTCCCCCTTTTCCCGCTTCGCTGTGTCGCCGTTCATGCTATAGTGGACTCGATTGAAAAATACGACTCCGCCGGAGGTACTCCTTTTGCTTACGACTACCCAACTTGACGACATCAGACGTTTGCGGCGCTTGTGCGAACAGACGGACGGTCTTTTTTTGAAACTGAATGAAGATTTGCTCCGCTCGGACACCCGAAGCGACAACTTCGACTATTTCCGCTACGACGCCGACGGCGCGCTGATCGGCTTCCTCGCGCTGTACGGATTCGGCGACCAGTTCGAAGTGTGCGGCATGGTGCATCCCGACTGCCGCAGGCAGGGACTGTTCACGCAGCTGTGGAACGAGGCGCTGGCGTCGGGCGCGCTGGACACAGCGGAATCGATCCTGCTCAACGCTCCCAAAGCGTCGGATTCGGCGGCTGCCTGGCTGCGCACGCTTCACTGCCGCTACTCGTTTTCCGAATACGAGATGAAATGGCAAGATGACGTGCCCGGCAGCCTGGACGAAGCGCCCGGCACGCCGGTCTCTTACCGCCCGTTCCAGCCGGAAGACTTCCCGACCGTCGCGCGCCTGTACGCGGACGGATTCGAGATGAAGGAATCCGAAGTGTCGTCCATGATCGACGAGGAACGGCCTAATGCCAGCCGCACACGGAGCATGATCGTGCGCCGCGGCGAGACGGTCGGGACGCTCGTGCTGGACTACGACATCCCGGGAGAAAGCAGCATCTTCGGTCTGGTCGTCGACGACGCTTACCGCGGTCAGGGTATCGGACGCAGCATTTTGCGCCAGGTCATCCGCAGCGAACGCGAACGCGGCCAACAGATCCTGATCGGCGTGGAGACGGAGAACGAACATGCGCTGCGCCTGTACGAATCGTGCGGATTCCGCGCCTATACGGTGCAGGACTATTACGAACTGAAGCGCTGAGCAGACGCGCAGGCCGCTTCCCGGCTCCGGACGCCGCTTTACACCTGTCCTTGCGCTTGCTTTTGCCTAACCCGCTGCCGGCTTCGTCCCCGTGCTTCGAAACGTTCTTTTTTTCGTAAAAAAAGCTCCAAAAAAAGCTCCGCCCGAACGCATGCCGCGTTAACGGGCGGAGCTTTTTGGCTTGCGGCTTAGCACACGTAGGCGCTTCGCGCCGTCGCTCCTTCTTCTTGCTGTTGGCGGCAGCGGCCGCAGGAACATGCCGCTTCGCCGCCTTCGTGCATGCCGCCGTAGGCGAGGCGCAGGTAATCGAGCGAATCTTCGTATGTATCGTCTGCCGCGTCCAACCCAATCCGTTCCCCGCTCAGCACCGCATACGCTTCGATCTTCGAAGGTTCGGCTCCGAATGCCTGACGGCAAAACACTCGGGCCGCGTGGCGATACCCTTCCAGCACCCGGGGATCGTCATCGACGACGAATCGCTGCAGATGCAGACCCGCGCCGCCTTGACCCTGCCAGGCCAACTGGAAAATCATCGACAGATCGAGCTCAAGACCCGGAACGTGGACTTCGAACTTTTCGTACAGCAGGACCGGACGCTGCCCTTCATGGCCGTTCTCTTCGAAAAAGGACCGCAAATGCTGCGTCACCCGGTCTTTGAGTGTCCAATAACTCTCCTCCGAATCGAAATAGGCGATCCGGCGCGGCCAGCGGTAATCGACCAGTTCCCCGGCATCCGCATGTTCCCGAAACGTCGGCGCGGCCTCGTAATACCGATTGACCGCGTGGCCGACCGCGTACTGCACCCGCTGCGTCCAGTGATACGGCTCCTGCCGGCGCTGCGGCAGCCGTCCGGCCGGTTCCCGGCGGGTCGAGGCCAGCCAGCGTTCCAGCCGATGGTCTTCCAGCAGCCCCGGGCGTTCGGCCGTCCGCGGCGGCTGATGCCGAACGACGTTCATACGCCGACCGCGCTGCCCGCGAACGTTTTCCCGAAAGCGCGGCACGCTTCCCGTTCGTCGCCCGACGGATTGAGTTCCAATTTGAGCGGCTCCAGCACCATCTGCGCGCCGCGTTCGGCCAGCTTGTCTTGCAGCAGGTCGACCGCTTTGGCGAACTGTTCGTAGACCGTATCGCCGCTGCCGAATACCGCCGCTTTTTTGCCGGCCAGATCCACTTCGTCCAACTCTTCATAGAAGTCCAGGTATTCGTCCGGCAGCTCGCCGTCTCCCCATGTATACGCGCCCAGCATAATGCCGTCGTAATCCAGCAAAAGATCGGCGCTGCAATCTTCGACCAGCTTGACGGTCACTTCCCCGCCCGCCTGCTCGATCCCGTTCGTGATCAATTCGGACATTTCTTCCGTGTTGCCGGTCATGCTGGCATAGATGAGAAGCAGTTTGCTCATGGTCAGACCTCCAGATTGGATTGTTAAAAACTGAATCTCTCCGTGCGAAGAAATCCGATATGGCCCAGCATAAATGATAATGATTATCAATGTCAACTGTTTTTGAATTTCTGGCTTTTTACCCCCTGCTCGGGTACAATAATACTCTGGGAATCACAGCGAACGACGAAGTCTTTTTTTGATCACATTCGGGCGCAACAACGACAAAATAAGGGTGGTTTAATCTCTATGTACATGGCTCAAAACTGGAAAGACTACGAACTGATCGATACGGGCGCGGGCGACAAGCTCGAACGCTGGGGCGACGTGATCCTGCGGCGTCCGGACCCGCAGATTATCTGGCCGATCGCGGACGAAAGCGGACCGTGGCGGTATACGGCGGGGCATTATCACCGCAGCTCGGCGGGCGGCGGCAGCTGGACGTGGAAGTCGTCGCTGCCGGAGCGCTGGACGATCTCATACGAAGACAAGCTCAAATTTTATATCAAGCCGACCAGCTTCAAGCATACGGGCCTGTTTCCGGAACAGGCGACCAACTGGAGCTGGATGATGGACAAAATCCAGAACGCCGGACGTCCGATCCAGGTACTGAACCTGTTCGCCTATACGGGCGGCGCAACGGTCGCTTCGGCTTACGCCGGCGCAAGCGTCGTGCACGTCGATGCGGCCAAAGGCATGGTCCAATGGGCCAAAGAAAATATCCAGCTGTCGGGACTGAACGATCGCCCGGTCCGGTTCATTACGGACGACGTGTTCAAGTTCGTGCAGCGCGAACAGCGCCGCGGCAACAAATACGACGCGATCATCATGGACCCTCCGTCCTACGGCCGCGGGCCGAACGGCGAGACGTGGAAGCTGGAATCCAGCTTGTATCCGTTCCTCGAATCGTGCATGCAGATTCTGTCGGATAACCCGCTGTTCATGCTGATCAACTCGTACACGACCGGCATCTCGCCGACCGTGCTGTCGAACATGCTGGAGATGACGATGAAGCCGCGTTACGGCGGACAGATCAGCGCGGGCGAAATCGGCCTGCCGATCAGCCGTTCCGGCTTGACGCTGCCATGCGGCATCCTCGGTCGCTGGGAGTCGAACTGATGCACGGCGACGTCCGGGAGGTTCCTCCCGTTCCCGTGCTGCTGGAAGACAACCATGTGCTCGGCGTCGTGAAGCCGGTCAATATCCCGGTGCAGGAAGACGCAAGCGGCGACCCCGATATGCTGACGCTGCTCAAGCGCGATCTCAAGCTGCGGCACGACAAACCGGGCAATGTGTTTCTCGGTCTTGTACACCGGCTGGATCGCCCGGTCGGCGGCGCGATGGTGTTCGCCAAAACGTCCAAAGGCGCTTCGCGCCTGTCGGACGCGGTGCGCACGCACGCGATTCGCAAGACGTACGCGGCCGTGACGAACGGCGTTCCGCACCAGCGTGAAGGCCGGCTCGTCGATTATCTGCTGAAGGATGAACGCAGCAATACGGTGTCGGTCGTACCCAAAGGCACGCCGGGCGCCAAAGAAGCCATTTTGGATTACGTCGTGCTGGCCGACGACGGCCGCCGTTCGCTGATCCGCGTCGAACTGCATACCGGCCGTTCGCATCAGATCCGCGTCCAGATGAGCCGCCTCGGCTGCCCGCTGTTCGGCGACCAGAAATACGGCGCGTCGCAGACGAAGCCGGGCGAGCAGATCGCGCTCTGGTCGGTCCGCCTGCGCTTCCCGCATCCGATCACGAAAGCGTCGACGCTGCTGATCTCGATGCCCCCGGCCGTCGCCCCGTGGACGCAGTGGCCGGACAACGTGTACAAGCTGCTCCGCGACGAACTGGAACACGGCGAGTGACGGAATATGCGTTAAGATGAATTCCGCGATACGGAAAGCAAAAGGCCCCTTTTCAAGGGGGCCTTCAGAGTGTAGAGAAACCCAGCTCTCCAAACTAGAGTGCACCCCCTTTCCGGTTTTTTTGTTTGACTTTCGGGCTTAGTCTGGCCAACTTTCGGCGCCGCTCCCTGCTGGCCCGAGCGGCCTGAGCGAATTCTTTTGATCTTGACCTGCGCTCCGTGGCTGCGTAAAGCGACGGGCAGGAATGTACAGCCCCTTTGCGGCTTCGCCGCTTAGGGGCTGTAGTTTTATGCGCGGAGTAGCGGCCAGCGGCGCGTAGCGGCACTTAGGAGGCGTTTTTTGCCGACTTAGTGCCGGTAGCGTGAGCCCTTACTATTTTGAATTTTCCATGTCCTTGATTTTTTTAATTATTAAAAAAATTTACATTAGAAGGGTATAATTATCCTTTTAAATATAGTACATTTGGATTGACTTTATTACATATTATTGAGAGGTGGTACAATTTTGAAGAAAAAGATTTCTACTTTACTGTTAGCAGTAGCCGTTTCAGCTTTCACTGTATTTCCCGCTGCTGCAAGTGAAAGCGTTCCTGACAACGGTGCACAAATTGGTGACTCTTGGATTTCTAATGGGTTCCACTATTCTGTTGTATATGAGCCTCCTGAAGATCGGATTTCGACAGACAGCACTTATAAAATTGCTGAAGGTTCTCAAGGAATTAAGTTCTGCGAAGATGAGAACCAGGGCGGGTTGAATGCTACTCAAATTTTCCCACCTACCCCTGGCGAGTTTTCAGCCTTTAAGACTTGTTCAGGAAACGGCGGCTCTGTAGAAATAGACACCGTTGATAGATACCCAAGCCACCAAATCTTCTGGTCCGTAAATCCTAAGTTGAGTATAATGACTGCATTCAGTGGGGAGTTAGAAATCGAAACGCAAGGCGGAACATATGTTAAAACAATTGAGATTTGGTCGCTGCATCCTTTTGGACTTAAATATTCAGACACCATAAGTTCTGGATTGTCTAAAGGTGGTAGATACAATGTCACAATCACTGGAACCAGCGTTAATTCAGACGACGAGGTCGCTTTTGTAACCCCACATTGTACGTTATCTTTTACAGTTTATTAAAAAACAGCCACTCTCTATCACCTTTCAGAGAGTGGCTGTTTTTATTCATTTTTGGCGAATCGGGCATTCACCGTCTTCCACATAGCATCAACCAACACTTTATCCGCAGAAAATCCAGAACTGAATTTTTCAGGTTTGTCATGGTTCATCGGATCAAAGTTCAGATATTCTTCTCGACTATGACAAGCATAGTTTTTGCAATGTTTAGCCAAATCATGAAAGCCTTTAAAAGGACGATCAATCATCTCAACTACGAGTATATCGCCTTCTCGATACGAGGTTGGCGGCATATAAATCAAAAAATATTCCTGACTGGCAAACCGATATTCCAAGTCTCTCGCCTCCCAACTTTTTATTCCACTATACCAGAATATGCTACTTACTGGGTTGCATGGCCACGATTCACTTATTAGATTCTGACTTCATCTTAAAAAAACTTCCTCAGCAACCAGATCCCGCCGATAATCAGCCAGATTCAACACTGACGATTGCCAGCGAATTTCAAGCAGCTGCAAGAAGATCCGATACAGCGTATTATCCGACCTGACGATCGGAAGCATTTGGTCTTTCCATTTGCTTAGGAAACTCAATTCCCCCGATTCATATTTTTCATTTACAAGCGGAATCTTTATCTTTTTCATACGTAGAATCCTTATTTGCGTTTCTGCTCCTCTTCCTACATTTTTACTTTTTTATAAAACGTTGTCCGAGAGATACCCAGCTTTTTGTAAGCAGCCGTCGCGGTCATTTCTCTATTTTCCCAAGACGCGTATATCCGGATAAATGTCTCTCCGATTTCTACAGCCGGCCGGCCAAACTTGATGCCGTTTGCCTGGGCAACCGCAATCCCTTCCCGCTGCCGCTCCAAATTCTCGTTGCGTTAAACGTCTGCGAAATAGGCCAGCATACTAAGCATTTGATCTTCCAGCAGCTTCCCGATCTTCCCCATACTGCGGAACTTCCGGCTATCGAACAGTTCTTGATTATCCAGACAAACAATATCCGCTTTGATCTCCTGCGTAATGTATTTCCATTCTCGCGTGATCCCGTCATAGTCCCGACCCAGCCGATCCAAAGAATCCATATACAGCAGATCGCCTTCCCGCAGCATATTCAGCATGGCCTGATACCGCGGCCGTTCAAAATCTTTCCCGCTGACTTTATCTTCAAAAATAAAGCGTTCCGGAATCTCCAGCTGCACAAACTTCAAACGCTGCCGCTCCGGATTCTGCTCTTTGGTCGATACGCGGCAATATCCGATAATCAACCGCTTGCCCTCCTTTCAGCGTTCGTAAAGTCCCTTGTACGTTGGTTTACATCAAGAAAGTCATTTTACCACATTTACGAACACTTTTTAGGTGTCTTTTCAGCTGTCCGTAAACCCATGTTTTTTGGATGGTTACTTTCATGAATTAAAAAATCATTAAATACAAACCCGATTATTCTCTCAAAAAAGCCTTACTCTTAAAGAGTAAGGCTTTCGCTATTCAATCGAATGCATTAGATTAGATTTTATTGTCCTTGCATTCTTGAAACTGGAATATCGCTTGTCGAAGTGTATTGGTAGATTGATCCTAATAAATTGTTAGCGTACCAAGCTGGGCTTGACCACATTGTTTTGCTATAAGATTTATCTTCCCATTCATTACCTATATCTTTGATACCAGATTGTGTTGCTGTTTCATTGAAGGCCATTTCTGATTCAACTGGCTGAGAAGCAAGTATCTCTTCCTATGTTATTTCTTCAGATGCTGGTTTGATTCCAGTTGAATCATTAGAATCAGAACTGAACGATTCTGAATCAATTGAAATTGAATCATCTACCATATTCGATTGATTATCAATTACTTCATTCGACTGATTTACATTTAAAGACTGTGCACTTGTTGAAGAAATCCCCACTCCACCTATAGAGAATACTAGCGAAGAAGCCAGCAAAGATTTAAAAATTGATTTTTTCATGTCTGCCTACCTTTCAACGTACATTTATTTGAACAAAAACACTAGTTTACCATAAAAATCTAAATAAATTCATTTTATTGACTTTACGGCCTTTTCAACTTCTTTTTCGTATTTTGGAAGAATAATATCATTCATATAGTAAAAAACTACGATATTTTTATTTCTATACTCTCTAACACGTGTTTCCGTTGTAACTGAAATTTGAGCTTCTCTCATTGCTTTTTTTGCTTCTTTAGAGGAATCAAAAACAAAAACACTTATACCATCTGGGTGCTTTTCACTAGGCGAAACAGCA
Source organism: Saccharibacillus brassicae (assembly GCF_006542275.1). Classification (NCBI taxonomy): domain Bacteria; kingdom Bacillati; phylum Bacillota; class Bacilli; order Caryophanales; family Paenibacillaceae; genus Saccharibacillus; species Saccharibacillus brassicae. The sequence continues at coordinate 88,956 of NZ_CP041217.1, forward strand.
AATGGAATAACCGTTTTATCTTTAATAACATTTGACTTGGATTCTGCCCTTTGTTCAACCTCAACGCCCTGTTCAACAAGTGAGCTTTTAAAATGACTGAGAAATTCTTCTTGACTTATCACTTTATCTTGTCCACTACATCCAAAAATAAACCCCAATAAAATCAAATTCATAAAGATAGCTATTTTCATTTGATCCCTCCTTATTCTTATAATCCGATGGCTTTTTTGGGACTGAACGAAGAGAAGGTGCTTTTACTTTACCTCCCCGTTTCTCCCTGTAGGCAGGCGCAAGCTTGTGTTTAGCGGAACTACGTACGCCGTTTGCAAGACCTTTCGACGTTTTTCTCGTTACGGGCATACTGAGCCCTCCTTGATTTGATTACCGTTTTAACCAAGCATCCCTACGCCTGATACAAAAAAAGCCCGGCTGCTATCGCAAAAATAGCCGCCGGACCTCCTGTATGTTCGTGCTGGGTCGATAGATTGAGTGTTTCTTTTATTGCTTCTCGAACGAAGGCAGCAGATCGACGATCGTAACCGGCTTGTCGATCGCCAGCAGCGCTTTGCCGATATGTTTGCGTTCGGTCAGAGACGCTTTGCCCGCCGGGAATTCGAGTCTTTCCCCGCTGGACAGTATCGCGACTGCCGGCATCGCTGCGCGGGTGTTGTACGCGCCGACGAGCCGGCTGCCGTTCGGCTTGACCCGCTTGCCTTCCTTGAATTCGAACGTCGCGATGCCTTTGCCGCCGCGGCTCTGCGACGGATACTCCAGCAGCATCGACCGCTTCGCGTAGCCGAGATCGCTGATGACCATCAGCTCGCCGTCGTCGCCCGTCACGAGCAGCGCGGCCGTGACCTGATCGCCTTCCTTGAGCTGAATGCCGCGCACGCCGGCCGAGACCCGGCCCATGGCGGACACTTCGCTTTCGCCGAAGCGGATACTCATGCCTTCCGCCGTGACGAGCAGCAGATCTTTGCTGCTGTCGCTCAGGCTGACCTGCAGCACTTCGTCGCCTCCGCCCAGCTTGCAGGCCGCCATGCCGCCGCTGCGCTTGGTCGCGTAATCGCGCAGCATCGTGCGCTTGACCTGCCCTTTGCGGGTCATAAAGAGCAGCGACAGCTCGGATTCTTCCAATTCCTTGACCGGAATGATCGAGACGATCCGCTCTTCCTTGTCCAGCGGAATGACGTTGACGATCGCCGTTCCGTTGTCTTTCCATTTGAATTCCGGAATCTGATGTACCGGCAGCAGGTAGAATTGTCCGCGCTGCGTGAACACGAGCAGCCGATCGAGCGTGCTGACGTCCAGCAGTTGGCGAATGTAATCGCCGTCCCGCGCGCCGGACGCGTTCCGGTCGCTGCCCGAACGCGTGAACGAAGGCATGCCGGTCCGCTTGATGTAGCCTTCCTGCGACAGCGAGACGATCACTTCTTCCTGCGGAATCATCACTTCCAGATTCAGCTTGATCTCTTCGACTTCGCTTTGCAGTTCGGAGCGGCGGTCGATACCGAATTTGTCGCGGATCTCTGTCAGTTCCTTGCGGATAACGGCGTCCAGCTTCCGGGGACTCGACAAGATGCCTTCCAATACCGCGATACGCTTTTCGAGATCGGAATGTTCTTTTTCCAGCTGCGTCACTTCAAGATTGGTCAAACGGTAAAGTTGGAGGGTCAAAATGGAATCCGCCTGGCGCTCGGTAAAGCCGAACATCCACTGCAAATTGTTCTGCGCATCCTGACGGTTCTTGGAAGCGCGGATCGCCGCCACGACTTCGTCCAGAATGTTCAGCGCTTTGACGAGACCTTCGAGTACGTGCGAACGGTCTTTGGCCTTCTCCAGCTCGTGCGACGTCCGTTTGGTGATCACTTCGCGCTGGTGCCCGATATACGCCTGCAGGATCGGCTTGACGCCCAGCTGCTGCGGCGCTTTGTTGACGATCGCCACCATGTTGAAGTTGTAGCTGACCTGAAGGTCCGTCTTCTTGAGCAGGTAAGCCAGAATGCCGCTTGCGTCCGCATCCTTCTTCAGTTCGACGACGATGCGCATACCTTCGCGGCCGCTCTCGTCACGCACTTCGGCGATGCCTTCGACCTTTTTCTCCAGCCGGATATTTTCCATTGCCGTGACGAGGCGGGCTTTGACGACCTGATACGGAATCTGGGTAATGACAAGCTGCTGCTTGCCTCCGCGCAGATTCTCGATCTCCGTGCGCGAACGCACCTGGATTTTGCCGCGTCCTGTCGAATACGCTTCGCGGATGCCCGCTTCGCCCATGACGATGCCGCCCGTCGGGAAATCGGGACCTTTGATATACTGCATGATGCCGTCCAGATCGATGTCCGGATTTTCCATGACCGCGATGCAGGCGTCGATAACTTCCCGCAGGTTATGCGTCGGAATCTCCGTCGCGAAGCCTGCCGAGATGCCGCTGACGCCGTTCACGAGCAGATTCGGGTAACGGGCCGGCAGCACGACCGGTTCTTTGGCCGTGTTATCGAAGTTGTCCTTGAACTGGACGGTACGCTTGTCGATATCGCGCAGCATTTCCATCGCGATCGTCGACAGGCGCGCTTCCGTGTACCGCATGGCCGCTGCCGGATCATCGTCGATAGAGCCCCAGTTGCCGTGTCCGTCCACAAGCGTATGCGCCATTTTCCACGGTTGGGCCATCCGCACCATGCCTTCGTAGATCGAGGAGTCGCCGTGCGGGTGATAGTTGCCCATGACGTCGCCGACCGTTTTGGCCGACTTGCGGTAGCCTTTTTCCGGCGTGTTGCCCGATTCGTACATCGCGTACAAAATCCGGCGCTGAACGGGCTTCAGCCCGTCGCGCACGTCGGGAATGGCCCGGTCCTGAATAATATATTTGGAATACCGGCCGAAGCGGTCGCCGACCACTTCTTCGAGAAAAGCCGGTTTGAATTGTTCTTCCGGTACGCTCATTGGTTAAAAAACTCCTTCTGTCGCTTATTCTTCGACTTCGGTAAAGTCCACGTGCTCGACGATCCAGCGCTTGCGCGGATCGACTTTGTCGCCCATCAGCGTGGATACGCGCCGCTCGGCTTTGGCCGCGTCTTCGATCTGCACCTGGAGCAGCGTGCGGGTCGTCGGGTCCATCGTCGTCTCCCAGAGCTGGTCCGGGTTCATCTCGCCGAGGCCTTTGTAGCGCTGCAGTTCGAAGTTTTTGGCGTTCTTCGTCAGCTTCTCCAGCTCCTCGTCGCTCCAGGCGTAGGACACTTCGTTTTTGCGGGAGCCTTTGCGCGTAATTTTGAACAGCGGAGGCTGGGCGATATACACTTTGCCCTGGTCGATCATCGGCTTCATGTAACGGTAGAAGAACGTCAGCAGCAGCACCTGGATATGCGCGCCGTCCGTGTCCGCGTCGGTCATGATGACGATCTTGGAAAAGTTGCTGTCTTCGACGGCGAATTCCGGACCGATGCCCGCGCCGATCGCCGAGACGATCGCCCGGTACTCCTCGTTTTTGAGAATTTCGGCCAATTTGGCTTTTTCCGGGTTGAGCGGCTTGCCTTTGAGCGGCAAAATGGCCTGGATCTTGGAATCGCGTCCCTGCTTGGCCGAACCGCCCGCGGAATCGCCTTCGACGATAAACAGTTCGGTCTTCGTGAAGTCTTTGGACTGCGCCGGCGTCAGCTTGCCGTTCAGATTGGAGCTTTCGCTGCGCTTCTTGCCCGTGCGCATCTCGTCGCGCGCTTTGCGCGCCGCTTCCCGGGCCCGCGCCGCCTGCACCGATTTGCGGATCAGAATCTGCGCGACCTGCGGATTTTCTTCGAGGAACTGGGCCGTCTTGTCGGAGACGATCGAATCGGCCGCGCTCCGCGCCGAGGCGCTGCCGAGCTGGTCTTTGGTCTGGCCGACGAATTCCACGTCGCCCATCTTGACGCTGATGACGGCCATCATGCCTTCGCGCAGGTCGCCGCCTTCGAGGTTTTTGTCTTTTTCTTTCAGGACGCCGGTCTTGCGCGCATACTCGTTCAGCACGCGCGTATAAGCCGTTTTGAAGCCCGTTTCGTGCGTACCGCCGCCGCGTGTCGGAATCGAGTTGACGAACGAAGCGATCGTCTCGGTATACCCCGCGTTGTACTGGAACGCCACTTCGACTTCGATCTCGTCCTTCTCGGCGTAGAACCGCACGACTTCGTGCAGCACTTCCTTGCCTTCGTTCAAAAATTCGACGAACTGCTTGGCGCCGCCTTCGTAGTAGAACTCGTCCGTATTGTCTGTCCGGTGGTCGGTCAGCACGATGCGCAGCCCGGAGTTCAGGAACGCGATCTCCTGCAGCCGTTCGGCAAGCGTCGTGTAATTGAGCGAGATGCCGCTCTTGAAGACGCGAATATCCGGCTTGAACGTGACTTTGGTTCCGGTCTGTCTCGTATTGCCGAGCACTTCGAGTCCCGTTGCCGGCTCTCCGACGTGCTCGATTCCTTTTTTGTCCACGCGATATTCGAAGCGCTGGCGATGGATCTTGCCGTCGCGATAAATTTCAACTTCCAGCCATTCGGACAGCGCGTTGGTTACGGAAGCCCCGACGCCGTGCAGGCCGCCCGACTTCTTGTATCCGCCGCCGCCGAACTTGCCCCCGGCGTGCAGGACCGTGTAGACGACCTGCGGAGTCGGCACGCCGCTCTTGTGCATGCCGGTCGGAATGCCGCGGCCGTTGTCGCGCACCGTGACGGAACCGTCTTTGTTGAGCGACACGTCGATCCGGTCGCAATGTTTTGCCAGGTGTTCGTCGACGGAATTGTCGATAATTTCCCATACCAGATGGTGCAGGCCCGACGCGCTCGTGCTTCCGATGTACATCCCGGGCCGCTTCCGGACGGCAACCAGGCCTTCGAGCACCTGAATATCGTCCGCGCCGTATCCTTCGACGATCCGTGCCTCTGTCTGTTCCACCGTATCGATCTGTTCGGCCATGATTTCTCCCTCTTTCTCTCTTGCTCGCCCTTTGCCTTCGGAACCTCAAGATCCCGAAATGCAAACAAGTGTTTTCATTTTGCTCTTCCCATTCTAAGTCAAAACGTCCCTTTTCGTAAAGACGATAAAAGAAATAATGACGGAAACGGCTGCCCAGACCACCAACACGGCTAACGAAAAGCCCAGCGTCATGCCTTCGATCGGCGCCGGATTGCCGGCCAGATACTCCGTCAGCCCGAGATTGACCATAAACAAATATTTGGCGCTTGTCCAGGAAGACGCCATATTGACCAGAATCGAACCCGAGATAAGCGCGGCCATCATGACGACGATGCTCGCGGCCGTGCTGCGCACAAGGACGGACACCATGAACGCCAGCAGCGCCACGACGGTGCCGACGAACCAGACGAGCCCGGCCTGCATAAGCAGGTACTGCCACTGGGGCGTCGCCTGCACGTAACTGAGATCGACGTCGGAGCCGTTCAGGACGAACCCGGTGAAGATCGGAATGGTCCAGCCCGAGTAGCCGAAAAACAGCCCCGCGATCGCGTAACAGATCACGTAGGCGCTCACGACGATCAGCGAGACGAACATGAGCAGCGCGGTAAGTTTGCTCAGCAGCACTTTCCATCTTCTTATCGGACGCGTCAGCAGCATCTTGATCGTGCCGCCGGTCCGCTCGGACGAGACGAGATCCGACGCGATCGTCATGATCATGAGCGGAAGAAACAGCGAAGCGGAATTGTTAATGAATTCGCGCGTGAACGTGACGCCGCCCGGTTCGTTCGGATTGACGTCGTTGTCGAGGTAATACTGCATCTGCTGAATATAGATCTGCCGGTACACTTTCCATTCCTGCGGCACCCGGTCGCTGCTCAGGGAATTCTGGTTGTCGATAATGGCCTGCTGCACTTCGAGGCGCCAGTCGCTGCCGTAGCTCTCCTGCCGTTCGAGCGACTGCCGCATCTGCGCGTAGCTGAAGATCGGCACCATCACGGCCAGGATCAGCAGAACAATGTAGAAACGCTTCTTTTTGACTATTTTGACGACTTCGTTCTGTACCATGGCCCAAAACCGTTTCACTCGATGCCTTCCCCCTCTGTCGTTTGCAGGAAAAAGCGTTCCAGCGTCGGAGCGACGCGGTGAACGCCTCTTACGGCGATTCCTTCGCGCACCATGCGTTCGAGCACCCCGGTCACGCGTTCTTCCGGCGTCTCCGTTACGATGCTGCGTTCGTTCAGCAGCGCGGCGGCCGTATCGTCGAGCCCGGCCGCCGCGGCGTCGTCAAGGACCGCGATATCGGCATATTCGCCGAGCAGCTCAAGCGCCCGGCTTCTCGGCTCCGCGTCCCAGATAATCAATCCGCGGCCCGTGCCGATCAGTTCTTCGACCGAGCCGACCGCAAGCTCGCGGCCGCCGCCGATAATGGCGACCCGGTCGCACAGCAGTTGAATCTCGCTGAGCAGGTGGCTCGATACGAAGACGGCCAGTCCGCCGGCCGCGAGTTCGCGGATGAAGGCGCGCATTTCCTTGATGCCTTTCGGATCGAGGCCGTTGGTCGGCTCGTCCAAAATGAGCAGCTTCGGCCGGGCGAGCAGCGCCTGCGCGATGCCGAGGCGCTGCCGCATGCCGAGCGAGTACGTGCGCACTTTCTCATGGATTCGGCCGCCCAGATGGACGAGTTCCGTCACTTCACGTATCCGGTCTTCGCCCACGCCGTCCTGCATGCGCGCGAAATGCATCAGGTTCTCCCAGCCGGTCAAAAACGGGTACATCTCCGGGTTTTCCACGATCGACCCTACGTATTTCAACGCTTCTTCGGGCTGTCTGCGCATATCGAAGCCGCATATTTCCACGCTGCCGGAAGTCGGCTTGATCAAGCCGACCAGCATGCGGATCGTCGTCGTCTTGCCCGCGCCGTTCGGACCGAGAAATCCGAAGATTTCGCCTGCCCGCACGTCGAAGCTGATGCTGTGGATGATCGTCTTGCGTCCGATGCGCTTGTTCAGATCGCGGACATGCAGCACGGAACCGCCTGGTGGCTGTTGCATTCGTCATCGTCCTCTCCCTACTTCATATCGGCCGGGATTCGCGCGGCATGACTGTTTGCGCGCGCGATTCCCGGTTTATTCCCCGTTTTATTGCAGTCCCTGCACGACACGCTCGGCGATTCGCTCGTATCCGAACGCGTTCGGATGAAAATGGTCGAACGACAAATAAGCCGCCGGATTGCGTTGGAACAAATCGAACGTCGGCGTCAGCAGCATATTGTCGCCCTCCAGCATCCGCTCGGACACCGCCGCGTTCCATTTCGTTACGCCGGCGTCTCCGGCTTCGCGCAGCGACGGAATGTCGCCGAACGGATTGTACAGCCCCAGATACACGATGCGGGCGGACGGATTGATCTCGCGCAGCTTGCCCAGCGCTTCGCCCAGACGCTTCTCGGTGCCCGGCAGCGCCTGCTCCAGCGCCGCGGCGCTCGGAGAGCCGGTACCGGTCTGCAGCGCGGCTCCGCCCTGGAACAGGTCGTTCGCCCCGATCGAGAGCAGGATCACGTTCGCTTCCTTCAATACGTACCGCACACCCGGCTTGTCCAATTCCTCCAGCAGTTCGCCGGTCGTCATGCCGTTGATGCCCAAGTTGTTCAAGAACCGGACTTCCCGGTCGCTTTCGTTATCGAGCAGCGCAGCCGTGCGGCGCGCGAATCCTTGCCCGGTCGCGTCTCCCGTCCCTTTCGCGAGCGAATCGCCGATCGCGGCGATACGGTAAGCGCCGTCTTCCTCCGACGGTTCGCGCTGCGCAAGCGGCGCTTCGGCGTTCGTCTGCGCCGAGGCGGGACGCGTCTGCGGAAAGATGAGTTCCCGCGCCCCGTAGCCGAAGCCGAACACCAGCAGCAGCGTAGCCGCGGCCGACAGCGTGGCTGTCGTCCGCCAGATCCATTTCCACGAATTCATGCCGTTCCTCCCTGCCTGATCGGCGAATCAAGGCTTCGCCGGATCTTCTTTAATTTTAACATACGGGTTTGCTTCGCGCTTTGCAAACGAAGTTCAACGCCGATTTAACTTTTTTTCAAAAAAAGCTTGCCAGATCTATTACGTCTGTGATAAGATATTTCTTGTCGCCAGCAAGACCTTCACAGTCTTAACAGGGCGGCCGTTACCGTAAATATGGGACATTAGCTCAATTGGTAGAGCATTCGACTCTTAATCGACAGGTTGTAGGTTCAAGTCCTACATGTCCCATTCTCTCATATAACGAAGAGACCCGACCTCTGCAGAGGTTGGGTCTCTTTTTGCATCGTTTCCCGCGGAAAGGCTCAGCCGATAAACAGCTGAACCCAGTGTCCGTTATAGTAGCCGACCCCGATCGACGTAAAGTTCGGATTCAAAATGTTGCTGCGGTGGCCGGAGCTTTTCATCCAGCTCTGCATGACCGCTTCCGGCGAACGCTGTCCCAGCGCGATATTCTCCCCCGCCGCGCGGTACGAGACCTGCTTCAACTTCAGCAGGTTGAACGGCGATCCGTACGTCGGCGACGTATGATCGAAATATCCCCTGTTCGACATATCCGCCGCTTTCACCCGGGAAGCGCCTGCCGTTCTGGCGTCGACGGCGAGCGGCTTGAGCCCCGCTTTGCGGCGTTCCAGATTGACCAGGTAGACGACTTTGGACGTAAACTGCGACTTGTCGGTCGTCGTCTTGGCATAGGCCGACTGGTAAAAGCTTTGGGCGTGGGCCTGCTCGGCCGGCACGGCGGCGAACCATCCGCCGCAGGCCAGCACCGCGCTCAGGGCGAGCGTTTTCCACCGTTTGGCTTGACGCTTCGAACCCTGCTTCGGATGCGGCTTGGCACCCGTTTCGTACGGACGTTCGTTTTTTGCTTGTGTATGCACTAAAGTTGTTCCTCCTATCGAATAAAAGGCTCCGCTCGAAAGAGCCGGAACCGAAGGGGATGGCTTTATTGGATGTTTGTGTTTGTCTGGAGCGACTTGATAAACTTGCAGCCGTATTTCTCGAAGCCGGCACGCGCGTAGAATTCGTGTGCGCCGAGGCGTTCTTCCCGGTTGATGCCCGTCAGGAACAGCAGCTTGCTGCCGCATTCGACCGCCCACGCTTCCGCCTGTTCGACGAGCTGGCGCCCGATGCCGCAGCCGCGGCAGTCTTCGTCGACGACAAGACCGGCGATTTGCGCCATTTGAGGTTCTTTCCCGCGGGCGGGAATGAGGCGCAGCGCGATCATGCCGACCGCTTTGCCGTGGCGTTCCGCCAGATAAGTTCGGTAATTCGGATTGTTCTCGCGGCTCTCCAACTGCTCCCGCATGACGCTCGGCGTCGTAGGGTAGGACAGTTTGCGCATAAGCTCCGTCAGAACGGCAGCGTCGCCGCATGAAGCCGTGCGCAGATCCGCTGTTTTTTCAAGTACGTTAGTTGTCATCCGAATACTCCTCTTTTAGCAGACCGGCCGCTTCGCGAGCCCGGTTCCGCGCAGTCTCCACATCTTCCGCCGCGCTGAGCGCGACGGCCATTCTGCGTCCCGGTTTTGAATCCGGCTTGCCGAATACCCGAACCTGGGTACGCGGAACGCTCAATGCTTCCGTCAGACCTCCGACTTTGAAACGTTCGCTTGCCCGGCTCGCTTTGAGCGTGGCCGAGGCGCCGGGCGTGAGCAGCCGGACTTCCGTGACCGGAAGCCCGAGAATCGCCCGGACGTGCAGCGCGAATTCCGACAAATCCTGCGTGGCCATCGTAACCATGCCCGTATCGTGCGGACGGGGCGACACTTCGCTGAAGACGACGCCGTCCTTCGTCAGGAACAGCTCGACGCCGAACAGTCCGTATCCGCCCAGCTCGTCCGTAATGACCGTGGCGATACGCTTCGCTTCTTCAAGCTTGGCGGCGTCCATCGGATGCGGCTGCCACGATTCCACGTAGTCGCCGTCCTGCTGGATATGCCCGATCGGCGGACAAAACGCCGTTCCCGACACGCTTCGCACCGTCAGCAGCGTAATCTCGCTCTCGAACGGCACGAACGCTTCCACGATGACGCGGGTGCTGTTCTTGGCGCGCGCGCCTTCGAGCGCGAACTGCCAGCACGTCTCCGCGTCTTCGGGCGTGCGGAGCACGCTCTGCCCTTTGCCCGACGAACTCATCAGCGGCTTGATGACGCACGGCGCGCCGAGTTCCGACACGGCCTGCTTCAGCTCTTCGAGCGTGTCCGCGAAACGGTACGCCGCCGTCGGCAGGCCGAGCGTCTCCGCGGCCAGCCGGCGAATGCCTTCGCGGTCCATCGTCAGCCTCGCGGCCGTAGCCGTCGGGATGACCCGAAATCCTTCGCTTTCCAACTGCTGCAGCATGGTCGTCGCGATCGCTTCGATCTCCGGCACGATCAGGTCCGGACGCTCGCGCAGGATCAGCTCCCGCAGCGCCTGCGCGTCCAGCATGTCGATCACGTGGCTGCGATGCGCGACCTGCATGGCCGGCGCGCCCGCGTAGCGGTCGACCGCTATACATTCCACGCCGAGACGCTGCGCTTCAATCACGACTTCTTTGCCCAGTTCACCGCTGCCGAGAAGCATGATTTTCTTCGCGTCCGCGGATAATGGAGCCCCCCACATCGTTGACCAACTCCTACGCCTTTTTGTGTTGTCCTTTTCTATTTTGTGTGCTGGGCGTCTGAATTGCAACCCCGACGACTCAAATTTTTATGAAAAAAAGGCGAAAACCTGCGAAAATTGTCGCAGGTTTTCGTTTTTCCAAATGGAGTTACTGGAAATGTTCTGGATCGGTCGTCCGGTTACAAAAAGCGGAATTGGGCTTCGACGAGACCGCCGTAAATGCCGCCGTGCTTGACCAGCTCCGCGTGCGTGCCCTGCTCCTTGATCTCGCCGTGGTCGAGCACGATGATCTTGTCGGCATGCCGGATCGTCGAGAGGCGGTGCGCCACGATAAACGAAGTCCGTCCCTGCAGCAGCACTTTGAGCGCTTCCTGGATCTTCAGCTCGGTCTCGGTGTCGATACTCGCCGTCGCTTCGTCCAGAATCAGAATGCGCGGGTCCGCCAGCAGCGCCCGGGCGAACGAGAGCAGCTGCCGCTGCCCCATCGAGAGCGCGCTGCCGCGTTCTTCGACTTCGGTATCGTATCCGCCCGGCAGCGCCATAATGAAATCGTGCGCCTTGACGGCCCGGGTCACTTCCTCGATCTCTTCGTCGGTCGCGTCGAGCCGGCCGAACCGGATATTTTCGCGGATCGTGCCGGAGAAAATGAATGTGTCCTGCAGCACGATGCCGATCTGCGCGCGCAGGCTCTCCAGCTTGACGTCGCGCACGTCGATCCCGTCGATCTTGACCGTGCCTTCGGTGACGTCGTAAAAGCGGCTGAGCAGGTTGATGATCGTCGACTTGCCGGACCCGGTATGGCCGACGAGCGCGATCGACTGCCCCGCTTGCGCCTCGATATCGATCCCCTTGAGCGCCTGGCGGCCCGGTTCGTATTCGAAAATGACTTTTTCCAGCTTGACGCTGCCGTTGATCTTGGGCAGCGCCTGCGCGCCCGGCTTGTCGTCGACGCTCGGCTTCTCGTCGAGGAACTCGAAGATCCGTTCGGAAGAAGCCATGGCGACGAGCAGCTGGTTGTACATCTGGCCGAGCCGGTTGATCGGGTCCCAGAAGTTGCCGACGTAGTTGGCGAACGTCACGAGCAGGCCGACCGTCACTTCGCCCTGCTGGATCAGGTACGTGCCGTACCCGAACAGGATCATCGAACCGACGCCGCCCGTAATTTCGATCATCGGGCCGAACGCCTGGTTCATCGTCGAAGCGCGGTTCCACGATTTGCGGCTGTCCGCGTTCATGCCGCTGAAGAATTTCATGTTTTCTTTTTCCTGCGTATACGCCTGGGTGACCCGAATGCCCTGGATCGCTTCGTTCAAGTGCGAATTGATCCGGGAGTTTTTGAGCCGCACGTCCTGCCAGGCCATACGGATCTTCTGGCGCAGCTTGGTGGAGATGAAGAACATGATCGGCACGGTAATCATGACCGCGAGGCCGAGTTTCCAGTTGATCAGCAGCAGGATGACCATGATGCCGGCCAGCTGCACGCAGTCGATCATCGCGTTGACCGCGCCGTTCGTGAACAGGTCCTGCAGCGAGTTGACGTCGTTCGTCACCCGGACCAGCACGGAACCGGCCGGACGTTTGTCGAAGAAGTTGAACGACAGCTTCTGGATATGCGTGAACAGCGACGAACGGATATCGTAGATGACGCGCTGCCCGATGATGTTCGTGTACTTGATCCGGAACACGTTGGCGATCCACTGCACGATATACAGGGCGAGTACGGTGCCCGTCACGATGTAGAGCAGCGTCAGGTCGCTGTTCTTGATCGCTCCGTCGATCGCGAGCACGCCGGTCAGGTAAGGAACCGCCAGCTTGGTGACGGTGCCGAGAATCGTCATGAGAAGAATAAGCGGCAGCATCTGCCTGGCGTAGGGGCGCATATACGAAAAGAGGCGGGCAAACTGTTTCCAGTTGAACGCTTTGTCGATATCGTCGTCGTCCTTGTACACGAAGCGGCTGCGGTTCGGATCTTCCTGCTCTTTTTTGCCCAATTTGGGATTGAATTTCTCGCTATGCGTGCTCACAGGTTGGCCTCCCCTTCCGCCGGCGCCGTCGTCTGGGCGATATGGTCCGCGTATTGAATCGTGTACACTTCCTGGTAAGGGCCGGGCTGGTCGATCAGCTGCTCATGCCGGCCTCTTTGCACGATGCGCCCTTCGCTGAGGACGAGAATCTCGTCCGCATGGCGCAGCGAAGAGATCCGGTGCGCGATGATGAACGTGGTGCGCCCTTTCATGACTTCCTTGAAGCCGGCCTGGATCTCGTGCTCGGTCTCCATATCGACGGCGCTCGTCGCGTCGTCGAGAATCAGAATCTTCGGATTTTTGAGCAGGGCGCGCGCGATGGCGATCCGCTGCTTCTGGCCGCCGGACAAGCCCATGCCCCGTTCGCCGACGACCGTATCGTAGCCTTCCTTCATTTCCATAATGAAGTCGTGCGCTTTGGCCAGCTTGGCCGCGCGAACGATGTCTTCCATCGGCACGTCGCCGATCCCGTAACCGATATTGCCCTTGATCGTCGAAGAGAACAGGAACGTCTCCTGGAACACGGTCGAGATCTGCCCCCGCAGGTCTTCGATCCGCAGGTCGCGGACGTCGATGCCGTCCAGCTTGACGGAACCTTCCGTCACGTCGTAGGCGCGCATCAGCAGCTGAATGATCGTCGATTTGCCGGCGCCCGTTCCGCCGAGCAGGCCGATCACTTTGCCCGGAGGCGCGTCGAGATTGATGTCGTGCACGGCGTGCAGCTTGTTGCCGTAGGCGAAGCCGACCTTTTCGAACGTGACATGCCCGCGAACGGCGTCGCCGTCGAGCGAGACGGCGCCTTCCTTGTCGCGCACGTCGAACGGCCGATCCAGAATTTCCAGCACGCGTTCGCCGGAAGCTTCGGACTGCGTGTAGTTGTTAATATGGAAGCCGAGCCCCCACATCGGTCCGATAATGTACCAGATCAGGCTGAAGAAGGCGACCAGTTCGCCGACCGTCAGCGTGCCGCGCACGACCATCGTGCCGCCCACGCCGAGCAGCAGCACCGCGCAGCCGGAAGCGAGCAGTTCCATGACCGGGAAGTAGCGGCTCCACAGTCCGGAAGCGTGCAGCTGGTTGTCTTTGTAACGGTCGTTGCGCACCGCGAACTTGTTCACTTCGTGCGGTTCGCGCGCGAACGCTTTGACCGTGCGCACGCCGGTCACGTTCTCCTGCACCGCCGTCGTCAAGGAGCCGAGCGCAAGGCGCATTTCCTGAAAAGCCGGATGGATGCGCGATTCGAAGCGCAGCGCGACGAAGACGAGCGGCGGGATGGTGATCAGCGTCCACAGCGTCAGCTGCCAGTTGATCGAGAGCATCATGGCCGCGCCGAAGCCGACCATCAGGAACAGGTTGAGGATTTGGGCGAAGCCGAAGCCGATAAAGAGGCGGATCGCTTCGAGGTCGCCGGTGAGGCGGGACATCAGGTCGCCTGTTCGCGCCGTGTCGTAGTAGCGGAACGACAGGAACTGCAGTTTCTCGTAGCAGGCGTCGCGCAGCCGGTAAGCCAGAAAGTTACCAAGTCGCGCGCCGAAGAAGCCATGCATGAACTGCATGATCGCTTTGAGCGTCACGACGCCGACCACGGCCAGTGCAAGCTGGGGAACCCGTTCGAAATTGCGGGGCGTAATCACGTCATCTATCAGAATCTGAAGCAGTTTGGGGTAGACCAACCCCAGGGCAGTGGCGATTGCCAGAAAAAGAATCGAGACGAACATATACGCCTTCTTCTCCCAGTAATAGTCCTGCAGTCGCCTGAGAACGTTCATGTCTTTCCTCCTCGTTTGTCGGGGTTCCGATCGAAGTGCCCGGAACCCCGTTCCGTATAAAGATACATATGTTTGGCATAATGCAGTTTATCACCCTCCTTTTATCCCGGCAAAGCGAGTAAAAAAGCATATTTTGCCAATGAAACGGCTCAGCATTCGGCTGGCGTTGTCAGCGTATTCATTTAATTGAAATAGTCTCGCATTCTCGATTATTCGGCTTCTTTGGCGAATTTCGGCGATTGGGCCGAAAAAAATTCGAAAACGCTTTAAGTATTTTTGCGAAAACCTGTTTTCCGATAGACAAAAAGCCCCCGACCGCGTCCCGTTCGATGCCGGACGGGACGCCGAGCGCGGCGGACCGAAGCTTTATTTTTATGCATGGGATCAAAAAAATGCCGCCGACCGCCCCTTTTTCGCCGCAAACGAAAAGCCGCGGGAACATCCCGCGGCTTTTTCCGTACGCTGCTCTGACTCAATTCCTGCCGACGTAACGGAAATAGGCGAAGTCCGCATGGCTGCCGTGCAGCTTTTCCATATCGTGTACGCCGATGCCGACGAAGCTGCCGGTGAATCCGCCGGACAGAAATCCGATGGAATACGAACCTCCAATATTGCGCCATTCGCTGTCCGGATCGGTCCGGTACCGGAACGCGGCCCGTACGCCGTCGACTTCGACCGCGAGCCCGATTGCACCGTCCGCCGCGATCGGAATCGGGGGTTCCAGCTCGAAATGATCTTCTTCGGCGCGCATGATCGACAAGACGCGTCCCTGCTCCTCGTCATGGCTGACAAAAGCGTACAGATAACGCGACTCGCACAAATACAGCATCAGCCCGGCCATCTGCAAAAAAGATTCCGGACGGTACTCAAGCTCCGTCTCGGCGCGAAAAGCGATATCGGTCTGCCGGACGGCAAGCAGATGATGCCGGAACAAACTTTGCGGCGACTCGCCCGCCGTCAGGCGCAGATGACCCGGCCGGGCGTCCAGCGAACACCAGGCGCCGCCCGGCATCAGGCGCGGACTGTTCCAGTTCGATTGCAGCGCCGGGCCGTCGAATTCGTCCGCGAACAGATGCGCGGCGCGCGCACGCGTCGGCGGCAGCATCGGCGGAGTGCTTGCGGCCGTGTCGGGCGCGGACCCGCGAGACGATCCGTTTCCGGCCGGAGCGGTCGCGCGGCGCAGCTGCGCCGCGTATTCCGCCGGCAGTTCGAAGCGCAGCTGCGGCGTATGCCCGCCGTCCTTCAGCCGCAGCCAGCCGTCCGCGTCCCAGACGACGCGCTGCAGCGCGGTCTCGCGGCCCAATAGGGCGTACGCTCCTTCGATCGGCCGGGTGCACAGATGGGCGATGACCCAGTCTCCGCCGGGCGTGCTCACGAGGCTGGCATGGCCGGCGCATTGAAGCGGCCAATCCTGCCGATCGCTCGAAGTTAGCATCGGATTGCGGGGATCGACTTCGTACGGGCCGTATAGATGCCGCGACCGGGCCACGGTCACCGAATGCCCCGCGCCGGTGCCGCCTTCGGCCGTGACGAGGTAATACCAGTCGCCGCGCCGGTACAGATGCGGCGCTTCGGTCTTGCGCAGTTCCGTGCCGGCGAAGATGCGGACGGGACGCCCGACCGCCCGGCGAAGCCCGGGATCGTACGGCTGGATCGTAATGCCGACCGATTTGTTGCTCTCCGCGATCCGGTGGTCCCACAGCACGTTCAGCAGCCATTTGCGGCCGTCTTCGTCATGGAACAGCGACGGATCGAAGCCGATCCCGTTCAGATAGGCCGGCTCGGACCACGGCCCGTCGATCGAAGGCGACGTGATGATGTAATTGCGGACGTCCTTGAACGGTCGGCGCGTGCTTTTGACATCGGTGTAGATCAGGTAGAACAGGCCGTCGGAGTAGCTGAGCTGCGGCGCCCAGATGCCGCAGTTATGCGGATTGCCGGCAAGGTCCACCTGCCGGTCCGTCAGCACGTCGGTCCGGTGGACCCAATGCGCCAGATCGTCCGACGCATAGATGCGGATACCCGGCAGCCACTCGAACGAAGACACGGCCGCGTAATACGTCCCGCCCACGCGGATCAGGCAGGGATCGGGATTGAACCCTTGAAGGACCGGGTTATCGATGAACAGCTGATCGGAGTCGTCGCTGATCCAGAGCGGACTGCTCCCGGCGCTTCCGGCGTCCTGCCTCCGCGCAGGCGGAGTTTGTGGTTCGTGTGCGCTCATAACTGATCTCTCCTTTCCGTTTTGAACGCGGCCGGCCGATCATCCCGAAGGTTCGGATATGCCGCCGGCCCGCGATCCGCTTCCCAGAACCAATCGTCCGCGAACATCGTCTCCTTGCTCCAATCCGCTGCTTCGTACGCGCCGTCCGCTTGGCTCACCGTCCACGAAGCCCGCTCCCCGGCAGCCGGCGGCGGCTGCGTCCCGTATTCCCGGTAATCCGCCGTCCGCCTGCGGTCCGGCCGGCCCCAGTCGTGCCAGCCCTCCGGATGGATATGCGCACCCATCCGGCAGCCCGCGAACACCGTGCGCGCATGTTCGCGCCACGGCCGGCCGAGATAGACCGAGCCGGCCGGCACGCCGGGTTCGGCGGTCAGGACGCAGTCCGCAAACAGATAACCGGCGCCTCCGCTTTGCGGCGTCGAAGCCGCCGTCACGTATCCGCCGCGTTCGCCGCCGGACGCCCCGTCAGACAGGCCGCCGGACGCGCCGCCCGCCCGCGCAAGGCTGCGCAGTTCGCAGCGTTCGAAACAGGCTTCGGCGCCGCCGAAAATATAATCGACCGTGCCTTCGATCCGGCAGTGCGTGTACAGCTGGCGGTAGCGTGCGTGATGCTCGCGGATCGGAACGCCTCCGAACGACTTCCGCTCCTGGGGCGCAGGCGGAAGCGGGCCGGTGAACAGCGTATCCTGGTGCCCCCTGAACGTGCAGCAGCGGAAGACCGCCCGGTCGCAGTGCGCCGTCAGCGCGATTGCCTGTCCGACCTGTTCGCCCGGTCCCGCCGTATTGGACACGGTCACGTTCTCCAGCCGCAGCCCGCTTCCGCCGAGAAACAGCGTCGGCGTCGCGAATGTGCCGATCTCTTCCCCATCGCCGCCCCGTTCGCGGGCATGCCGATCCATGACAAGCTCGACGTGTCCGATCCCGACGATCGACAGCTCCGAGCGGTAGACGACAACCTGCTCCCGGTAGACGCCCGGCAGCACGTAAATCGCGGCCGGCGCTCCCGAATTGTCCCGCTCCGACGCATCGACCGCCGCCTGAATCGTCGCGTATTCGCACAGAGGCTCGCGCCCGACCCACAGCTCTATCGGCTGCTCCTTCCTCTTCACAGATGCTCCCGCAAAAAGTCCAGCCACGTCTCGCGCATGTCTGCCGTCTCCGCGTGTCCGCCGCTTGTGGCAACGGAGCGCCAAGCTTCCGGACGTCCGGCTTCGGCATAGGCGGCGCGCAGTCCTTCGTCCAGCCGCCGCACGCCTTCGGGCGGGCAGAGCCGATCGTGCGAGCCGGTCAGGCTGATCCGCGGACGCGGCGCGATCCGCCGCTGGATGTCGAGCGTCTCGAACGATTTGAGCAGCCCGGGCACGTACGAATAGAAACCGTGATGGTCCAGACCGCGCCGCTCGATCAGCGCCCGGGCTTCGACCTGTCCGCACAGGTCGACGGTGACGCCGATCCGCTTGTCGAGCGCGGCCGACCACCAGGCCATCAGCCCGCCCATCGACAAGCCCGCCGTCGCCACCCGCGCGGCATCGATATCCGGCCGCCCGCACAAATAATCGAGAAATTTGAGATTGTCATGCAGCATCATGCCCCAAAGCACTTGTCCGTTCCAGAGCATCTCCTTGAACGTCTCGCTCTCCGATCGGCCGCTGCGCTCGCCGAAGTTCCACATATCGATGCAGCCGACGGCATAGCCGAGGCCGGTCAGCGCCTGCGCGACCGATTGCGGCTGCAGGTAGGCGCTGCTGCGCACGAGTTCGCGCTTGCCCTGTTCGTACAACCCGCCGTGCGAATGGTTGAACAGCACGAGCGGGTACGGCCCGTTCCCTGCTGCCGGCAGCGCAACATAGGCCGGCACTTCTTCGAAGCCGTTCAGTTCGAGCATCCACAACTCCAGCCTATAGCCGTCGCTTTCGCCGCGCCGGACCAGCCGGGCGCGGACCGGGCGGTCTTCCGGCAGGTCGCCGAGACAGTCCCACAGCGGATCGTTCCGCATCGTTTATCCCTCCTCTTTTTCGGGCTTGCCGCTTCCCGTTCGTCGCTGCCTTTCTCTTGTGCCCCCTTCGTCATGGGCAGCGTGCTCAGCGATTCGCCCCGGCCGGCCGTTCTTCGACCACGAGCTGCTGCGGCGATCCGTCCGCGCCCCGCGAGCGGCAATCTTCGATCTCTACGCCTTCGCCGTTTTCGACCCGGAAAGCCGGTCCTTCATGGCCGGTCAGGCGAACCCGGTGAAAGCTTACGTCTTGCACGTTGCCGAGGAAAAACCCCTGGGCGCGCATCGGCTGAAGATCGGCCATCATCGCCGGCAGGCCCGCGACGGCGTCTTCGGCCATCGAAATATCCACATCGTCGAACGTGATCTCCGACACCGGCATCTCCGCCAGCCCGTACAGGAATCCGGCCGCCGCATGCACCCGGCGCGCCGTAATATGGGCGAAATGGATTCGCCGGAACCGGGGCGTCTCTTCCGTGACCGGATACGGATTTTTGTCCCAGACGTAACGGTCTTTGCCCCGCGGGCCGCAGAAATAATACAGGTTGAGAATGAACGGGCAGATGACGTCTTCCATGACGATATTGCTGACCCGGACATCTTCGACCGTGCCGCCGCGGCCGCGCCGAGACTTGAAGCGCAGACCGCGGTCCGTCTGCTTGAACACGCAGTTCTGGATCACGACGTTGCGAATATCGCCGCTCATCTCGCTGCCGAGCACGACCGCGCCGTGTCCGTGCAGCATCGTGCAGTTGGAGATCGCAATGTTCTCGCACGGCACTTTCTCCGGCGTCTCTTCCGTGCCGGACTTGATCGCGATGCAGTCGTCGCCCACGTCGATATGGCAGTTCGAGATGCGGACGCCGCTGCACGATTCCGGATCGATGCCGTCCGTGTTCGGCGAATCGGCCGGATTGAGAATCGACAGATTGTCGATCGTGACGTCGGTGCACAAGACGGGATTGACGGTCCAGCTCGGCGAATTGCGCAGGTTCAGGTCGCGCAGCGTGACGCGGCGGCAGCGGTCCAGCCCGATCAGCTTGGGCCGCGGGTAAGGGAGTTGTTCCGGACCGCCGCGATGCCGGTCCCACCACGGCGCTCCGCCGCCGTCGAGCGTGCCGCCGCCGGTCACGGACACGTCTTCGAGATCGGCTCCGTACAGGCACGAAGCATGGACCCGGCGCCTGACGCCTTCCCAGCGGGAATCGACGATCGGATACTCCGCCGGGTCCGCGCCGAAGTGCAGCACGGCGCCGGGGCTAAGCCGCAGCTCAATCGCGCTGCGCAGCGCGATCGAGCCGGTATGGTAGCGGCCCGCGGGCACGAATACGGTGCCGCCTCCGGCCAGGGCGGCGGCGTCGATCGCCGCCTGGATACCCGCGGTCGACGAAGCTTCGCCGCCGGGCATCGCTCCGTAATCCAGTACGTTATAGAGGGCCACAGGAATCGGCTCCTTCCCTGAAGGCTGCGAGCGGAGTACCTCGTTCTTCCCGCCGCTTCTCCGCTTGCTCCGTGCGCGTACCCGCGCCGCCCTGCGCTTCAAGCCGCGTAAGTTCGTATTCCGAGCATGCTTTGAGGAACGCGCCGAGCCCTTTTTGATCGTTCGTCACGATCGGTTCGCTGATATAATACGCGAACGTGCCGTCGCGTTGGTCCGCTCCGCCGAGACCGGCGACCTGACAGTTTTTGTTCAGGTTGATCCAGCCTTCCTTCGTCTCCAGCACGAATTCGTCCAGCACGCCGCGAAAAGCGCGATCGAGCGGCTCCTGCCACGTCTCGTCGAGCACGCCGAGCCGTATGCCTTTGGCCATCGCGTAGACGATCATGCTCGAAGCGGAAGCTTCGAGATAATTGCCTTTGCGCTGCCCGCAGTCGACGATCTGGTACCAGACGCCGGAATCCGCGTTCTGATACCGGCGCAGCGCCGTCAGCGTATCGACGAGGATGCGGCGCAGCTTCGGCGTATCGGCATGGCCGGACGGCAGCAGCTCCAGCACGTCGACGAGCGCCATGACGAACCAGCCGAGCGAACGGCCCCAGAAATGCGGCGAACGGCCCGTGTTCGGATCGCACCACGGCTGGATCTTGCGTTCGTCCCACGCATGGTGCAGCAACCCCGTCTGTTCGTCGCGCGTATGCTGCTCGCACAGGATGAACTGCCGGGTCACGTCGTCCACTCCGGCGCCGCCCCCGTACTCCAGCTGGTACTGGAGATAGAACGGCGCTCCCATATACAGGCCGTCGAGCCAGATCTGGTACGGATAGATCTGTTTGTGCCAGAACGCGCCTTCGGACGTGCGCGGATGATGCTCCAACTGGGCGCGCAGCTGATCGGCGGCCAGACGGTATTTGCGCTCGCCCGTCTCTTGATGCAGCGCGAACAGCAGCTTGCCGTTGTTGATATGGTCGATATTGTACTCGCCCTGCGCATAGCCGCGAATCTGCCCGTCTTCCCCGATAAAATGATCCATTTGTGCCCGGATATAGCGGAAGTACCGGCTGTCGCCGGTACGGCGCCACAGCGCCTCGAAGCCTTTGAGCACGACACCGTAATCGTACGACCATTTGCCGTTATGCCCGTTGCACAGATACAGCTTGGGACTGCGCGCCATGATCGATTCCGCCGTTCGTACGCTCCACGTTGACTTGGCTGACGATGAATGTTCCATTGAATCGCACCCTCCTTATTTCTGTTCTTTGTAAGCGGCTTCATATTCGGTGATCACGCTGGCTCCGCCCGACTTTTTCCAACTCTCGACCGCCGCTTCGAAGCCTGCCCGGTCCAGCTCGCCGAGAATGTATTTGTACGTCGCGTCCATGATCGTTTTCTGCAGCTCGGAGCCCTGCGTGTTGTACGTTTCCGATTCGAGCGAATACGCCGGGTTGAGCACCGCGTAGTTGGCGTTGTCGGCGATCAGCTTGTCGGACTGCTTTTTGAGCGGATCGGCGTCGTGAATCTTGTACCCGCTTTCTTTGGGACGGCTTGAAGCGAACGGCTGCACTTCCTGCTGCCACAGATCGGTATCGGTAATCGTGACCGCATCCTGATCGTCGGCCGTGTAATGCGTGCCTTCGATACCGTACGTCATCAGCGCGTAGCTGTCTTCGTCCATCAGGTCGTTCACGAACTTGAGCACCCGCTTGAGTTCGGCTTCGTCTTTCACTTCCGACCTCGGGAACGCCAGCAGGCCGCCGATCCCGTTGTTGGCCGCCCAGATCGCGCGGTCCGCTTCATTGCCGGTCGAGGTGATGTCGTTGACAAGCACCAGTTCCATATCGTCTTGAATGCCTTTGGCCATGTTGAGCAGGTTTTTGCTGTCAAAAATAGCCCCGACGTAGATGCCGGCCCGGCCCTGCGCGAACTTCTGCTGCTGGTCGGTTTTGGCGGTGACGGCAAAGTCCTGATTGATGTACCCTTTTTCATACAGCGCCTTCATATAGTCCATCGTCTCGAAATACGGTTCGGTCATGAATTCCGGCGTCATCTTCCCGTCTTCGCCCACCTGCCACATATTCGGCGTGCCGAAGTAGGAGCTCAGCGTCTTGAACGCGCCGTACACCAGATCGCTGCGGTCCACGAAGCCCGTCGTGTCGGCTTTGCCGTTGCCGTCCGGGTCGTCTTCGGTAAACGCCCGCGCGACTTCCATCAGTTCGTCCGTCGTGCGCGGCGTCTCCAGCCCCAGCTTGTCCAGCCAGTCTTTGCGGATCGTGACGCCGTTGCGCGCCAGGTCTTTCTGGAACGGCACGCCGTACAGTTTGCCTCCGATCGAAGCGGAGCGGCGCGTGTCTTCCGAGATGTTCGCAAGATTCGGATAATCGTTCAGGTACGGTTCGACTTCCCAGAACAGGCCGGACTTGAGCGAGTTGCGCACCGAGGAGTTGTCGAGCAGCGTCAGCGTGACGATATCCGCCAAGGAATCCGAAGCGAGCGACGTATTGATCCGTTCTTCTTTGGAAGCGTCCGGAATCCAGGAGAATTGGATATCGGCGTTCGTTTTTTCTTCGATTTTAGTCAAAATGGTATCGGTCGGCGGCGAAGCGGTATGCAAAATATTGAGCCAGCTGATCGTCGCTTTCGAATTTTCGTCGTACGGCTGCCCGGCGGCTCCCTGGCTGCTTCCTCCTCCGCAGGCGGTCAGCGCAAGCATTGTCGTCCCCAGCAGAATCGCTCCGGTCTTGCGGGCTTTTTTGGCGGATTTTCTCATGTCGTTACCCCTTTTCTTCGGATAAATTGGGTCATGCCGGATATTGGACGCGGCTGAACGGACAAGCAGGTCAATAGACGCCGTCTTCCCCCATCTTTTTGGCGAGGCGGTTGGACAGCATGACCAGCACCAGACCGACCAACCCTTTGAACAGGCCGACCGTCGTGCTATAGCTGAGCTGGCCGTTTTTGAGTCCCGCGGTGTAGATGTACGTATCGAAAATTTCCGCCACTTCGCGGTTGAGGGAATTGAGCAGCAGGTACATATGCTCGAACCCGAGGTCAAGCGTGCTGCCGATCTTGAGAATGAGCAGCGTGATGATGACCGGACGGATAGCGGGCAGCGTTACATGCCACGTTTTGCGCAGCCGTCCGGCTCCGTCCATCTCCGCCGCTTCGTACAGTTGGGTATCGACGACGGTAATCGCGGCCAGATAGATGATCGTCGACCAGCCGAGTTCTTTCCAGATAATCTGTCCGATGTACACGGTGCGCAGCCATTCGGGCGACGTCAGGAAGCTGATCTTGGGCAGCCCGACCGAAGACAGCAGCTCGTTGAGCACGCCGCCGTCCACCGTCATGAACACGTAAGTAATAGAGACGATGATGACCCACGACATAAAATGCGGGATATAGATGATCGTCTGGATCGCGCCTTTGAAAAATTTGTGCCGCACTTCGTTCAGCATAAGCGCGAGCAGAATCGGCAGCGGGAAAAAGAAAACGATATTGAGCGCGAACAAGACGAGCGTATTGCGCAGCAGCATGAAAAAGGTCGGTTCGGTAAACAGCCGGGTAAAATGCTTGAAGCCGACCCAGGGACTGCCGAGAATGCCTTGATACGGCTGGTAATCCTGGAAAGCGATCACCAGGCCTCCCATCGGAAAATACTTGAATACGACAAAATACATAAAACCGGGCAGGATCATCAAATACAGCAGCATGTGTTTGCGCAGCCCGAAACGGCTTTTGCGCACCGTCCGACCGTCCAGCTTCAGCAGGGACGTATCGGACACGTTCACCGGCTTGGTCATCGTTTGCCAACCTCGCTTTCGCTTTGAATTCCGATTGCTTCCCAAGCGTAAGCCGCGGCCGGCATTCCGTATATAATCATCTCGTGGTAACGCTTGCAAAACCGCGTGGCTGCGCCTTTTCCGCTGTTCGGAACTCAGCTGATGATTATGTGCGGGGCTGATGATTATCCGCCGGATTCCGGCCGTACCCCCGATCTCCTGATCCGCGGATTATATACGGAATGCGGAGCCGCTGTTAGGGTGGAAATAGGCATTCCAGTCCACTCAAGGAGGTTCACAAGATGGAGCATACTTCTTCGAAACGCAAGCAAACGCTCGGCAGCCGGTTGTTCAATATCGCGAACTATACGGTGCTGACGCTGATCGCGCTGATCTGTCTGCTGCCCTTCATTAACGTGATCGCCAGTTCGTTCGCTTCCACCCAGGAAGTCGTGTCCAACCGCTTCATTTTGTTCCCGACGACGTTCTCGCTCGACGCTTACCGCTACATCCTGTCCACCCCGACCATTTTCAAAGGACTCGGCGTCTCGATCGGCGTGACGGTCGTCGGCACGGTCGTCAGCATGGCGCTGACCGCGCTCATGGCGTACGGGCTATCGCGCCGTTACTTGAGAGGACGCAACGTGATCAACTTCGTCGTCGTGTTCTCGATGCTGTTCAGCGGCGGCATGATTCCGACTTTCCTCGTCGTCAAAGGCGTCGGCCTGATCGACTCCTACTGGTCCCTTATTCTCCCGGTCGCCGTCAACGCGTTCAACCTGATCATCATGCGCAACTTTTTCCAGGCGCTGCCCGACGAACTGGAAGAATCCGCGAAAATCGACGGCAGCAACGACCTCGGCATCTTTTTCAAAATCATGCTCCCGCTCGCCCTGCCTTCGATCGCGACGATCTCGCTGTTCTACGCCGTCACGTACTGGAATACGTACATGACCGCCATCTTGTACCTGACCGACTCCAACAAATGGCCGATCCAGGTGCTGCTGCGCCAGATCGTCATCGTGTCGAGCGGCATGCAGGCGGAAGGCACGTCGGTCGACGTCATCCCGCCCGCGCAGACGATCAAAATGGCCGTCATCGTCGTCGCCACCGTCCCGATGCTGATCGCCTACCCGTTCGTGCAGAAGCATTTTACCAAAGGCGCGCTGCTCGGAGCGGTCAAAGGCTGATTCCGACGCAGACGCAGGCCCCGTGCCGCTGTGGACACACAGAGCACGGGGCCTTTTTGCGTTGGTGTTCGGGGTGCGGATACCGGAATCGGCAGGCGAACACGGGTCCTGGTAAAAAAGGGCCGCCGCGCCGTCACATATTCTGTCTCAGCTTGCGGTAGACGCCCGGCGTGACCTGTTCTTTTTTGCGGAACGAACGGATAAAGTTTTGCGGATTCTGGTATTGGAGCCGTTCGGCGATCTCTTTGACCGTCTGGTCGGTCTCGGTCAGCCATTTCTTCGCCATGTCGAGCCGGTAGCTCATGAGATAGTCGCTGAACGTCGTGCCGAATTCTTTTTTGAAAATGCTGCTGAGATAATTCGGGTTGTAATGCAGGCGCTCCCCGATCTGGTCCAGCGACAGCTCCCGGTCGTATTCGTCGCGCACGATACCGGCGATCGTCTCCGACAGACAGCGGAACTGCTCGTTCGTCTTCTTCTCCATGCTGCGCACCATCGGGAAAATGACCTGCTCGACCAAAATCCGCTCCACTTCTTCCGGGTTGCGAATGCTCAGCAGGCGATGGTACAGCGCGTGGTTGTCCGCCGTCAGCAGCACTTCGATCCCGAGCAGCTGCTCCAGCTGGATCAGATTGTTCACGAGGCGGATCAGCATCACTTCCAGATTCATCGAATTGCGGCTTTTCTTCATGAATTCGGCCAACAGCGGATAGAGCGCCGCCGACACTTTCTCTTCGTCGCCGAGCCGGATCGCGTCGAACAGCTTCGATTCCAGCTCCGCCGGATAATGCAGCAGCACCGGACCCGGCACGACGCTTGCGATATCCGCGTAGAAAATAATCGATTCCTTGCCGAGGTTCAACCGCTGATGCAGCGCCTGCTTGCCCATCTCGCACGCTTCGCGGCTCTTGAGCAGCTTGGGGTACGGACTGCTGATCCCGACGCTGACGGACAGCTTGACATACTCTTTGACCGCGCGGACGACCTGCTTGGCGTACTCCAGCATACCGCGGCGAATCTCTCCCTCGTCGGCGCCGTCGAACATAAGGATCGTCGCCTGCGTATCGTCGTTCAAAATGACCGGCAGCATCCGGCTGCGCGCCGGAATCAGCTCTTCGGCGATCTTGTTGACGGCCAGCAGCAGCACGTCCCGGTCGGGCGTCTCGCGCTTGCCCACGTTGTCGAGCTGGACGAGCATCGTCACGTACTGCCGGTCGACGCCTCCTTCGTAACCGAGCCGCTTGAGCTGATGGTCGAGTTCCCCGGCGGAGATACGGCTGCGGAACAGATTGAGCACGAACTGCGTCTCCAGCTGCGGCTGCTCGGCTTCCATCAGCGTCTCCAGGCTCTGCTTTTCGCTCAGCAGCCGGTTAATCGAAGACAAGATCCAGTCGATCTCGTTTTTGCCCGAAAGCGAGCCGTGGGGGGGCAGGCTGCCGGTGATTTGCAGAATCGGCTTCGTGAAGCGGCCCGCGATGACGTAGGCGACGACCGTAATAAGCAGGATCAGCGCAAGTTCCATGGCGATCAGGCCGAACCGCGTCGTCTGCAGTGCGCCGGCGATTTCCTGTTGATCCAGCACGGTAAAATAGGTCCAGTTGTTGTAGGCGGAACGCGAGTAGATCAGCTGGGACTTCGCCGCGCCGCCCGGCTTCCAGTCCAGCATGCCCGCAGCGTGCTCGCCGCCTGCCGCCGCTTCCGCGAGCCGCGCCTGTTCGCCTTGGCCCATGTCCGGTTCGCCGGACTGCGTATCGTACATCAGATCGCCCTGCTTGTTCAAAATAAAGATGCGGGCCCCGTCTTCGGTCCGGATCGTCCGGTCGAGCGTGCCGAGCGAGAGGTCCGACAGCGCGATCGCTTCCTTGTTCCGGGAAAAAGCGGGCAGCGTATTGACGAACCGGATGCCCGATTCCGTCTTGATCCAGAACAGTCCTTTCTCCCGGTTATCGATATAATCCGTGTACAGCTTGTCTTTCTCTTCGGCGCCGAGATGCGACAGCTTCCCGTTCGAGATGCGCCAGTCCCGGTTGAGGCTGATCAGCGTATACTCCGCGCCTTCAAGCCCCATCGTGGCGATATAGTTCAGCTGCGTATTGACTTCGCGGTAAGCGAGAAAATCGCGCTCCGTAATCGGCTTGTCGACGACTTCGCCGAACGAACTCGTCGTACTGTATGTATTGAAAGCGTATTCAATAGTACGGATCTTTTGTTCCAGATTGTTTTTGGTCTGGGTAATGGAATTTTGCTTTTCTTCGGCTACGCTGTCGATCACGGAACGCACGAGCTGGACATAGGTGTAGATGCCGAAGCTGACGGCCAGGGCGACGCCCAGCAGAAGAATCGGAATAAACGTTTTGTAGAACATTTTTCCCTTTTTCATAAAATTCCTCCAACGATTATAAGATTCTTCCATAATTATAACGCGCCGCTCCGGCAAACCGGAACCCCCCGACCAAAAAAGAAGCCGCAAGCGGCTGTCGCCGCTGCGGCTTACTCCCGCGGAATGAAGCGCAGCGCCGCGGAATTGACGCGGTAATGCAGCTTGCCTTCGCCCGGTCCGTCGTAGAGCAAATAGCCGAGGCGCGCGCCCGTGAGGCGGCTGACCAGCGCGGTCCGCACTTCCCCGCCGCCCAGATCCGCTTCGCGGCGCACCAGATGGCTGTCGGCTGATTGGGCGAACGCGGGCCAGCCGTCGCCGGCGTCGTACCGGTCCGCCGAATCGAACAGGAGATCGCCGCTGAGCACATCGACGTAGAGGCCCGGCCGCGTCTCGTTCCAGTACGCGTTGTCGTAAGGCGGCTCCATTCCTCCGCGGACGATCACTTCGTACTGCACGTCGCTCAGTTCGCCGCGCAGCTTCTCCCGGTCGCGTTCCGTATCCCAATGTTCGCGCAGAAAAGCGTCTCGCCCGGAATGCTGCCGGTACAGCCGGTAATGGCCGAACCGGTGCTTGTAATAATCCTGATGTTCCGCTTCAGCCGGATAGAAGCGGCCGGCGTCGGCGATCTCGGTCACGATTTTGCTTTTGAACCGTCCGCTTCGGCCCAGCGCCCGCCTGGAAGCTTCCGCTTCGCGCCGCTGGCGTTCGTTATGCGTGAAGATCGCCGCCCGGTACGAACGTCCGCGATCCTGGAATTGGCCTTCGGCATCGGTCGGATCGATCTGCTGCCAGAACAGTTCCAGCAGGCGCGCATACGGGAAAATATGCGGATCAAACGTAATCTGCACCGCTTCCGCATGGCCGGTCGTTTCCCGGCCGACTTCTTCGTACGTCGGATTGTCGGTATGCCCGCCCGTATAACCGGACACGATCGACACGATGCCCGGCAGCTCGTCGAACGGCGATACCATGCACCAGAAGCAGCCCCCGGCAAAAGTCGCAAGTTCAAGCGTGGCCGGATTCGGGCCGGCGGCCGTATCGCCGGAGGCCGGAGGCGCTGAGGCCGGAGGCGCTGAGGCCGGCGGACGCGGAGCGGCGGGGCCGGAGTTGGGGGGCGGGGCCGTGGCGGAGGCCGGCGGTTCGGATTTTCTTTTGCCGAATCCGAACTTGACATCGAAGTTGAACAGCCGTGCGCCCTTTTTCATGGGTGCTCCTCCTTTCGTTGGCCGACTGGCCCGGTTAGTCGATCAATTCAGCCGATCACGATACATTTGGCGTCTTCCCCGTGTCCGATCCGGCTCGATTTGACGATCGGAATGCCGCTTCCCTGCGTCAACTCCAGCAGATAATCGCGGACGAGGCCGAATTCGCCTTGGCGCTCAAGCTCCGTAAACGTGCCGAGCAGCAGGCCCGAGCAGCGCTCGAACGCGCCGGTCTGCGACAGCTGCGCCAGCAGCGAGACGATCCGGTTCGCGCCGCCGCCGAGCGATTCCAGCAGCAGCACTTTGCCCGAAAAGTCCGGCCAGTACGGCGTGCCCGCAAGCTTGAGCAGGCAGCGCAGATTGCCGCCGACCACGTCGCCGTCCAAATCTTCGCCCCGCAAAAATTCGAAATCGAAATTGTACAGATCCGGCAGCTCTTCGAAAAAAGTCCGGTAAAACTCTTCGCGCTGCCGCTCCGCGTAAGCGCCGACCAGATTCATCGTCCGGTAATGGTACGTGCGGACACCGCTGCGCGCAGCGATCGCGTTCAATACGGACGACAAATCGCTCAGGCCAAACAGCGGCTTGCTTCCGGCACGTATCTGTTCGTAATCGAGCAGCGGCAAAATCTGGTTCGCCGAATCGCCGCCCGACACGTCGAAGATCGCCGCGATGCGAGCGTCGGCAAACAGCCGGTTCAACTCGTCCGCCCGCTCCTGCGGCGTTCCGCTGAAAAACGAAGACGTGCGCATAAGCGTGCGCGCTTCTTCGACTTGGAGGCCGAACGCTTGCAGGCAGCCGGTCAGCGCTTCGATCCGCGGGCGCTCTTCCGGCGGCAGTCCGTCCGAGCAGGACATCAAAGCGACGGTGTCGCCGGGCTTGAAAGTAAATGAGGACATGTTCCATTCTCCTTTGGGTCCGAATAGGGTGACTGCTTTTATTTTATTTTACACCATTTGGCCGGAAGGTTCTTCTTGGACCTTTTCGGGTCTTTTTCGGGTCTTTTTGGGCCTTTTTCGGAACTTTTTTGAACCTTTTCGGATTTTTTTGGGTCTTTTTCGGGCCTTTTTCAGGTCTTTTTCAGGTCTTTTTCAGGTCTTTGGTTGATTTTATAGATTTCTATTGTGAATTTTTCATTACCTTATTTTATTTTAAGAAACTCTCTAAACAGCTCCCCATCAATTCTATCAACCCCATTTTCAGATCCAACCTGCTTTCCGATCCGGCAAACTCCAAGTTAGAGACGAATTAACGACATTATTACACTTATGGGGGTCCAAAAAACGTCGGAATCGCAAATAACGTCGTAGATCCACTTATTTCTCGCCAAAAAGAGTGATTTCGCACACCAGTCGACAAATAACTGTCGTCACGCAGTTATTTTGCCAAATACGGACATTTATCACGAAATAACTGTTCTCACGCAGCTATTTCAACAAAAGCGGACGAAACGATGCAGACTGCGTACCGCCCTCCACTTCCGGAGCGAAAAAACCCCGGCTCCGCGGCTGCGGAATCGGGGTTTCAGGCATTCGAGCAATCCGGTATTCGAGTATTAGAACCTTCAAGCAATCCGGCATTCGAGCATTCGAGCATTCGAGCATTCCGGCACTCAGACGTTCAAGCACTCCGGATCGCGAAGCGAAAACGGCCATTCGGAACCGTCACTCAGGAAACGTTCGTACGGCCCACCTGTTCGGGCGGCAGCGGGCGGCTGTAGTAGAAGCCCTGCACGTTGTAGCATTGCAGCTCCTGCAGCAGCGCGACCTGCTCGCTCGTCTCCACGCCTTCGGCGATAATCTTCAGACCGAGCTGCTTGGCCATCGAGATGATCATCTCGGCGATCGCTTTGCTGTCCGGGTCGGTCGTGATTTTGCGAATAAACGAACGGTCGATCTTCAGGCAGCTGATCGGCAGGCTGTGCAAATAGCTCAGGGAGCTGTAGCCGGTGCCGAAGTCGTC
This sequence comes from Saccharibacillus brassicae, assembly GCF_006542275.1. Taxonomy (NCBI): domain Bacteria; kingdom Bacillati; phylum Bacillota; class Bacilli; order Caryophanales; family Paenibacillaceae; genus Saccharibacillus; species Saccharibacillus brassicae. The sequence continues at coordinate 119,472 of NZ_CP041217.1, forward strand.
CATCGAGACGGAGATGCCCGCCGCTTTGAGCTGGTCGAGAATCTCGATCACATGCTCTTCGTTGTGCATCATCGCGCTTTCGGTAATTTCCAGTTCCAGCAGCCGCGGATCGAATTCGGTCTCTTCCAGCGTCCGCAGGATGCTCTCGTAAATATCGGGCTTCATCAGGTGAACCTGGGACACGTTGATCGCGATCGGCAGCTTGCCCAGCCCTTCGCGCTCCCAGCTTTTGGCTTGCAGGCAGGCGGTGCGCAGCACCCATTGTTCGATCGGCACGATCATCCCGCTTTTTTCCGCCATCGGAATGAAGCGGAGCGGCGAAATTTCGCCGTGGACCGGATGATCCCAGCGGATCAGCGCTTCGTAGCCGATCGCCTGGCCGCTGCGAATATCGAATTTCGGTTGGTACATCAGCCGAAGCTGGTCTTTTTCAAGCGCAAGTTCGAGTTCCTGTTCCAGCCGCATCTCTTCGAGACTCGTCCGGTCGCTTGCCGCATCGTAAAACCGGTATTGGGCGCTGCCGTTCTGCTTGGCGTCATACATGGCGGAATCGGCGTATTTGGTCAGCAGCTCGCTCGACAGCCCGTCGTCCGGGTAGCGGGAGATGCCGACCGAAGCGGACAGCTTGACGGTGTGCTTGCCGATCTCGAACGGGTCGTTGAACCGTTCCACGATCTGCCCTGCCCATTTCTCCGCTTCCGAACGGCGGTACACGGACGGCAAGATGACCGTGAATTCGTCGCCGCCCATCCGGGCGAGAAAAGCGTCGGACGGAATGCAGCCTTTGATCAATTTGCTGGCATGCTTGATAACGAGATCGCCGAACGCATGGCCGAAAAAGTCGTTGACGCGCTTGAAGCGATCAAGGTCGATAAACAGCAGCGTAAACGGTTCCGGTCTCTGATCGCCGTAATTCGTATACCGCTCAAGCGTCACTTCGAACGAACGGCGGTTCGACAATCCGGTCAGCTCGTCGTGATACGCGAGATGGCGAATCGTTTCCTGATCCCTTTTGCGCTTCGTAATATTTTTGACGATGCTGTACGCGCCCACGACATGCCGGTCGACGACGATCGGCAGCGAGGTCAGCGCATACGACTGCACATGCCCGTCCACGCCCTGCATATCGATCTCGGACGTGCCGGGACGACCGCCGAGCACGAGCTTCAGATGATCGGCGACGATCCGTCTCTGCTCGCCGGCGAACAGGTCGATGAAGCGGGTGTCGAGCATTTTTTTGCCAAGCTTTTTGGAGATGGCTTCGGCGCGGGCGTTCATGCCGGTCACGACGCCGCGGGCGTCGAATTCCAACACTCCGTCGGGATTGTGTTCATACAGGGAAATGTAGTGCTGCTCGCGCTCGCGCAGCTTGCGGCTTTGCAGCTTTTCGCGCACGCGCACGAAATCGTCCGGGAACGCCATCAGCAGGCAGACAATAGCGAGCATGAACAGGTAAGGCACGAGGAACGCGCGGTTCTCGCCGATCTCCCCTGCCCGGTCGTAGACGTCGAGCGGCAGCACGGACAGCACGCACAGGATCGGAACGCCGAACAGCGCAAACCCGCACAGAATAATGCCGGGGACGTTCCAGCGCGAGTTCAGTCCGTGCTCCCGGTTGCGGCTCGACAAGGTCACAAGGCGCATAACGGCAAAACCGATACAAAACGTAAGGATCACGTTCATCGCCACAAGATCCGGATTCCATACGGCCAAATGGCGGAACAGCAGCATAACGTTGGCGTAATCGAACAGCAGAATCGTGAACGAGACGATCAGTCCGGTCCAGAAAAAACGGGCCGAGCCGCTGGCCGGCTTCACCGCGTAACGAATCGCGAGCGAAGTCGCGGCCAGGCAGCCGAGCACGGTAAAAATCAAATGGATTACGTAATAGTCGCGGTTCACCACGAGTTCAAGCGACAGCGGCGCCACGATATGATCGATGCTAAAAGCGGCCGCGCCGAGCAAAATGACCATTTGCTGGCGTTTGCGCACGCGAACGGTCCGAAGTTCCGATTGTTTCCATGCCGCGCCGTACACGATCAGGGCGCATGCCGCGATCGAACCCAGCAGCGAAATTGTCAAATAGACCCAATTCAACGATAGGATTGCTAAGATGTCATTCATGATTTTCTCTCCCGCCTGAATAGCTTAGGACTATATTGCACAACCGCGCCCATATTCCCATAAAAATGAGTCTTTTCTCATATAAGTTACCCACCAATATGAGTCTCGAAACTCAGTTTCTTGATAAAAAAAGGCAGACAAGCCGCAGGATATTCCTGTACTTGTATGCCTGACATCTTACTGGAAATTAAGGGTCAAGAAAAGAATTTTTTGTGCGGCTAACGTCACGCTTTTACTTTTTGCTGTGCCGCCAATACGTGTTTCAAGCGATTCTCCATCGCTTTCCACCGTTCGGTATCCGGCTGGTCGGACAGCGAGAGACGCATGCCGTCCGCCGCTTCTTCCGCCTGACGCAGCAGCGCTTCGGCTTCCGTGCCCAATTTGTGCGACAGCTGCCGGCCGTAGAAGTCTTCGAACTCCGGCAGCCGGCTCTCCGTGACGTGCTGCAGCGCTTCGCGGAACGTCGCCAGCGCCGCTTCGCGCACGGCATCCCGGCCCCGCTGCTCGAAAAACGCTTTGGGGCTTTTGAACATCGGCCAGAGCGAAGCCCAGTCCAGCGCGCCGCTGAGCTGCACTTCCGACACGGAAGGCGTCTCCCACGCGCCGCCGTCTCCCGGTTCGAGCCGGTCGAACGGCGCTCCAAGCCCGGCCAGCCGGTCCCGCGTATCGTTCAGTCCCCCCGCCAGCATGCGCTGGCCGGCCCGTTCGATCCGCAGGCCCGTTGCCAGCAGTTCGTTCTCCGCTTCGCGGGCGACCATACGCGACAATTCGCGTCCGCAGGCCAGGAACGACGCTTTGAGGTCGCCGATTCCGGCGTGCAGCAGCGCCGGATTGAAGCTTTCGGCGAACCAGTCGCCGAACCGGAACTCGATCCGCTGCCGCACGTGGAACAGCAGCTCGCGGATCTCGCGCACCAGTTCCGGCGTCTTGTCCGCCGCTCCGGCCAAGCCCGCGATCTCGCGTGCTTCGACCGACGCTTTCGCCAGCCGCTCAAGGCGCAGCTGCCGTTCCTGCGCGCCGAGGTCCGCTTCCGCGATCCAGCTGTTCAGCCGTTCGCGCGACGCTTCGATCTCGCGATCGGCCGACGCCGCGGCAAGCCCGGCCAATTCTTCGGCCGCAAAATGCAGCAGTTCCCGCTCGAACGCTTCGAACCGGTCGAACGCCGCTCCGCCGAACTCTTCGCCCGCCGAAGCGGCGGCCGATCCGGCGGATGATCCAACGTCGGTATACGCCCGGCCGGAGCGCTTGCGCTCCAGCGCGCGCAGGCTCGACACCGGATAGATGCGCGGATTCAAGATGCCTTCGCCGCGCAGCCGCTCTTCCAGATGCGCCGTCACTCCGCCGCATTCTTCTTCCGAATCGGCCAGATCGGCGGCGTTGACGATGAAGAACGTCTTGTCGACGCTGTCACTGCCTTTGACGCGGCCGAGCTGCGCCAGAAACTGGCGGTCCGCCCGGGAGAACGCATGGTTGTAATACGTGACGAAGACGAGCGCGTCGGCATTTTTCATATAGTCGAACGTGACGCCCGTATGGCGGGCGTGCACCGAATCGGCTCCCGGCGTATCGACGAGCACGATCCCCTGCCGCGTCCATTGCGAATCGATATACAGATCGATCCGCTTCACGAAGCAGGCGCGGCTCTCTTCCGCCGCGTACAGCCGGAATTGGTCCGGCTCCGCCAGGCTTTCCGTGCCGAGCATCGGCTCGGCCAGATCGAAGCCGGCGTCCGCGGCGCGCAGGAAGCTGTAATGCGCGCGGCCGGACGGATGGATACGGTCCGGCGTCAGCGCGCGCACTTCGGCGCGCCAGCGGCCCGCCGCCGGATCGCCCAGACCGAGCAGTTCGCAGGCGTCGGCGAGGTCGCCCATCAGTTCTTCGCGCGTCTTCATGACGATCAGCGCGCGGCCGTGGTCTTCGGCCCGTTCCGGGGCCATGATCCGGCTGATCGCCGCGGTCGTCGGATGCGGCGACACCGGCAGGAATCCGTCTCCGAGCAAAGCGTTGGCGAACGAAGACTTGCCGGCGCTAAACGCTCCGAACAGCGCCAGCGTGAAGCGCCCGCCGCGCAGCGAAGCTTCGCGTTCGCGCATGGCGCGCAGCGTCGAAGCGAACGCGGGCAGCGGCGCGAGCACTTCGGCCGCTTCGCGCAGCCGGTCCGCCGCCGCGTGCAGGATGTCCAGCCGGCCGCCGGCGCCGGCGTCTTCGGCCGAAGACGCCGCGTGCAGGCCGGCAGGCTTCCGGCCTGCGGGCGCTGCATGCGGCGGCGCGGCGGGGTCTGCCGCCGCGGCCGGCGGCGCAGGCGTCAGCCCGGTCTCCGGGGCTGGCGCAGCGGCCGCAGCCGCGGAGACCGCCGCCGCTGGCACGGACGCCGCCGCATCGGCAGCGCCGTCCGCCGCGAACGGCTCTCCGCCGCGGCCGGCTTCGCCCTGCGGCTCGTCCAGCTGCGGCAGGCGCAGCGCCGGCAGGCCGTCGGCGTTGCCGAGCAGCCCGGCGAGTTCCTGCTCGCGCAGGTCCAGCGCTTCGCGGACTTCGCGGCGCAGCCGCGCTTTGCCCGCGAGCTCGGACGCCTGGAGCACCTGCCGGCTGATCTCGGCCAACTGCTCCCCGCCCTGCGGCTCGGCATCTTCCAGCAGGCTGTCGGCGAACTCCAGCGATGCCCGGCGGAAGCGGGCGAGCGCTTCGCCGCGCAGATCGCCGGAGAAATTCATGACGTATTCCGGCGACAGCCGCACGTCTTCGCGGAGCAGGCCGGACACCCAGCCGCCCTCGACGCGCGGCAGCGCCTGTTCCAGCCGCGTCTCCTGCCCGGCGTCCCAGACGCCCAGTTCCCGTCCGAAAGCCCGCAGCCGTTCGCGCACATGCACGTCGAGTCCCGCTTCCACCCGCTCGGCGAAATCGGCAGCGACCGCGGCGAGCCGGTCTTCGCGCTCTTTTTCGGTCCGCTTTTTCGAGCCGAACAAGCCGCCGGCGCGGAATCCCGGCGCCGACGCTTCCAGATAGAGCTGGATCAGGTCGCGCAGCGAAGCCGGCATGATCGGCGCGTTGTCGAGCGTGCGGCCGATCTCGTTCATAAGCCGGTCGCGCAGATTGCGCCCGCGATCGGCCAATTCGCTCTGCTGCGATTGAAGCGCTTGCAGGCTGGCTTCGGCTTCGTATTCGACTTCTTCCTCTTCGGCGCTCAGGCTTGCCGCTTCGCCCGGGCGAACGTCGCGCTCGCGCAGCAGATGCCGGTCCAGCAAATCCTGCGCCGCCAGACGCACGCCGCGTTCAAGCAGCTGTTCGCGTTCTTCGAACAGCCGGCCGATCAGCGCGACGAAGCGGTTCCACCCGCTGAGCGGATGATCCGGACGCTTGACGGACAAATAGAGCACGTCCGCCGTTTGAATCTGCCAATCGGAGAACGTGCGCTCGACCGTTTCCCGGTAATGGGCAAACGACAGCTCCGTCTCGCGGTGCTTGTCCACCTGGTTGACGATCAGCACGAGCGGCTTGCCGAGATCGGACAAGCTTTTGGCGAACGCCAGATTCGTCTCCGATTGGACATGGTTGTAATCCATGACGTAGAAGACGACGTCCGCCAAATGCAGCGCGGCGTCGGTCGCCGAAGCATGCGCCGCATCGGTGGAATCGACGCCCGGCGTATCGAGGAACGCGCCTCCGCCCTGCAGCAGCGGAATATCGCCCCAGATTTCGACCGTGGCGTACGATTCCCCGTCTTTGCAGTAGCGGGCGAGCGCGCCTTCCATTTCTTCCGGCGCCAGCACGAGCTTGCGCTCGCCGCTGCCGGACGGCAGACCGGCGGACGCCGCTTCCGAAGCAGTGTCCGCCGGATGCAGCGTAATCTCCGCCCGGCGCTCGCCGCTGCGGATAATCGCGGCATTGGCCGTCGTCGGAAGCGGGCCGGACGGCAGCAGCGGCCCTCCGCACAGCGCGTTGATCAGACTCGACTTGCCGGCCGAGAAATGACCGAGAAAAGCAAGCGTCAGCTCGCGATCGTTCCATTTTCGTTCCAGTTGGCCGATCTTGGCCGCCGTTTCGGGATCTTCATACAAAACTAGAGCGGCACGCAGCCGCTCTAGTTTTTGGTGCAGATCCCCGGATTTCATTGTCGTGTCCGCCATATGTTCCTCCAGGTTCGATGCCGTGTCCGCTTTTTCAAGCCGATCTTAAACGGTTGGGATAAAAATTTCGAAAATTTTGCCGTGCTGCAAAATCGTGATGTTGCGTTTCTTGTCGCGCATGACGACGACTTCGGGCTTCAGGCGCATCTGCTCGACGTATTCTTCCGGAATCTCGCTGACGCTGCCTACCGTTACGCCTTCGATTTCCATGTCGTCATTTTCCGGGATGTCGCTGATCAGCACCTGCTCGAAAATATCCGAAAATTTCTCAAACTCGTTCGTGTATACCGTAACGCATCTCATGTTTTCCATACTGTCCATCCTCTTTTGTATGTGATTTGCCTAACTGTGTGCAGGTCGCCCGTTCAACCCGATTTGCGCGTTCTGCGCACCGTCGACGTTTTCATGCGTTTTTTGCCTTCTTTGCATACGTCGAGCAGCGGACAGACCTGACAATTGGGCGATTGGGCTTTGCAGTGGTACCGGCCGAAAAAAATAAGACGGTGGTGCGTGAGCGTCCATTCTTCCCTCGGCACTTTTTTCATCAGCTTCTTCTCGACTTCCAGCACGGAATCGCCTTCCGCCGCAAGCCCGAGCCGTTTGGAGACCCGCTCGACATGCGTATCGACCGCGATCGCCGGCATGTCGAACGCGTTGGAGACGACGACGTTTGCCGTCTTGCGGCCGACGCCGGGAAGCTTGACCAGCTCGTCGTGCGCGCTCGGAACTTCGCCGCCGTACTGCTCGATCAGCAGATGGCACAGGCTCTGGATATGCTTCGCCTTGTTCCGGTACAACCCGATCCGGCGAATATCCTGTTCCAGTTCCTCGCGCGGCACCGAGACGTAATCCGCCGGAGCCCGATACTTTTCAAACAGATCCTTCGTCACTTTATTGACCGTCACATCCGTGCACTGGGCCGACAGCAGCACCGCGATCGTCAGTTCGAACGCATTGCGGTGATCCAGCTCGCAGCGCGCGTCCGGATACATGCCGGCAATCGTATCCAGGATGTGTCTGACTTTGGCGTTTGTCATGGCTCAATCCTTTTCCCGCGTCGCGATTCCGAACGGTGAACGCAATCCGATGCCAAAGACAAACCGGCCGGTACGAACGATAGCGTTCGCACCGAACCGGCTTGGCCGTACCCGACGGTTCGACGGGCGGTAATCTATTGCTTCACGAGTTCATACACGACGTTGTTATTCAGATACAATACGATTTTATCATCTCCGACGAGCGATTGCACGCTGATATTCGCCGCTCCCTGGTGAACCCAGGCTTCGGGCGCCAGCTTGTACCTATTGTTTTCCGTCGATCCCGGCGTAATCTTGACGTAGACCGCCTGCGCGGCGGCGTCGTATCTCCAGAAACTTTTGCTGAGCGCCTGGAGAACGGTGAACGACGTGCTGCCGTCGGGCTGCACGGTCGCCTGCACGTGCTGGCCGGCCGCAAGCGTCGACGCGGCGGACACGACCGTACCGTTCTGGTTGACGTTCAGCGGCGAGACGGCGCCGGAATACGTGCGCGTCGCCCCCGTCGAAGTCAGCAGCGTTACGGAACGCGCCGCTGCGTCGACGCTCTGGATCGTGCCGATCGCGCTGTCGGCGAGGCGGACTTTGGACACGTCCGGACCGTTGAACGTCACGTCGACGAGCTGGCCGTTCGCAAGTCCGGCATAGCCGATCTGCGTGCCCTGCACGTTGACGATCGCCTGGTTGTCGACGAACAGGCTCGCCGATACGCCGGCCTGTTCGACGTTCAGGCGGCTGCTGCCCGGCGCCGTGCCGGTCACGCGGAACTGCTTCGTCGTCTGGACGGCGACGGACTGCAGCGCGACGCGGTCCGCGTACAGCGCAGCCGTGACCCGGTCGCCCGGCTTGACGTTGTTCATCGTGGCGTTGCTCACGCCGTACGCCTGCACGGCCGTGCCGGTCGAGCCGTAAGGCAGCTTGACGCTCGTGCCGTCGCCGAGCTTGAGCGTCAGCATCATCGAAGCGGGATCGACCCGCTCGACCGTGCCTTCGTATTTGTAGACGATCTCCAGCGAGACCAGGCGGCTGCCGACCGCGGTCAGGTTCAATCCGCGGCCTTTGATCAGCAGCGGCTCGATGCCTTTGAGCGTCGGCGAAGGCGCATTATAGGCAAGCTTCGTAGTCGCGTCCACCGTGAAAGCGTACGGCTTGCCCGCCGCGTCGATGACCGCCAGCACGCCGGTCGCCGCGTCGTACGAACTGACCGCCGCGAACGCCAGCTGCGTCGCTTCGCGGTCTTTGACCACGATCCGGGTCACTTCGCCGCTGCCGCTCAGCGTCAATTCCACGCGGTCGCCCAGCGCTTTGTCCGCGATCAGATCCTGCAGCGCGGCGTTTTTGCCGCCGACGACCACTTCCGCTTTGGGCGCGATCAGCTTGACTTCGAGCGCGCCGGCGTCCGTCTTGTACGTCAGCGTCGAACCGTCCGAAGAGATCTGGTACAGCAGCGCCGTCACGGCACGCTCCACGCTCTGCATCACTTCGACGGTACGAACGACGTTGTTCTCGATCACATAACGGATTTGGCTGCCGACTTTGAGATCCGACGCGGCCAAAATCTCGTTGCGGTAGCGGATGATCGACGTCGGGTCGAGCTTGTAGACTTCGGACAGGCCGGTCGAGCCGATAAACGTGACCGTTCCCGCCGCGGCGTCCACAGCCGCCACGGTGCCGGTATCCGTCTTGCTGACGTTGCCCGACGTCACCTGCACGGTCAGAATCTTGTTCTGGCCGGAGTACGTTTCGCGCAGCAGCGACACGCGGCTGCCGGCGCTGATATTTTTCGCTTCGATCCGGCTGCCGTTCGCGTCGAGGAACACGGTGGACGCGTCATATTCGTATTTCGGGTAATCCGTCGCCGTTTTGAGGAACAGCGTGTTCGTGCCCGTCAAGCGGTCGAACTCGCCGGACAGCGTCTCGACCTGCGCTTTCGGATCGACGATCTCGACGTAACCGGCCTGGGCGTTCGCTCCGGCGACCGTCACTCGGGTGTACAGCTTCAACTCGGAAGGCTGGACCCGCGTCTCGGACCCGGCCGCAAAATAAGGCGTGGACGCGTTCAGCGCGTACGTCGCGTTCTGGCCGTTTGCGTACAGCGTCACGGAATTGGCGCTCAGAGCGGTCACGATGCCTGTCGTCATGCCCGCGTATGTAGGCGTAATATGCGCTTCGGCCCGGCTGAAGAACGTCGCCATCTGGGCGCGCGTCACGGAACCGGCCGGATTGAACTTGTTGTTCTCCATCCCCTGCGCGATACCGAGACTGACAGCGGTGCTGACGTAGCCTACGCTGGTTTTGGAAATGTCGGCGTTATCGGCAAAAGAGGTCGAGCCGGCGGACTGCGCCTCGGCTTCCTTGCCGATCGCGCGCACCAGAATCCGGGTTACCCACTCGCGGCTTGCCGGCTGCGTGCCCCACGCTTTGCCGTCGGCGTCTTTTTCCTCCGCCGATCGGATCAGCCCTTTGTCGAGCGCAAGATCGACGTACGGCTTGAAATAATTGTTCACGGTCAAGCCGTCCGGTACGATCGCCGTCTCGATCGTGCCGAGTTCTTTGCCCGCTCCGATGAAACGGATCGCCATCGTGATCGCTTCCTGGCGGGTAATGTTGTCGCCCGGCTTGAACTGGCCGTTCTGGCCCAGCACGATACCCTGCGCGGCGAGCTTGTAAATATGTTTCTCGGCCCAGTAGCCGGTCTTGACGTCGCCGAACCCGGTCGACGCGGCTGCCGCCGGTGCCGATGCCGCCGGTACCGCAGTCGTCGCCGGCGTCTCCGCCGCGAAAGCGAACGTGCCTCCGCCCGCTCCCATCATGACGGCCAGAACGGCCGGAACCACCTTGTTGATTTTGCCGGTCTTTATGCCCGAAGGCCGCCGGTTGGATTTGGAATGCTGCATATGATTTGATCCCCTTCCCGATTTGTCCAAACGAAATAGCGCTAAACATAGCAATTCGCCGCCGGCGTTTTGCTTTCCTGCCGGCGGCGAATATATGAAAGAATCGTAACTATTTGCAAGCTGCAGGCTTTTACACGCCCAGATATTCGGTCAGGCCGCGGGCAATCGCTTCTGCCACGCGCTGCTGGAACTCTTCCGTTCTGAGCTGGGCCGCTTCCGCGGCGTTGCTTACGAAGCCGATCTCCAGCAGGGCGGCCGGCATCGTCGTTTCGCGAATGACGTGGAAATTGCCGTATTGGACTTTGCGGTCCTTGAAGCCGGTAGCGGCCAGAATGTACTTGTGCAGCGTAGTCGCAAGCGCTTTGCTGTCTCCGCGCTGATAGTACGTTTCGGTGCCGCTTGCGGCCGAAGAACCGCTGTTGTTATGAATCGAGACGAAGACGTCGGCGTTGACGTTTTTCGCGACGCGGACGCGTTCTTTGAGTTCCAGGAACGTATCGTCGCTGCGCGTCATGACGATGTCGACGTTCGGGTTCTTTTTCAAAATGGCGGCGACTTTGAGCGCCAGGCCAAGATTGACGTCTTTTTCCCGCACACCGGTCGGTCCGACCGCGCCTGGGTCGTGATCGCCGTGTCCGGCATCGATCACGATCACTTTTTTGCCGTTGCCGCCTACGCCCGTGATCGGCGCCGTCACTTTGTCGAGCGTGACGAACAGCGAAGTGCCTTCGGTCGACAGCTTATAGTTGTTGGCGCTTTTGAGGTCGATCACGACCTGCACGCTGTTCGTCGAACCTTTCGGTACGAAGTAGCGGATCTGCGACACGTTGTCCGCGTTCGACGCGGAGATCGTGCCGATCTCGCCGACCGCGAGATTGCCGCCGATCGAGCTGCCGAACCGCGTGTTCGGCAGTTCGACCAGAATGCGGTCGGGACCCGACAGCACCGAATCTTTGGCGATGACCGCTTTGTCGGTCGAGATCATCAGGCGATTGTCGCTGAAGCTGATCGCTTTGACTTCCGCCGAAGGCGTAACCGGCGTCTCTACGGGCGTGCCCGGTACGACCGTGCCTCCGTCCGTGCTGCCCGGATTCGCTCCGACCTGTCCGCCCGCGGGATTGCCCTGCGTGAACAGATACACGGTCTTGGCCGCGTTTTGCCATTTGACCTGCAGACCGAGCTGTGCGCTGACGAAACGCAGCGGAACGTAAGTCGTTTCTTTTTGGGCCATGGCCGGCTGCGTAAGCGGCACGATCGCTCCGTTTGCCGTAGCCGCTTTCTGGTTAATGGTGAGTACGACGGTATCCGCACCGCTGCCGATGGTAACCTGCTGAGCCGCCTGGTTCCATCCGACCTTGTAACCCAGTTCCTCGGAGACGACCCGGATCGGAACCATCGTCGTCTGACTTACGGTCAAGACGTCCGCATTGGCCAATTCTCGATTGTCCAGCATGATTCGGGTGTCCGACGAGGCCGCTTGTCCCGTATGCGGGAGCAAGAACATCAGCATCAGGACTGCCATTACTGTCGTTAACACGTACTTTTTCATTCTTCACATCCACCTCTAACTTTTTCGCTTTTTTCGCCGGAATTGCCTTCTTCCCGCGCTTGCTCCCAAACGCGGTCGGAAAGATTCCGAACTATTGACATCCCAACAGGTGCTCACGTTAAGCTTAGACGCGGACTTTTCTCGAAAGTTGCGGCTTTTATTTCAATTCTGTCATCAATTCCGAATTCGATTCGGCTGTTGACGGCTATTTCTTATGTATCGGCACGGAAGGTGCGCGAAGCTTAGAGCTTTGCGAAAAAACCTTCCGTCTTTTTTTTGCTTTTTTTGCGCGCGGCACCTGAAACGATCCCGTATTCGGTCGGTGCGGCACTTCTGCCGCACGCCGCCCGGTCGTTATCGAATCTGCGCCTTTACTGCGAAGAGACGGATTCGAGCCGCGAAATCGCTTCGCCCGCGATACTTTCCGCCGGCGTAATGCCGCGGAAACGGGTCCAGACGTCGCGGTCGACTTCATACACACGGCCCGCTTTGACCGCGCGCAGTCCTTGCCACACGGACGTCTTTGCCCACTGGTCGGTAATCGGCATTTCGTCGTCGGTCGCGATAAAGATCGCGTCGGGATCGGCTTCGACGATGCCTTCGAGCCCAAGTTCCGGGTACGGCTCTTCCTCGCTGCCGCTTGCCACGTTCTCCAGCCCGATTCGCTGTATCACCTGACCCGCGTACGAAAACGCACTGTGCGCGTTCAGGCCGTCTTTGCGGGCGACGCCGATCAACACTTTGCGAACCGGCAGCTTTTCCGCTTTTGCTTGCAGCAGCTCCATCGCTTCGGCATGCTGTTTCAGCCGCGCTTCGCCTTCCGCTTCCCGTCCGACCGCGGCCGCGATCTGGCGGAAATCGCCGAGGCTGTCGTCGTACGAGCCTTTGCGGCTGTTGAGGATCAGCGTCGGGGCGACAGCCCGCAATTTGTCGAGAATGGCCGTATGGCGATCGGTATCGCCCAGAATCAAGTCCGGCGCGCTGGCCAGTATCGCTTCGATGTCCGGCGCGGACCTTTCCCCGAGCGGGGCATAATCGAGCGGCTGTCCGCCGTTGAGCTTGCGCATCGCGGCGGCTTTGCCGTCGTCGGCGATACCGACCGGCGTCACGCCGAGCGCCAGCAGATCGCCCGCGAACGACCATTCCAGCGCCGCGACCCGGGCCGCCGGCTTGGCCAGGTCCACGTCTCCCGACGTGCCGGTCAGCCGGATCGCGGAACCGGACACCGGCGCCGACGCTTCCGATGCCGCCGGCTTCGAATCGGAGCCGCAGCCTGCGAGCAGCCCCAGGCCGAGCAGCGCGGCGGCGGCCCATATTGTGTTTTGCTTTTTGTTCATGTTCATTCTCCTGACTTCTTCGTTCTGACTTGTTCGTTCTGTAGACCCAACGTTGATAATCATTATCAATACACACCAGTCTAGCAGACTTTGCCGACGCCGGCCAGCCTTTTGAAATTCACGCTTGATTGACGCCTGATTGACACTTGATTGACGCTTGGTTGCATCCTGACCGACCACGCCGAAAAGCGCCGCCGGCCCTAAGGCCAAACGGCGCTGCTGCTTCTGTTCTTATCGGTGCTGCCGCGTTCTACTGCGTGCCGCGAACGGCCCTGGCGTTACACGTAAGTCCGTTCGGCCCGCTTCGCTTCGTATTCGGAGATCGAAGATTCGTGCTGCAGCGTCAAGCCGATATCGTCCAGGCCCTGAAGCAGGAACTGGCGGCGATGTTCGTCCAGATCGAAATCGATACGCAGACCGTAAGCGTCGGTGAGCGTCTTCTCTTCGAGATTGACGTTCAGGCGATAACCTTCATGCTCGGCCGTGCGGGCGAACAGATCCTGCACCTGTTCTTCGGACAGCTGGATCGGCAGAATGCCGTTCTTGAAGCAGTTGTTGTAGAAAATATCGGCGAACGACGGCGCGATCACGACGCGGAATCCGTAGTCCAGTATCGCCCACGGCGCGTGCTCGCGGGACGATCCGCAGCCGAAGTTGGCACGCGAGATCAGCACTTCCGCTCCCGTATAACGCGGTTTGTTCATTTCGAATTCGGTATTCACTTCGCCGGATTCGGCGAAACGCCATTCGAAAAACAGGAACTGGCCGAAGCCGGTCCGTTCGATACGCTTGAGAAACTGCTTGGGAATGATGGCGTCCGTGTCGACATTGACCCGATCCACCGGGGCGACGAGTCCGTTTAATTGTTTGAATTCTTCCATGCGAGATCCCTTCTTTCCGGAGATTTGGTCAGCTGACGACTTCGGTCTTGAACGTCCAATCGCGTACGTCGGTGAAATGTCCTTCGATCGCCGCAGCGGCGGCCATGGCCGGCGAGACGAGATGCGTCCGTCCTCCGCGGCCCTGACGGCCTTCGAAGTTGCGGTTCGAAGTCGAAGCGCAGCGCTGCCCCGGCTGAAGCACGTCCGGATTCATCGCCAGGCACATGCTGCAGCCCGCTTCGCGCCATTCGAAGCCCGCTTCGCGGAAAACGACGTCCAATCCTTCTTCTTCGGCCTGCAGCTTGACGCGGCCCGAACCCGGGACGACGATCGCCGTGACCTGGTCCGCGACTTTGTAGCCTTTGGCGATCTCGGCGGCGGCGCGCAGATCTTCGATACGGCCGTTCGTGCAGGAACCGATAAACACGTAGTCGATCGGAATATCGGACATGCGCGTACCCGGCACGAGGTCCATATATTCCAGCGCTTTTTCAGCGGCCCGGCGTTCGTTCTCCGTCGTAAAGTCGGCCGGATTCGGCACGACCGAATCGATGTCCGCGCCCATGCCCGGGCTTGTGCCCCAGGTCACCTGCGGAATGAGGGAATCGACGTCGAATTCGACGACGCGGTCATACTGCGCGCCTTCGTCCGTCACGAGCTGCTTCCAATCGGCGACCGCCGTCTCGAACGCTTCGCCCTGCGGCGCGTACTGGCGTCCGCGGATATGCTCAAACGTCGTCTCGTCCGGCGCGATCAGTCCCGCTCTCGCTCCGCCTTCGATCGACATGTTGCAGACCGTCATGCGCTCTTCCATCGTCAGGCTGCGGATCGACTCGCCCGTATATTCCAGCACGTAGCCCGTCGCGAAGTCCGTGCCGTACTTGGCGATAACGCCCAGAATCATGTCCTTGGCCGTGACGCCCGGCTTGCGGCTGCCGACGAAGCGTACTTCCATCGTCTTGGACTTGCCCTGCTGCAAACATTGGGTAGCGAGCACGTGCTCCACTTCGCTCGTGCCGATACCGAACGACAACGCGCCGAACGCGCCGTGCGTGGACGTGTGGCTGTCGCCGCAGACGATCGTTTTGCCCGGATGGGTCAGGCCCAGCTCCGGTCCCATGACGTGTACGACGCCCTGGTCGATCGTGTCGAGGTCGAACAGTTTGACGCCGAAGTCTTTGCAGTTTTGCGACAGTGTGTCAATCTGCTGCTTGGAGATCGGGTCTTTGATATTGAAACGGTCGGTCGTCGGCACGTTGTGGTCCATCGTCGCGAACGTGCGGTCCGGACGGCGGACTGGGCGGTTGCTCAGGCGCAAACCTTCGAACGCCTGCGGCGACGTGACTTCGTGGACCAAATGAAGATCGATATAGATGATGGCCGGCTTGCCTTCTTCTTGATGAATAACGTGATTGTCCCAAATCTTTTCGTACATCGTTTTTTTACTCATCTTCTTCACCCCGCTGCTGGATTCAAACCGGCCACTTTCGCGATTCCCGAGGCCAGGTTTTGTTAGTGGGTTAAATATAACATGGAGTTGTCTCATTGTTCCAAGATATAATAACTATAATACTGATAGGTTTTACCTATATACGCGGAAGAGAATCTCCCTGTAAAATAAAACGGAAGACTGTCCGCTTACGCGAATGGACGCGAACGTACACAATGAAGGAGACTTCCCCCACATGGAATTGAGACAGCTTCAATACGCGCTCATGATCGCCGCCGAGCGCAATTTTTCGCGGGCGGCCGAGAAGCTGCATATCGCCCAGCCTTCGCTCAGCCAGCAGCTCTCCAAACTGGAAAAGGAACTCGGCGTGCTGCTGTTCCAGCGCAACACGAGCACGGTCCAGCTAACGCACGCGGGACGCGAGTTCATGAAGCGCGCGCAGCGGATCGTCGACGAAATGGATCTGCTGCGGGTCGAGATGGAAGACATTTCGCAGCTGCGCAAAGGGCGGATCACCGTCGGCAGCATGCCGACGACCGGCTCCCACCTGCTTCCGCACGTGCTGCCGGCGTTTCGGGATGGCTACCCCGGTATCGACGTGACGCTGCTCGAAGACACGTCGCAAAATCTGGAACGGCTGACCGCGGGCGGCAAAACGGACATCAGTCTGCTGTCGCTGCCGCTTGGCGAACCGACGCTCGACTATGAATGGATTGCCGACGAACCGATCGACCTGGCCGTTCCTCCGAACCATCCGCTCGCGCTGCGCTCCGAAGCTTTTCCCGCCGCGGGCATTACGATGCGCGAGCTGGAGCACGAACCGTTTATCATTTTGAAGCAGGGGCAAGGGTTTCGCAAAATGGTGCTCGATCTGTGCCGCGAAGCCGGCTACGAGCCGCAGGTCGTGTTCGAGAGCAGCAATATGGAGACGCTGCAATCGCTCGTCGCCGCCGGCATGGGCGTCACGCTCGTGCCGCGGTTCGTCTCCCGGTCGAGGCGCAGCGAGCTGCTGCCGGTCTACGTCCCGCTCGCCGACCCGGTGCCTTACCGCACGCTCGTCATCGCTTACCGCAAAGGCCGTTCGCTGTCCAAAGCGGCCGAAGCGTTTATCGGCACGCTGCGCAGCACGATGCAGCGGCTCGAACGTTCCTGAACCGCCGCATGCGGAGCCGACGCTGCGCTCGGCGCAAATTCCGCCTTTTACAAACCGGGTTCTGCGTGCTATTCTAGGAAAAACCAAATGTCATGCCGCAATGACGGGGCCAGTACGAGAAGATCCGCCTTTCAGAGAGTGAATTCCACAGGTACGGCTTGGGCGCGAGAGTGTCCGAAGGCCGCGCCTCGGCTGCGAGAATTCACGGTCGGACTTTTCCGAATCCTACCTCCGAGCGATCCGGGCTCCAATCCCGGACGGTTCCCTTTCCGTTATCGGGGGTCGAGCGGGACGGCTTAGGCCGTCAATCAAGGTGGTACCGCGGAAGCACAGATCGGGCTTTCGTCCTTCGCGCAGCATAAGCTGCGCCTGGACGGAAGCTTTTTTGGTACGCTGCCCGCAGAAAGAAGGAGATATTCATGCAAAAACGGATCGTAGTCAAAATAGGCAGCAGTTCGCTGACGGGAAGCCGGGGCGGATTGAACCGCGAAGCGATTGCGTACTTCGCCGGCGAACTGGCGGAACTGTACCGGCGCGGCGTTCAGCCGCTGCTCGTTACGTCCGGAGCGGTCGCGGCCGGCTTCCGGGCGATCGGCTATCCCGAGCGGCCCAGGAAGCTGCACGAAAAGCAGGCTTCGGCCGCCGTCGGGCAGGCGCTGCTCATGCGCGCTTACCAGGAAGCGCTGGCCGGGCACGGCCACGTGGCGGCCCAAATCCTGCTGACGCGCACCGATTTTCACAGCCGCAAACGGATCGGCAGCGCGGTCATGACGATCGAGGAACTGCTGGAACGTGGCATTCTGCCGATCTTCAACGAAAACGACACGGTCTCGGTCGACGAACTGAAATTCGGCGACAACGATACGCTGTCCGCGCTCGTCGCCAATCTGGTCAAAGCGGAGCGGCTCGTGATCCTGACCGATACGGACGGTTTGTACAGCGCCGATCCGCGGCAGGACCCGAACGCGATCAAATACGAGGCGATCGGCGAAATCAGCGACGATATTTACCGCATGGCCGGAGGCAGCGGAAGCAGCGTCGGCACCGGCGGCATGCGGTCCAAGCTCGACGCGGCGCGGATCGCCACGCGCGGAGGCGTGCCGGTATTCGTCGGCCGCGCCACCGAAACCGGCGATCTGGCGGACGCGGCGGAAGGCCGCGGCCGCGGCACGCATTTCACGACGACGCTCTCTTCCATGTCCGTCAAAAAGCAGTGGCTCGGGTATTTGTCCCGGCCGCTCGGCGCGCTGATCGTCGACGCCGGCGCCAAGCGCGCGCTCGCCGAAGAAGGCCGCAGCCTGCTGCCGGTCGGCATCACCGCTGTCGAAGGGCAGTTCCACGCGGGCGACGTCGTCGAAGTGCGCGGCCCAGGCGGCGACGTCGTCGGACGCGGCGTCGTCAACTACGATATGGAAGACCTGCAGCGCGTCTGCGGGTGGCCGGGACCGCGGGTGCTGGAGACGCTGAACGGCCTGCACCGGCTCGAAGCGATCCATCGCGACGAATGGATCTCGCTCGGCTGAGCCGGGACCGAATAACGCACAGCCATACGCATACCCATACACACACCAATAACGCATACCAGTAACAGGGAGGATTGCCATATGAATCAATCACCGATCGAACAAAACGGACAAACGGCCAATTCCACGGCCGCAGGCGGCGCGGTGCAGAGCGAAGTGCGCGCCAAAGCGATCCTGGCCGGCTCCGCCGCGCGCCGGATGGCTTCGCTGTCCACCGACGAGAAAAACGCGGCCCTGCTCGCGATGGCCGACGCATTGAACGCGGAAGCGGCTTCGCTGATCGAAGCGAACCGCGAAGACCTGGAGCGCGGACGCGCAAACGGCACGAGCGAATCGCTGCTCGACCGGCTCATGCTGAGCGAAGCGCGGATCGCGTCGATCGCCGACGCGCTCAAGCTCGTCGCGGATCTGCCGGACCCGACAGGCAAAGTGCTGGAGACGATCGAGCGCCCGAACGGGCTGCGGATCGAGAAAGTCAGCGTGCCGCTCGGCGTTATCGGCATTGTGTACGAAGCGCGCCCGAACGTCACGGTCGATGCGGCGGCGCTCTGCCTGAAGACCGGCAACGCGGTCGTGCTGCGCGGCGGTTCGGCCGCCTTGTCCACCAACCGGCGTATTGCCGAAGTGCTGCGCGCGGCACTGGCCGGCACGGCGCTGCCGCCCGAAGCGCTTCAGGTGATCGAAGACGCGTCGCGTTCTTCGGTCGACGAGATGCTGAAGCTGAACGGGCTGCTCGACGTCATCATCCCGCGCGGAGGCCGTTCCCTGATCGACAACGTCGTGCGCAATGCGACGGTGCCGGTCATCGAGACGGGCGCCGGCGTCTGCCATACGTATCTCGACGCTTCGGCGAACGCCGAAATGGCCGCCGAGATCGCGATCAATGCCAAAGTGCAGCGCCCTTCGGTCTGCAATTCGATGGAGACGCTGATCGTCCATGCGGACTTCGCGCAGCGCGGACTGCGCGCGCTTGCGGACGAGCTGCTGCGGCTCAAGGTCGAACTGCGCGGCGACGAGCGGACCCGCGCCCTGCTGCCGGAAGCGAAGCCCGCTTCCGACGAAGAATACGGTACGGAATATAACGACTATATTCTGAATATCAAAATCGTGGACGGCCTGGACGAAGCGGTCGCCCATATCTCCCGCTTCGGCACGAAGCACTCCGAGTGCATCGTGACGGAAGACGAAGTCAACGCCGTCCGCTTCCTGAACGAAGTGGACGCGGCTGCCGTGTACCACAATGCGTCCACCCGGTTCACCGACGGCTTCGAATTCGGCTTCGGCGCCGAGATCGGGATCAGCACGCAAAAGCTGCACGCCCGCGGACCGATGGGACTCCCGGCGCTGACTTCGTCCAAATACCGGATCTACGGCACCGGTCAGATTCGCCCGTAAGCCGCCGCGACTCTGCGGCCGCGTTGATCGCGAGCATACGCTCCACCCCATTTTCCCAGAAGCGAAAGGATGAATCTCCCATGACCCAGACCCGCATGCTGATCGAAGACCGCGTTTGCTTTTTCGGGGCCGGTTCGATGGCGGAAGCCGTCGCCCGGGGGCTGATCGCCCGCGCGGTAATCGCGCCCGAACAGATCACGTTCCTGAACCGGAGCGACCAATCGAAGCTGGACCGGCTTCGCCAGCGCTACGGCACGAACGGCACGCAGGACCCGGCCGAGAAAGAGCAGGTGCTGCGCACCTTCCCGGTCGTGATCCTCGCGATGAAGCCCAAAGACGCCGCCGAAGCGCTGCGGCAGCTCGGGACGCTGGTCGGCCCGCGTACGCTGATCGTGTCCATGATCGCCGGCTTGTCGATCGACACGCTGCGCCGCCTGCTGAACCGCCCGGAGCAGCCCGTCGTCCGCACGATGCCCAATACGTCGAGTTCGATCGGCCTGGGCGTGACGGGCGTCAGCTTCTCGGACGGATTGTCCGAAGCGCAGCGCCGCACCGCCCGCCTGCTGTTCGAAGCGGTCGGCGTCGTCGTCGAGACCGAAGAAGACAAGATCGACGCCCTGACCGGCATCTCCGGCAGCGGTCCGGCCTACGTCTACTACCTGATGGAGGCGCTGATCGAAGCGGCCGAGCTCGGCGGGCTCACGCCCGAACAAGCGCGCGAGATGACGGTCCAGACCGTGCTCGGCGCCGCCCAAATGGTACGCCAGACCGGCGAAGAACCGGCCGAACTGCGCCGCAAGGTCACTTCGCCGAACGGCGCGACCCAGGCGGCGATCGCCAAGCTTGACGAAAGCGATTTTCACGGCGCCCTGATCCGGGCCGCTCAGCGCTGCTCGGAGCGCTCGGCCGAAATGGGCCGGGAGCTGGAGAGCCAACTGCCGAACGCGGAGTCGAACTGAAGCCTCCGGCGCCGGAACCGTTCCCTGACACGACATGAACCATATGAACGACATGAACCACATGAACGCAAAAGCCCGTCCGTTTCCGGAGCGTACTCCGAAAACGGACGGGCTTTTAACGTTATAGGCAGCCTGCTTGCTCCTGCTCCTGCTCTTGCGCTTTTCCCGCACTCAGGCTCTCGCCCGGCGTCCCGTCTTCATCAGCTTGAAGCCGCCGCCGATCAGCAGCAGCGCCACGACGGCGTTGCGGATATACGGTTCCAGTTCATGCAGGAATCCGAGCGTCGGCAGATACAGGTCGATAAACGGCATCACGAGCGTTTTGAGCACGTAATACAGCCCCAGCGCCACCAGCAGCACGCCGAGCCAGCCGCGGTTCGCTTCGAAGTTGTCCAGCAGCGGCTTGTCGACCAGCGGCTCCCGGCCGTAGCGCCCGACCTGCTGCAAAGCGTCGAAAAACGCGTAGAACCAAATGAGCGGCACGAGGAACAGGAAGATCGACAAGCCGAGCACGTCAAGGATGTAGATGCTGCCGAAGAACAGAATCATCAGCTGCGCCCCGCGCTTCATAAGGCCCAGATACATATGTGCCGCGCCCGGCACGATCGCAAGCAGGAGGCCCATCGTCCGGCTTTTCCCGCTGCCGTCGCGCCCCATGTCCCAGCGTTCGATCAGCGAAAAGTCGCGCAGCTGCTCGCCGCGGCTTTTGCGTCCGGCCAGTTGGACCGCGTCGAACATGCCGTAGATCCAGATGATCGGCAGCACGCCGAGAAACATCAGAAACGTCTCTTCGCCGGTAAAAATACTCAGGAAGACCAGCGCCGTCGTCAGTCCGAAAAAGGCGGCCAGAAACGAGACGCCCCGCTGCACCAGGCCCATGTACAAATGGCCGAGTCCCGGCACGAAGCTCAACACGACGGTACAGAACCGCTGCACGTCGGAAAAATAATTCGGTTCGCGCAGCATGCGCCCGTCTCCGACCGGAGGGTAAGGCGGGTACGGCGGATAATCAGCTTCTTCGCCCGGCCCGAATCCGGCCCGCGGCTCTTCTTCCCTGTCCGCCGTTCGCGGTGCGCCGGATTCGCCCGAACGGTAAGCGCCGTACGGATCTTCCGCATAGCCCGGATGTCTCGGAGCGGAAGGCGCATGACCGTAATAACCGTACGGCGCGTCCGGTCCGAGCGGCCGGCTGAGCACGGCGACCAGCATGTCGAACATGCTGATAAACCAGACGAGGCAGGTTCCCGCTATGCCCAATGCCATCGGCGCGTCGCTTTCTGCGATCGCCGCCAGCAACCCTCCGCCGATCAGCATGAACAGCGGAAGCAAAAAGTAGATAAATCCCCGGGAGCGATTGCCCCAATATACATGGCCGAGGCCCGGCACCAGGTTCAGCAGCAGCGCCGCAAGTTTACTTCGTTGTCGATTCATGGTCGCTTTCCCCTTTCGCTTTGAAGCCGCCCAGCCACGTCGACGCTCCATCCGTCAGCCGCTGGCTGTAAGACACTTTTCCCGCTTCGCCCGCCGCTTTGGCTGCCTGCTCGCCGATCCGGTCGAACGTGCCGGTGAACGTCAGCAGCAGCGCGGCGGCGGCCGCGACCGTATAGAGCACGATCGGCTCTCTCCATCTGCGGCCGAAATAGCCTGGGCCTCCCTGTTCGTCGGCGCGCTCCGGAATAAACGCCATGACCCGTTCGCTGAACGCTTCTTCGTCGGCAAGGCCGGGCAGCTCTCCGCCAACGTTTTCGAGCGCGGCCAGATACTGGCCGAAAGCCTGCTCGTCGCCCTGCTCCAGCAAATGCTCCAGGCGTTCCCTCGTCGGCTCGGCCAGCGTGCCCCGCACGTAGCGCATCCATTCCTGCGGTCCGTAACGTTCCAACTCGCTCATCGCCATTCCTCCTCCTGCCAGTGCTGACGAATCCACATTCGCGCCCGGTACAATTTCGATTCGACGGTCTTGACCGTAACGTCCATTTCCGCCGAGATTTGTTCGTAGTTTTTGCCTTGAAAATAAAAAGCTTCGATCACGTCGCGATGACCTCTGGGCATATCGGCCAGACGCCTGCGCATTTCTTCCGACTGCTCCTCGCGCAGCATTTTGGCAAGCGGCGCTTCGTCTCCCGACACGATCCGCAGCAGAGCCGGTTCCGAATCGTACAGATCTTCGCGCCGCCGCTTCTGCTTGCGCTTGAAATCGATCGCCTTGTTCGTCGCAATGCGCGAAATCCACGTCTTGAATCCTTGGGAACGATAATCGGGGAGCGATTTATGAATCTGGATAAATACTTCCTGCGCGACGTCTTCGGCATCCTTCTCGCTGCGCAGTACCGAGAAGGCGACGCGAAATACGTGCTGCCTGTACGTGTCGACGAGTTCGCGAAACGCGTCGCGGTCGCCGCGCAGAATACCGCGGATCAATTCCTGTTCGTCAATCGTGCTCTCCCCCTTTCCCGCCGAATAGACGCGCCGCCTAGCCGATGCCCCTGCAAGTTTGGCGAACCTTTTTGCAATCTTTGTGCAACTATCGGGGACGCCGCCGCTTTTCGGTCGTTCCGGCGCGCTTCTCGTCGCCTTTATTGTACATGCCCGGGCGTTCCGGCAGATCTTCAGGCGGCAAAAAAAGGCCGAAAATCGCGGCTGCGATCTTCGGCCTTGCATGTGGTGCGTGGTACAGTCGGCAGGTTCGGCGTGCAGGTTACTGCGCCGACGAGACCGATTTGTACCAGTCGTTGACTTCCTGCGTGATCTGCTCGCCGCCGTTGGATTTCCAGCTGGCAACGAATTCGTCAAACGCGTCTACCGGCAGTTTGCCGTAGATGATTTTGTTGAACGTCTCCATTTCGGACTGGCGCAGCAGATTCCACTTCGAGATCATGGTCGGCGTAGCCGCTCCGGTGAAGTAGTTCTGTTTGCGGACGTCTTGTTGGGACATGACGACTTTGGCCGCCTGCCAGTTTTCCGGTTTGCGGAATTCGGCCATCTGCTTCTCGTAAGGCGTGACCGCCTCTTCGCCGTCCGCCAGCTTGACGAGCGTCTTCATGTACAGATCCGGAATACGCGCCGGGCCGGTCAGGAACGGGAATTCGTTGGAGAAGTTCGGAATCTTTTCTTTGTCGCTGGTCGGTTTGCCGTCGATAACGTCCCAGTCATAACCTTTGGCAAAGCCGTATTCGTATTCGCTGCCCGCTTTCGGGTTCGCGAGGTTGTCGAGCAGGTAGTTGTAGTACAGGAAAATGGCTTCCGGGTGCGCCGCGTCCTTGTTGATCATGATACTCGCGTTGACGCCGGAGTTTTGCCATTTCGTACCGATCTTGCCGTCCGGTCCGGCAGGGACCGGATACGCTTTATACTTGGAACCCGGTACCGCTTTGAGCAGGTCGGGAGCCGGCCAGTCCGGTACCCAGTTCGCGCCGGGCAGAATGCCCGCCGTGCCTTTGGTCCAGCTCTCGGCCGCTTTGGACTCGTCCCACAGCGCGGAATCCGCGTGGATATAGCCTTTGTTCATCCATTCCTGCAGCTTCGCAAGCGCTTCTTTGGAACCCGGGTTGATAGAGCCGTATTCCAGGTTGCCGTCCGCGTCTTTGTTCCACTGTTCTTCGATCGTGCCGTAAGCGCCGAACAGCCAGTCGAGCGAACCCATCCAGGTGTTCGTGTTGTTCTTGAGCGAGATCGCCAGCGGGAACACTTTGTCCGGAGACAGACCGTCGGGATTCTCGTTTTTGAATTTGTCCATGATGACTTCCAGGTCGGCGATCGTTTTCGGCGCCTCCAGGTTCAGCTTTTCCATCCAGTCTTCACGCAGCCACAGTTCGGTGTTGTCGTTGTCCGTATACTCCAGAATCGGCATGTTGTACTTTTTGCCGTCTTTCGTGAACGGATACCACAGCTCGGGATGTTCGGCCGAGTGGTCTTTGAGGATCTGGTTGGCGTATTTGTCGAACAGTTCGTCGATCGGCATGAACTGTCCCGATTCGATCAGTTGGTTCGTCAGTACCGGATTGGTCGGCACCGGCACGAAGTCGGGCAGTTTCTCGCCGGAAGCGACGGCAAGCTGAAGCTTCTGTCTGTACTGGTCGTCGTTGGCCGGGTACCACGTGTCTTTGTGTTTGATACCCAGTGTCTCCAACATCCACCGGTCGTGGACATTGTTTTCTTTGGTGTCGCCTTGCACGTATTTCTTCGGCATGAGCACGCTGCTGATCTCGATCGGCGGATCGTATTTGCCGGCCGTGAACGCCGCTGTCGCCGTTTCCGATTCGACTGCCGCGCCGTCCGTTTTGGAGCCGCTATCCGAAGCCCCGCTGCACGCGCTGACCGTGAACAGACTGGCGACCGCAAGGATTTTCCAAGCATTCCG
This sequence comes from Saccharibacillus brassicae, assembly GCF_006542275.1. Lineage (NCBI taxonomy): Bacteria > Bacillati > Bacillota > Bacilli > Caryophanales > Paenibacillaceae > Saccharibacillus > Saccharibacillus brassicae. The sequence continues at coordinate 144,255 of NZ_CP041217.1, forward strand.
TATTTTTCTCATTGCTTAATCCCCCCCGTTAACTTGTACACCTCTAGCTTACACTCGTTACTTTACCAACTTTCCGGGGAAGGCATCTATATGAGTTTGTTAGGCCGGATAGGATTTTGTCACGTTATTTGCCGGAGTCGCGATAGTCCTGCGGCGTCATGCCGAAATGGCGTTTGAACACTTTGATAAAATACGCCGGGTCCATGTAGCCGATCTCCAGCCCGATCTCGTACACTTTTTTGTCCGTCGACTTCAGCTTGTGGGAAGCGCGTTCCATGCGCAGATTGGAGACGTAATCGCTGATGCCTTCGCCCGTTTCGATTTTGTAAATTTTGGACAAATGCGTCGGATGCAGATTCACGTGATCGGCCAGCGCGCGCAGCGAGACGTCAAGATGCAGGTTTTTGTCGGCAAAAGCCTGCACTTTGCGCACGTAGAGCGAACGATTGTCTTTGACCTCGCTCGACGTGCCTTCTTTGACGGCGCGCAGCGCTTCGAGCGACCATTTGCGCAGCCGCGCGATCGAAGCGAACGCTTCGCCCCGCTGCAGCGGCTCCATTTCGCTGCCGAGCAGGCTTTCGAGCGTCCGTCCGCCCCGGTGCGCCAGATTGGTATACGCCGCCGCGATCAAAAATCCGGCTTCCATACAGTGTTCCCACGATTCCGACCAGCTGTCGTCCAGCTCGCCGCAGATCGCCTGCAGTTTTTCTTCGGCTTCGTCCCAGCGTCCCGCTTCCAGCAGGTTCTCCAGCGAAGGCGGCAGGTACAGCGAGCGCAGCGCGCCCTGCTGCGACGGGCCGGCCGGCTCGCTGAGCCGCATGACGAATTCCCGCTCGTCCCCGACGATTTGGCGGAAGTAGGCGGCAGCCCGGCGAAACGCGTCGGGCAGCTCTTCCGGAAACCGGAACAGGTCGGTCATGACGATCGACAGCGAGCCTTTGAGGAACTGTTTGACTTTGGACTGAAGCTGGATCGACAGCTTCTCCAGCAGCCCGTCGCGTTCGGCCGGCGCTTCCGGCTTGAACTGAAGCAGGAACGCCAGATAGCCGTGTTCCTCTTTGACCCCCCACACTTCCAGAAACTCGCCCATCACTTCCTCGGCCATATTGATGATCGCGTATTCGATCAGCGGCTGGCCGTTATGCCGGTATTTGCCGAATTCTTCTTCCATTCGCACGAGCAGCAGCGCGCTGGGCCCGACCGTGAACGGCAGGCCGTAATTGTGCAGCTTGCGCTCCCATTCGTCGGCCGGCATCCGCTGCCCGTCAAGCGCATCGAGCAGCAGGCGGCCGCGCAGCAGCGGCAGATTTTCGCGCAGCGCATAATTCGTCCGCTCCAGCGAGCTCACCATTTCCCATTCGGCGTTCAACTGCTCGATCGCCGTGCCGACCGCTCCGAGCAGTTCGGCGTCGCCGGGCGGCTTGAGCAAATAATCGACCGCGCTGTTGCGCATCGCCTGCTTGGCGAATTCGAAGTCCGAATGACCGGACAGCATGATACATTTGATCTTGCGGTCCCGCTTGCGGATCTTCTCGATCAATTCGATCCCGTTCATCTCCGGCATGAGAATGTCCGAGATGACGATATCGATCGGATACGTATCGATCAGTTCCAGCGCTTCGCGGGCGGAATAGGCTTTGTGCACCTGCTCGATCCCGAGCGTGTGCCACGGTTTGTTCATCGACAGATTGTCGACCCAGTGGATTTCGTCGTCGACGATCAGTAATTGCATGAGGGTTCGCTCCTTCTTGCTCTTGATGGTGGATAGGTTTGCGATTGTGGATAGGCTTGCGATTGTGGATAGGCTTGCGATTGTGACGATATTTGCGATGGTTTGAATCTATTTCAAACGTTTCGATTGCCGGGAATCGGCACGATCGGCATGAGCGGACCGGCCGCCTGAAGTTCCGGCCGCTCGGGAATGGCCCACCGGATCTCGGTACGGAATCCGCCGGCCGGAGACGGACCGAACCGCAGCCCCGACCGGCTGCCGAATTGATGGGCGATCCGCTGATGCGTATTCCACAGCCCGCAGCCCATCTCTTCTTGCAGTTCTTCGTCCATTTTCCGGTTAAGCGCTGCGTACTCTTCCTGGCTCAGGCCCGGCCCGTCGTCGTCGATGACGATCACGCAGAAGCCGTCTTCCGACTGTCCGGTAATACGGATCTCGCCCGAAGCGTACGATTTGGCTACGCCGTGTATGACCGCGTTCTCGACGATCGGCTGCAGCATCAATCGCGGAATGTCCTGCCGGCGCAGCTCTTCCGGCAGATCGATCACGTAATCGATCCTGCCGTTGCGCAGCTTCTGGATATCCAGATAGTTGACGAGCAGCCGCACTTCCTCTTCCAGCGGGGCGATTTCTTTTTCCATGCGCGTCGTGTACCGGTAGTAGGCACTTAGATTAAACGCCATCGACACGACCGCTTCTTCGTCTTTCATCTGCGCCATATTGATAATATAGCCGAGGCAGTTGTACAGAAAATGCGGATTGATCTGGGCCTGCAGCTGTTTGAGCGTCGCTTCCCGGGCCCGGATCTTCTCGTTGAACACATTTTCGATCAATTCCTGTATCCGCTGCGACATATCGTTGAAGCGTTCGAACACGAACGAGAATTCGTTCCGGTTCCGGGCATGCAGCCGCACCGTATAATCGCCGCTTTGCACGCGCAGCAGTCCGTTCATCAGTTTGCGGATCGGGCGCTGCACGTTGCGGTACAGCAGGACGGACGCGGACACGCCGAGCAGCAGCAGCAGCACAATCGACAAATAGAACAGATTGCGGCTGGACGAGATCGGGCCGAGCACCTGGCCGAGCGGCACCACGTCGATCAGCTGGCCGTCCAGATACGCGGAACCGACCGAGCTGACGAGATAATCCTGCCCTCGCAGTTCGACGATGCGCTGCGCGGTCCGCTCCAGCGGATGAACGTCCAGGTACGCGATCAACTCCGACGACAGCGTCCGGTCCGCGCTGCGGTTCAGGATCGGCAGATCGCCTTTGCGGTAATAAAAAGGATCGCCCTGCCCGCCGGCTTTGTACGTATCGAGCATGTTGCGGATATTGTCCGAACTGAAGCTCGCTTCGACGACGAGGCTGCTGCCGGTCAGCAGTCCCTGCTCGCCGAGCGAATCGGTGTAGAACCAATAGAAGTACGGCGGCTGGCCGCTGCCTTCGTCGCCGTAGATCCATTTGCCGCTCATATTGCGCTTGAGATAGTCTTCGCTGTACTCGCCCCGGCGATCGTAATTGGCGATAACCTGGTGATTTTGCTGCGAATGCAGCGCGTAGCGCGCCGGCCAAATATCGGTCACGCCGGATTGCAGCCTCATTTTCTCCTGAATCGCGTAGCGGGTCTGCATCCGGTCGTAACGTCCGCCCCACAGATTCAGTCCGTTGAAGTCGCGGGCGTTCGGATCTTTGGAAAAGGTCAGACTGAAATCCATCATCTGATTGACGCGGGAATCGATCTGGCTGGACAAGAAGGCCAACTGCCGCGCGCTCGACGTCTGAAGTTCGCGGCTGACCACGTGGAAAGTCACGTCGTTCGAATACGTATACGCAAGAATGATAGGCAAAAACAAAATCGCGATCAGGCTGTTCATTTTGGCAAACAAACTAAAACGGCCCCGGGACTTGCCCCGCGCCGCGACGGCTTCGAACATTGGCTGCATAAAGCGCTCCTCCGGATCGTGTTCCCTAATAAAAGCCTATACGATCCTAACATTGTTATATATCTCGCCGCGCACTTGCTTGGTACTATTTATATATAGCAGAGAACGTAGAGACGCACCACACACATTTGGAAGCGGGGGAACGCAATGGAAGCGAATCTAAGCGAGCGGACGAACAAAACGGAGGCGCGCGGCGGCAAAAGAAAAAGAGGCCGTCGGCAGCCCTGGATCCTGCATTTGATGGTCCTTCCGGCCGCCGTCATGGTCTTTATTTTTTCTTATATTCCCATGAGCGGCATCGTGATGGCTTTTCAGGATTACAAACCCGCGCTCGGATTTGCCGAGTCGCCGTGGGTCGGCCTGAAACATTTTCAGTACATGTGGGAAAACGAATATTTCCTCAAAATTACCGGCAATACGCTGTTTTTTGCCTGCACCAAGATCGTCATGAACCTGATCGTGCCGTTCGTATTCGCGCTGCTGCTGAACGAAGTGCGAAAAATGGCGCTGAAGCGGTCGATTCAGACCCTCGTCTATCTGCCGCACTTTCTGTCGTGGGTCACGCTGTCCGGCATCCTGATCGACATGCTCGCGCAGACAGGCCTGATTAACCAGTTCATCGTCCATCTGTTCGGCACGAAGCCGATCTTCTTCCTGGGCGACGGCAACTGGTTCCGCTTCACGATCATCGTCAGCGACGTGTGGAAAGAGTTCGGCTTCAACACGATCATCTTCCTCGCCGCGCTGTCGGGCATCAATCCCGCCTTGTACGAAGCGGCGGAAGTCGACGGGGCGACGCGCTGGAAACAGACGCTGCATATCACGATCCCGTCGCTCGTACCGATCGCTATCGTAATTGCGACACTCGCGCTCGGCAACGTGCTGAACGCCAACTTCGACCAGATCTTCAACCTGTACAGCCCGCTGATCTACCAGCAGGGCGACATCATCGACACCTTCGTGTATCGGGAAGGCCTGCTCAGCGGACAATTCAGCTTTGCGACAGCCGTCAACCTGTTCAAGTCGGTCATCAGCCTCATCCTGATCGCCGTCTCGTACCGTCTGGCTTACCGCTTCGCCGGATACCGCATCTTCTAGTCCACCGAGCCGAAAGGAGATCTTGCCCATGTACCACAAAACGCTGCCTTATCGAATCTTCAGCATTTGCAACAATATATTTCTGACCGTCATCTCTATCGCCTGCCTGCTGCCGCTGCTGCACCTGCTTATGGTGTCGCTCAGCTCGACCGCTCCGGCCAACGCCGGACTGGTCACGTTCTGGCCGATCGGGTTCACGTTCGAGGCTTACGCCAAAACGTTCGACAACGCCAACTTCCTGTCTTCGCTCTGGGTATCGGTGCAGCGGACGATCCTCGGCACGGCGCTTGCGCTCGTCGTCAACACGACGGCCGCCTACGCCCTGTCCAAAGAAACCCGCGTGTTTGCCGCCCGTAACGTGTATCTGTGGTATTTCGTCGTCACGATGCTGTTCAGCGGCGGTCTGATTCCCGGCTACATCCTGATCCTCAAGCTCGGCTTGATGAACTCGCTCTGGGCGCTGATCCTGCCGGGTCTCGTCGCCGTGTTCAACATCATCCTGCTGCTGAACTTTTTCCGCGGCGTTCCGAAAGACCTCGAAGAAGCCGCGTTTATCGACGGCGCCGGTCATCTGCGGACGTTCTTCAGCATCTATCTCCCGCTCTCGCTGCCGGTTATCGCGACCGTGTCGCTGTTCATGATGGTGGGACACTGGAACGCGTATTTCGACGGCATCATCTATATCCGCGATTCCGAAAAGCTTCCTCTGGCCAGCTTCATGCAGACGATCATCGTGCAGGCCGACATGTCGAAGCTCGATCCCGAAGCGGTCGCCAATCTGTCGCAGCGGACCATCCGCGCTTCGCAAATCTTCATCAGCGCGCTGCCGATCCTGATCGTGTATCCGTTCCTGCAGCGGTACTTCGTGACAGGGATCGTCGTTGGCGCGGTGAAAGAGTAGGGTTTTGCGCAGCTGGCTGCGGCTTGGGGGCGGGAGCGTTTGAGCGTGCGTGAGTGCGTGATTGCGTGAGCGAGTGATTGCGTGAGTGAGTGTGTGAGCGTTTGAGCGTGCTTGAGCGTTTGAGCGTGAACGTGGAGTGTGAGCGTTTGAGCGTGCTTGAGCGTTTGAGCGTGAACGTGGAGCGTGTGCGTGTGAGCGCGTTTGAGTGGAAATAGCTGCGGGAGAGCAGCTATTTCGCGCTGTTGGGGCGCGGGAGGGGGAATAACTGCGGGAGAGCAGTTATTTTGCCCTGTCAAGGCGCTTGGGCGGGAATAACTGTGGGAGAGCAGTTAATTCACCTGATAGGCGTCGAAAACCCGTTTTTTCCGAAAAATAAGTGGATTGGCGCAGTTAAGTGTGATTTCGACGGTTGTTCGGTTGAAATAAGTGCACTTACGTCGTTAATCGGCGATGACTTCGCGCTGTGCCAAGCGTGCGTGCGATTGCCTGAAAAAAATGTGTAAAACCGGTCTTCCCGAAAAGGGAGGCCGGTTTTTTTATGGGCGATTTTGGGATTAAAAAAACCGCTCTGCCCGGTGGGCAAAGCGGTGAAGCCGCGTTAGTTGCGGCGCGCCGAGTTTCTTCGTTTTCGCCGAGGCTCAAACGGTGAAATTCGGCGGGGTGGGGATAAGTGCATAGGTGCAGGTGATTCCCTCTCTCTCGCTAGCGCTCGAAAATCGGGAAACCCCTTTTCTGCCCGGTGATTCCCCTCTCTCTCGCTAGCGCTCAAAAATCGGGAATCACCTTTTTGCCCGGTGATTCCCCTCTCTCTCGCTAGCGCTCGAAAATCGGGAAACCCCTTTTCTGCCCGGTGATTCCCTCTCTTTCGCTATCGCTCAAAAATCGGGAATCACCTTTTCTGCCCGGTGATTCCCTCTCTTTCGCTATCGCTCAAAAATCGGGAATCACCTTTGCCCTCTAAATTTCTGGGAATAGGCACGGACGTCTTCGGGCGTACGAACACGGTTCCGGCTCCACTCGAGCAGGATACGGTCGATATACCGGAAATGAAGTTTGCCTGCGAACACGGCTTCTTTCAAAGCCAGCAGGATCAACTCTTCGGGATAGCGGTCCTGGTCGATCCAGATCGAGATCGTCTCGCATTCCATCGGGGACAGAGGGCGGGCAAATTCCTGTTCGAAAATGCGGAACAGGTTGTCGACCAGCTCGGCTTCCTCTTCGGGAACGGCCGGGCGTTCGGCGCGGCGCTGGCTGCGCCGCTCCTCGGCCAGGCAGCCGGCGAGACGTTCGTACAGGCCGGCCAGGTTGTAGCGCTCGTAGCGGATGCCGGACGGCGTATCCTCGTCTTCGTGGATCGCGAGGAAGCCGTCTTTGATCAGCCGCTGGAGCCGTGCGGCCAGTTCGCCCGGTTCGAGGCCGGTCCGGTCGCGCAGCTCTTCGAGCGTCGGAAAATCGTTCAATTCGGCCTGACGGAAAGCGATGAGCTGGATCAGCAGCATCGTCTCCTCCAGGGTAAGGTCCATCTTGCGGTAAAAACGCAGCAGGGCATGGGGAAGATGAACCTGCGGCGATTCCATCGCATAGGAGACTCCCATGGCCCAAGTCTTCCAGGCTTCGTCATTCACCCGCTTGTTCCTCCTTCCGCCTGCCTGATCGGCTCTTCGCAGCATGCGTAAATCGCCTTACGGATAGAGGCGGTACAGCATGCGCGGGAACGGAATCGTCTCCCGGACGTGATCGAGTCCGCAGATCCAGGCCACGGTGCGCTCCAGACCCAGGCCGAAGCCGGAGTGCGGAACGGAACCGTATTTGCGCAGGTCCATATACCATTGGTACGCGTCGGACGACAGCTCATGCTGGGCAAAACGCTCTTCCATCAGCTTCGGATCGTCGATCCGCTGCGAACCCCCGATGATCTCGCCGTAGCCTTCCGGCGCGATCATGTCGGCGCACAGCACGACTTCAGGACGGTTCGGATCGGGCTTCATGTAGAACGCTTTGATCTCCGCCGGATAATGCGTAATGAAGACCGGCTTGTCGTAGTGATTGGCGATCGCGGTCTCGTGCGGCGCTCCGAAATCTTCGCCCCACGGCACGTCGAAGCCGTTGTTGTTCAGGAATTCGATCGCCTCGTCGTACGTGATGCGCGGGAACGAGCCCGTGACTTGTTCCAGCTTGCTCACGTCGCGCTCCAGCGTTTCCAGTTCCGCTTTGCAGTTGTCCAGAACGGACTGCACGACGTGGCTGACGAACTGTTCCTGAACTTCCAGGCTTTCTTCCAGTTCCACGAACGCCATCTCCGGCTCGATCATCCAGAACTCGATCAGGTGGCGGCGCGTTTTGGATTTTTCGGCGCGGAACGTCGGGCCGAACGAGTAGACTTTGCCGAGCGCCATAGCGGCCGCTTCCATATACAGCTGTCCGCTCTGGGTCAGGTACGCGTCTTCGTCGAAATATTTGATATGGAACAGCTCGGTCGTGCCTTCGGCCGAAGACGGCGTCAGGATCGGAGGGTCCATCAGCGTGAAGCCTCTCGTATCGAAAAATTCCCGGATTGCGCGAACGATCTGCGCGCGCACGACCATGACCGCGCGCTGCTTCGTCGAACGCAGCCACAGATGGCGGTGATCCATCAGGAAGTCGACCCCGTGCTCTTTGGGCGTGATCGGATAATCTTCGGTCAAATGCAGCACTTCGATGCCCGTTACGGTCATCTCGTAGCCGGATTTGCTGCGCGGTTCTTCGCGGACGATGCCCGTCACGTAGAGCGAGCTTTCCTGCGTCAGGCTTTTGGCATCGTTCCAGATTTCTTCCGAAACTTCGCTTTTGACGACGACGCCCTGGATATACCCGGTGCCGTCTCGAAGCTGAAGAAACTGGATTTTGCCGCTTGAGCGTTTGTTGTTGACCCAGCAGCCGATTTTGACGGTCTCGCCGACATGGCTGCTGACGCCGCGAATGTCTGTTTTGGTGGACATGCGAGTCATTCCTCTCCTGTAGGTTAAGCTTGGCTTTCTTCCACGATGCGGTACGTATCGCGGGCGATCACAAGTTCTTCGTTCGTCGGCACGACGAGCACTTCCACTTTGGAATTCGGTGTGGAGATGCGGCGCGCGTCGCCGGAACGGATCTTGTTCAGTTCTTCGTCGATCTCGATGCCGAGGTACGACAGGTTGTCGCAGACCGCTTTGCGCACGATCGCGGAATTTTCGCCGACGCCGGCCGTGAACACCAGCACGTCCACGCCGTTCATCGCGGCCGCGTACGAACCGATGTACTTGCGCAGGCGATATTCGTACATTTCAAAAGCAAGCTTCGCGTTCGGTTCGCCTTTTTCCCAGCCGTCCGTAATGTCGCGCATATCGCTGCTGATTCCGGAAATCGCCAGCAGGCCGCTGTGCTTGTTGAGCATCGAATTCATTTCACCTACGGTCAGTTCTTCCTTGTTCATGACGTAAGGCACGATCGCCGGATCGAGGTCGCCCGAACGCGTACCCATCATCAGGCCTTCGAGCGGAGTCATGCCCATCGAAGTATCGACGGATACGCCGCCCTGAATCGCTGTCAGGCTGCCGCCGTTGCCGATATGCGCCGTGATGATCTTGATGTCTTCGATCGGCTTGCCCAGGAACTCGGCTGCCGCGAGGCTGACGTAATAATGCGACGTGCCGTGGAATCCGTAGCGGCGCACTTTGTACTTGCTGTACAGGACGCGCGGAATAGCGTACAGATACGATCTTTCCGGCATCGTCTGGTGGAACGCGGTGTCGAACACGACGACCTGCGGCACGCCGGGCATGTTGACTTCGGAAGCTTCGATGCCCATAACGGCCGCCGGATTGTGCAGCGGAGCCAGATCGATCAGGGCGCGAATATTTTTCTTCGCTTCCTTGTCCACGAGTGCGGATTCGTTGAAGAATTCGCCGCCGTGCACGACGCGGTGGCCGACCGCATTGATCTCGTCGACGCTTGCGAGCACGCCGTGCGTTTTGTCGGTCAGCTTGTCGATGACTTTGCGGATCGCCGTGTTGTGTTCGAGAATCTCGCTCACTTCCACGACTTCTTCCTTATCGGCCGGCTTGTGGGTCAGAATGGACGAGTCCATCCCGATCCGCTCGACCAGACCTTTGGCCAAAACGGATTCGTCGGTCATGTCGTACAACTGATATTTAAGCGAGGAACTCCCCGAGTTGATTACGAGAACTTTCACAGTTTGTCACCGTCCTTGTCGTACTTGAAAAATCCTTCGCCGGTCTTCGTGCCGAGCTGTCCCGCGCGCACCATCTTTTTGAGAATGAATGCCGGACGGTACTTGATGTCCCCGTATTCGCGGAACATGCCTTCGAGCGCCGCGAGTACCGAATCCAGACCGAACCGGTCGCACATTTCGAGCGGGCCGCGGTTGAACTGGTAGCCGATACGCATCGCATCGTCGATATCCTGGGCCGAAGCCACGCCTTCTTCAAGCACATGCAGCGCTTCGTTGATGAGCGTGCAGATCAGGCGGGTGCTGACAAAGCCCGGAGACTCGTAGACCATGATGCCTTTTTTGTCGAGCGTTTCTTCCACAAAATATTTCGCTGCGTCGACGACATCGTCGGACGTCTTCAGCCCGCGGATCAGTTCCACGAGGTTGATCGAAGCGACCGGATAGATGAAGTGCATGCCGATCACGCGCTCCGGGTGCATCGTGGAGCTGCCGATTTCGGTGAGGCTCAGCGCGGACGTGTTGCTCGCAAGCGTAATATGGCTCGCGCACACTTGGTCCAACTGGGCGAATACCGCTTTTTTCGCTTCCAGGTCTTCGGAGATCGTCTCGATGACGAGATCGCACGAACCGAGTTCCGCAAAATGCGTCACTTTCGCGATTCTGGACAAAGTCAGCTTTTTCTCTGCGGGGGTAATGCCCCATTTCTCCAGCTTCTTGTCCAGACTGCTTTCGATCATGCTGTACGCATGCTCAAGCTTTTCGTTGTTTTTCTCGACCAGCAGCACGTCGAGGCCGCGGGAAGCGAGCATCTCCGCGATGCCTTGTCCCATAACCCCGCCGCCTACGACGCCTATTTTTTTAAAATTCATCTCTAGTATTCATCCTTTCTGGTCTCTCTTGCAAGATTGTCCACTCCTACAGCCGACATGAGCGTCTTGCATTCCCAACATCTAATCATATCTTAGCATACCCGAAATGTAAAAAAGAAATTGCAAACCAAAAATATTCGAGTCTGCCGGAGAAGGACATACAGTCTTATCATACCTCCTTTCGACAAAGAAGTGTTCCGTCACTTGCGGATATTTTGTGAGCGTAGCGATCCATTCCGCAAACAGGTCCGCGCCGGGGCTTCGACCTCTCCCTCCTCTCCGTCCGCTTCCAAGCGGGGAACGTTCACAAGGAACGGCAGCCGCGCAAAAAAGCTTCCGAAACCTTCGCCGGCAGGCAAAAGTTTTCGGAAGCTTCTCGTCAAGCAGGGAAACGGATCTTGGAGCTTCGGCTTGGGACTTCGGCTTGAGGCTTACGCCGGCAGCTGTACCAATTCGCGGAACTGCGCCCGGAACTGATCGCCGGACAGCACTTCTTCGCGCATAAGGATATCGAGCGAACCTTCGAACACTTGACGGTAGCGGTCGAGTTCGCCGCGGGTCGAGTCTGTCAAAGCGCGCAAGATTTTGTCGTTATGCTTCATTAATTCTTCCTGCGTCAGCATCTTGAGACTGACGATGCCAAGATCGGTCAGGCCCGAGACGATCATGTTCTCGACGAGGTCGAGCGCCTGCTCGAAATCGCCGCGGGACCCGGTGCTGCGGCCTCCGTAATACAGTTCTTCCGCCGCGGAACCGGCGAGAGCGATCATGATCTGCTCTTCGAGGAACTGCTTCGTGTACAGATACTGTTCTTTTTGCGGATTATGGCGAACGTAGCCGAGCGCTTGTCCGCGCGGGCTGAGCGCCACCTGGCTTACGCTGCCCGGACGCAGCACTTCGGCCATGATCGCATGTCCGAGTTCGTGAATCGCGACGCGGCGCTTTTCTTCGGCGCTCGTCTCGCGGTCCGTCTTCTCGCCGAGCATGACTTTGTCGATCGCGCGGGACAGATGCTGCTGCCCGATCACGGCCGCTTTTTCGCGCATCGCGTAGATCGCGGCTTCGTTCATGACGCTTTCGAGCTGGGCGCCCGAGAATCCGTACGCTTCTTCGGCGATCCGGTCGAGATCCGCTTCCGGCGATACCGGACGGCTTGTCGCATGCAGTTCGAGAATATGCTTGCGGCCTTTTTTGTCCGGCAGGTCCACCTGGATATGGCGGTCGAACCGTCCCGGGCGCAGCAGCGCGCTGTCGAGCATTTCTTTGCGGTTGGTCGCGGCGATAACGAGAATGCGCGGCTCTTCGTTGTTGTAGATGCCGTCCATCTCGGTCAGCAGCTGGTTCAGCGTCTGGTCGTACTCGCGCTGTTGGCCGCCTTCGCGCTTGCCGCCGATTACGTCGATTTCGTCGATAAAAATGATCGCGCTCTGCTTTTTCTCCTGGGCTGCGCGGGTTCGCGCGTCCTTGAACAGATCGCGGACCCGGCCCGCGCCGACGCCGACATACATTTCGACGAAGTCGCTGCCCGAAGCGGCGACGAACACGGAATCGGTATAATGGGCGGCCGCTTTGGCCATGAGCGTCTTGCCGGTTCCCGGAGGGCCCGTCAGCAGGATGCCTTTGAGCGGGCGAATACCGAGCTTCTTGATCTCTTCGTGCTTAATAAGAAAATCGAGCGCTTCGCGCAGCTCCTGCTTGGAGTTGTCCTGCCCGCCGATCTGCTCGAAGGTGAACTTTTCCGGTTTTTGCTTTTTGCGTTTGCGATCCTGGGCCGCGCCGACCGCAAGTCCGCCCTTCATTTGCAGGACGGCGAAAATGCCGACGCCGACCAGTGCCAGAACGGCGAACGGCATCATGTTGACTCCGATAAAACCGAGGAAAAGAACGAGCGCCGCCGCGAAACCGATCAGTATTTCCGTTACTCCTCTAGGCATTCGTTTGTCCCCCAATTCCAGGCGCCGCATGCAGCGGCAAAATGATGTACTTGTTGGCCTGTTCATCCGAAGCGGAGCTTAAAGCCACGTAAATATAATGTTCGTCCATATCGCTTGAGATCGTATAGCCGTTATTTTCGGTTTGAATTTCGGACAGCGTGTCGGTAATGAGCGTGTACCGTTTGTTGGCCATCGCTTCGGCGACCGAGAAGGAAGCTTCTCTCCACAGCGCTTCGATATCCGGCGTGGAATGGTCGGCGATGTCGAAAACGACCGAACGGTTTTTGAGCAGTTCGCCTTCTTCTTTGCGAAGTTGGGCGACCATGCCGCGAAGATCGACATTCGATTCCAGATCGAGTTTCAACACGGCACCGTTTTGGGTAATGTCCACTTGGGCGCTGGTAACGCCTGGGTAATTCTGCAGCATTTTTGCGATAGGACGTTCGATTGCGGCCTGGCGGTACAGAAACCAGCCGCCGAGCAGGACGATCAGCGACAAAGCCGCTGTAAGGGCGATAGGCAGGATACGGATTTTCAATGGGCATTTCTCCTCTTCATGCTGTGTTTGAAATTCGGACACGAGTATGACATCCATCATCGATACGACGCCGTTTTGAGCATTTTCGCAAAATGCTTTTTGGCGCACGCAAAACCGTCGAACCATCAACGATCGTTTCCTTCTATAATCCAAATTTACCTCGTCGTTAAAAATAAGTATATCACACCGTTTTCCCATTTTCTAATTCGCGCGGCTCTTCACGGGTGCTTGCTTGGCACGGTTTTGGCGATCCAAACGTCGATTTTCCGCCTGCTTCTTCCTAGAAGCGTGCAAAAACGCGCAGCGATCATAATCATAGTACATACCAAAAGCCTCTCCCCGTCCGGGGAGAGGCTTTTGGTTATCGAGCCGGCTTCGGCTCAGTCTGCGCGAAACAGGCGACGGATGCGGCGTACCTGACTTACCCGACTTATCCGACCTTTTCCGACGTATCCGAGGAACGCCGAAAAAACCCGACTCTCCATTTCGGAGAATCGGGTTTTTCTATACGCTACGCGCCGGAAGATTGCCGAACACTTCGGCTTACCAATCCGGCAGATCGAACGCTTCTCCGACGGCGCTGCCGTCTTTGAGACTGTAGAAGCGGTAGTAATGCGTATCTTGCTGTTCGTAGAACACCTGCCAGACGTACTGGTTGCCGTACACGCCCGGAAGCATCCGGATCAGTTTGGCGTCCGGAAGCTGAGCTTCCGCCCGGTCCCACATGTCTTCCCGGGTAATCGTTCCGGCGACCGGCATCGAGCGAAACGCGTTCTCGCCCGCTGCCGGCGTGCCTTCCGGCGTATATTTGAGCCAGACGTACTGTTCCTCGCCGGACGCCGTCGTTCCTTGAACGACCCAGAAGATCGAATTTTCGCCCCAGACCCATTTGTCGGCCCGTTCGATTTCCGTCAGCTGTCCCTGCGTGCGCGCCGAAGCGATCGCCGCGTTGCGTTCGTCCGTTCTGCCCTGCATCGAGAGCATATAGTACAAATAAGCTCCCGCCAGCAAAATCAGCACGACGAGCAGGGTCAGCAAAATGACTTTGGTGCGCTTGCTCACGTTGTGTATCCTCCCGATGTCCGGCTTAGCGGGCCAACAGCCCTTCGAAAGCCGACTGGGCCTCGAACCGGATTTTCTCTTCGTCCAGCGTCAGGCACTCGCGGTTCTTGACGATCTGGATGCCGTCTACCCATACATGCCGCACGTCCTGACCGGCCGCCGAATACACGAGATGCGACACGTAATCGGTGCGCGGCAGGAAATGGGCCTGCTCGATATCGAGCGCGACGAAGTCCGCTTTCATGCCGGCTTCGAGCGTGCCCAGATTGTCGAGGTACAGCGACTGCGCGCCATGCAGCGTCGCCATGCGCAGCGCTTCGGCTGCCGGCACGGCGGTCGGATCGCCCGACACGCCTTTGTGGATCAGCGCGGCCAGACGCATCTCTTCGAACATGTCGAGATTGTTGTTGCTGGCCGCGCCGTCTGTGCCGAGCGACACGACGACGCCCGCTTTGAGCAGCTGCGGCACTTTCGCCACGCCGCTCGCAAGCTTCAGGTTGCTGCCCGGATTGTGCGAGACGGCTACCCGGTTGGCCGCAAGCATCGCGATCTCTTCGTCCGTCAAATGGACGGCATGCGCCACCATCGACGGGCGGGAGAAGAAGCCGAGCTTCTCCAGATGCGCGACCGGACGCAGCCCGTATTCGCGTACGTTCTGCTCCACTTCCGCCGCCGTTTCCGACATATGCGTATGCAGCGGCAGATCCAGATCGTGCGCCGCCTGCACGAAACGCTCGATAAAAGCGGGCGGGCACGTATAAGGCGCGTGCGGCGACATCATGACCGTGATGCGTCCATCCGCCTGGCCATGCCAGTTTTTGGCGAACGAAATCGCGTCGTTCAGCTTGTCGTCTTGTTCCTGCTGCGAGCACAGCCCGATTACGCCGCGCGTCAGCGACGCCCGCATGCCGGATTGGACGACCGCTTCGGCCACGCGGTCCATATGGTCGTACATGTCGAGGAACGTCGTCGTGCCGCTTTTGAGCATCTCGACGATCGACAGCGAACTACCCCAGTACACGTCGTCCGACGTGAACTTGGCTTCCATCGGCCACATTTTGGTCTGCAGCCATTCCTGCAGCACCATATCGTCGCCGTATCCGCGCAGCAGCGACATGGCCGTATGGCCGTGGCTGTTGACGAGACCCGGCATAAACAGCAGCCCTTTGCCGTCGATCGACGGCAGGTCGCGCGCGTCTTCCGGTTCTTCGGTTCCGATATAGGCGATGGTGTCTCCGTCGACGATCATGCAGCCGCGAACGACCCCTTCACGCTCGCCGGTGGCGAAGACGCCGTTTCTAACGATCCATTTAGTCGGATGGTTTGTCGTTGTCATGGGTTTCGGTTTCCTTTCCGTTATCGAGGTAGTAAGCCAGGCTGAGCAGGTCGGTCGTGAAATCGGCCGCATGGATCCGTACGTCGGCCGGCACTTTAAGCACGGTCGGCGCAAAATTCAAAATGGCTTCGACGCCGGCTTCGACCAGCTGGTCGGCGACGCGCTGCGCTTCGGAATCGGGCACCGTGATGATGCCGACGCGAATGTTTTTCTCCCGTACGGTCGGCTTCAGTTCTTCGATCGGCTGCACGGTCAGCTTGTTGATCTGCGTGCCGACCTTCGGCGCGTACGAGTCGAATACGGCGACGATCTTCATGCTTTCCTTGAGGTACATATTATAGTTGGACAGCGCATGTCCCAGATTGCCGGCGCCGATCAGGGCCACGTTGATCGGACGGTCCAGCTTGAGGATATGGCGAATTTTCTCGATCAGGTACGAGACGTCGTAACCGATGCCTTTTCGGCCGAAATCGCCGAAATACGCAAGGTCTTTCCGGATTTGGGCCGGATTAAGATCCAGTTTCTGCCCGAGTTCCTGCGACGACACCGTCATCACTTCGCGTTTGTGCAGTTCGGTCAGGTGACGCAGGTAAACGGGAAGTCTGCGAACGACGGCTTCCGAAATTTTTTCCGCTTTCATTCCATGTCCCTCCCAGGGGAAAAGTTAATCCGACTTCTCTTCCGGTTCCAGCCATTCGGCGACTCTCGGCACGATTTGGTCGAGCGCCATATGCTCCATTTTGGGACCCGGAAGCGAGTATAAAAAGTATTTGCCGTAATACGATTCGATCACGCGCGTATCGTAGACGATCACGATGCCGCGGTCGCGGCGCGTACGCACCAGGCGGCCGAATCCCTGTTTGAAGCGGATAACGGCCTGCGGCACGGACAGCTTCATGAACGGGTTAAGGTTCTGGCGCTTGAGCAGTTCGCTTTTGGCTTCCAGCAGCGGATGGCTCGGAGGCTGGAACGGCAGCCGCACGATAGCGAGGCACGTCAGCGCGTCGCCGGGAATATCGACGCCTTCCCAGAAACTGCTCGTGCCGAGCAGCACCGTTTTCGCGTTCTCCTGAAACCGCCGGGTGAGGCGGCTTCGGCTGCCGCTGTCGACGCCCTGCCCGATCAGCGAAATGCCGGAAGCGCCGAGCAGTTCCTTGAGCGGATCGTACACCTGGCGCAGCATCCGGTACGACGTGAACAGCACGAGCATGCGTCCCTGCGTCGCTTCCGCCGTACGCGCCAGCGAATCGGTCAGCGCGGCGAGGAACGAAGCGTCGGCCATCTGCCCTTTGACGCTGGGGAAATCGCGCGGGACGATCAGCAGCGCCTGCTCCCGGTAATTGAACGGCGACGGCAGCACTTCCGTCAACAGCCTTTTTTGCACGGCCGCTTCCCGCAGACCCAGCTGGTCGATCATATAGTCGAACTTTTTGTCCACGGCAAGCGTGGCCGAAGTGAGAACGACGCTTTTCTTTTTATCGAAAAAGTGCTGCTGCAGCTGGGCGCTGACGTCGATCGGCACCGCGTACATTTGCAGCGACTTGCTTTTGAACTGCGAGCTGCCTTCGAGCCAGTAGACCGTGCTTCCGTCGTCGAGCCGCATGAAGAACCGCAGCGATTCGCGCGCTTCGGACAGGTCTTTGAACAGACCCGAAATATCGGTCGCCAGACCTTCGGCCGTGTAGTCGCCGCTGTCTTCCTTGACGGAAGCCGCCATGCGTTCCCCGCGGCGGATCGCTTCGCCGAGCCCGACGTAGATCTGGTCTTCCAGCGTCGAGAGCGTATCCCAGCCTTTCGGGTATTCGCCCGCCGTCAGGCGCAGCGTATGCTGGCCGGCTTCCGGCGCCGACACGTCTACCCGGTCGGGCAGCAGCGTGTACAGCAGCTCCGTCAGTTTGTCCCAGCTCTCTTTGGCGTCGATCAGCTCGGGAATGACTTCGTCGATCGCGCGGTTCCATTCGTTTTTCTTCTCGTGCCCGATCTTGCCAAGCAGTTGGCGCAGCGCGGGCAGCTGCCCGTTCTTGCCGTCCTTGTACAAGCGGGTCATCGCATGCACGAACGAGAAATATTTCAGGTGCAGCCCGAGATGCTTGCCGGCCACGTCTTCGAGGTGATGCGCTTCGTCGATAACGAGACGCTCGTAGGCGGGCAGCAGCTGGTCGTCCGCCTTGACGTCGGAGAACAGCTTGGAATGGTTCGTCACGACGACGTCGGCCATAGACGCTTCATGCTTGGCCCGGTAATAGTAACAGCTGCGGAACCAGGGACAGGCGCGGCCCAGACAGGAATCCGTCTCGCTCGCGATCGTGTCCCAGAAATCCTGGCCGCGGCCGATACCGAGGTTCAGTTCTTCGTCGTCCCCGCTCTGCGTGCGGGTCAGCCAGACGAGCAGCTGCGCCGCCGTCAGGACGTCGTCCGCGGGATGCGTGAATTCACGCCGGTCGATCTTCTGTTCAAGCTTGCGCATGCACAGATAATGCTGGCGTCCCTTGAACACCGAAGCGCGGAATTCGAACGGCACGACGCGGTTCAGCAGCGGAACGTCGCGTTCGCGCAGCTGCTCCTGCAAGTTGATCGTGTGCGTGCTGATCATCACTTTGCGGTCTTTTTTTACGCTCTCGTAAATGGCCGGAATGAGGTAGCCGAGCGATTTGCCCGTCCCCGTTCCCGCCTCGATCAGCAGATGCTTGTCGCTTCCGAACGCTTCCTGCACTTTTTCGAACATGATGTTCTGCGATTCGCGTTCTTCGTAACCCGGCAGCTCGGCGCGCAGATTGTTTTGCACCTGTTCCAGAAAATCGCCGAACGGCACGTCTTCGAGCGGATTGCCGTCGCGGATCTCGCGGGCGGGCGGCACTTCGGCCCACTCCCCCGTTTTGAGCGCGAACTGGCGGTAGAATTTGAATTCGCCGCTTTCCTGAAGCGGTTCCATCTCCTTCTCCTCGACCAGCGTTTGGAAAAACCAGCCCAAATCGCTATCGCCTGCCAGCAGTTCGGCGATCCGCTGCAGCGTAACCAAAGGCAGCGAACGCGCTTCTTCCAGACAGTGCAAAAAAACGTGCGCCGTTGCCAACGCATCGCTATCCGCCTGATGCGGACGTTCGTGGGGCACGCCGAACTGCGAAGACACCGCGCCAAGCTGGTAGCTCGTAATCGAAGGGTACAAAATGCGCAGCAGGTCGATCGTGTCCAGAATCCGGCCGGTAAACGGCAGGTATCCGGTCTGGTCGAGCGCGCGCTGCAAAAAGCCGAAGTCGAACGCCACGTTATGTCCGACCAGGACGGCGTCGCCCAGCAGCGGAATCATCCCGATGATCGCTTCGTCCAGCACCGGCGCTTCGCCGAGCTGTTCTTCGCTTATTCCCGTCAGTTCGGACACGAACGACGGAAGCGGGACGCCGGGGTTAACCAGCGATTGGTACGTATCCACGATCCGCAGATCGTGGTCGATGACGCTCAGCCCGATCTGGATGATGGCATCCGATGCCTGAGTGCCCGTCGTTTCAAAGTCCAGCACGGCAAATTTCATGGAGTCGATAAATCCTTTCCGTCGTATTTCTCTATCAGCATAACAGACAAAGTGCAGTTTGGGAAACTCTTCACCACCGATCCGGGCCCAAAAAAAGCGAGGCTTCCGCGCCGCGTCCCGCGGCGGAAAGCATCTCGCTGCTTGTTCGAATAGGGTGTGTTCCCCGCTTGTAAAAAACGGGAAACCGGTTCTGCGCGGCATCCCCGGCAGGCCGGGATTCGCCGTTTAGCGGATCGTCGCGTGAATTTCCTTCACGGCCGTCTCGACAGCGCGGTTGTCCGCATCGACGAACACGACCGTCGGCTTGTGCAGATGCGCTTCTTCGTTCGACATCGAAGCGTACGAGATAATGATGACCGTGTCGCCGGGCTGCACGCGGCGGGCGGCCGCGCCGTTCAGGCAGATCACGCCGCTTCCGCGCCGTCCGGGAATGACGTACGTCTCCAGACGTTCGCCGTTGTTGTTGTCGACGATCTGGACTTTTTCATTTTCCAGCAGATCGGCCGCTTCCATCAAATCTTCGTCGATCGTAATGCTGCCGACGTAATTGAGATTCGCTTCCGTGACGGTCGCGCGGTGGATTTTGGATTTCATCATCGTTCTATGCATACAGGTCAGCCTCCTTGAGCTTCATAATGGCATTGTCGATCAGACGGGTCGAACCGAATTTGACGGCAAGCGCCAGAATAACCGAACCGCCGGAACGCCGAAGGTCGGCCATTTCGCGGTCTGCGACAAGCGGTTCGAGATTCGGGAACGTCAGCAGTTCCACGTAATCGATCTCGGCGAGCGGCGACGCCTGGATCGCTTGCGTCACCTCGTCGGTGATCGCGCGCGACGTGACGGAACCGTCCCGCTCGATGCGGGCTTGCGCTTCGCGCAGCGAACGCGACAGCACGAGCGCTTCCCGGCGCTGCTCAGCGCTCAGATACACGTTGCGCGAGCTGAGCGCAAGGCCGTCCGCTTCGCGCACGATCGGGCACGGCACGATGACGACGTCCAGATTCAGGTCGGTCACCATCTTTTGCAGCACGGCGACCTGCTGGGCGTCTTTGGCGCCGAAGTACGCCCGGTCCGGCTTGACGATATGGAACAGCTTGGAGACGACCGTCGCCACGCCGTCGAAATGGCCCGGGCGCGAAGCGCCGCACAGACGCTCGGTGACTCCCGTGACCGTGACAGTCGTTCTGCGTTCTTCCGGGTACATCTCGTCCACGGAAGGCAGAAAGACGACGTCGACGCCTTCGCGCTCGGCCAGCTTCAGGTCGGCTTCTTCGCTGCGCGGATAGCGGTCGAGGTCTTCGCCCGGCCCGAACTGGATCGGGTTGACGAAGATGCTGAGCACGGACACGCCGTTCTCCTGGCGCGAACGCCGCAGCAGGCTGGCATGCCCTTCGTGCAGATAGCCCATCGTCGGCACGAAGCCGACGGCACTGCCCTGCGCCGAAGCGCGGCGTTCTTCGCGCAGCTCGGCGATCAGGGCGCGTGCCTGAGCGATCGTGGTGGCGATCTTCATCCCTGCGCCCCCACTTTCTTGTGATCGGCAGATGCCGCGTCCGGCTGGGCGCTCTCGGCTGCCGCGCGTCCGCCGCCGTAGAGCGAATCGAGCGATTCGCTGACGCCTTCGTCCGCTTTGAACACGTGAGATTCGGCCGGGAACGTCCGGCTTTTCACTTCGTTCACGTAATCGGCGATGCCGCCGCGAATCTGCTCGCCGACGTCGGCGAACGTTTTGACGAATCTTTTTTCCATATAGGGCGAAGCGTACTTCACCACGTCGTGGAAGACGAGCACCTGGCCGTCGCATTCGCGGCCGGCGCCGATACCGATCGTCGGGATCGACAGTTCGCGCGAGATCGCCGCGGCGGTCTCTTCCGCCACCAGCTCCAGCACGACCGCGAACGCTCCGGCTTCTTCCAGCGCTTTCGCTTCGTTCATAAGGCGCTTCGCGTCTTCGGCGTCTTTGCCCTGCACGCGGTAGCCGCCGATCGTATTGACCGACTGCGGCGTCAGGCCGATATGGCCCAGCACCGGCACGCCGGCCTGCACGATCGCTTTGACGGCGGCAGCGATCTCAAGGCCGCCTTCCATCTTGACGGCGTGCGCGTGTCCTTCCTGCATGAGGCGGCGCACGCCTCTAAGCGTTTCATCTATGCTTCCGTGGTACGTCATAAAAGGCATGTCGGCGACGATGAACGTATTGCCCGCTCCCCGCGCCGTCGCTCTCGAATGATACACCATATCGTCCAAAGTGACGGGAATCGTCGAATCGTAACCGAGTACGACGTTGCCGAGGGAATCTCCGACCAAGATGAGGTCCACGCCCGCTTCCTCCGCCAGTTTCGCGGATGGATAGTCGTACGCCGTAATCATCGTCAAAGGTTCCTTTTGTTGTTTCATTTTACGGATTTTCACTACGTTTAACGGTCTTTTCGCTGCCATGGGATCAGGCTCCTTTTGTGGATAGTGGAGGCTGTTTGCACCGGATTTACAACTGCGTCCAGCACAAATAGCCTTTTGCTGTCACCAAAAGGGCCGAAAGGTAAAGAAGAAACGGGTGCGACGATTCGCTTCTCCCTTCTGTCTCGGTCCTTGTAAGGCTCAGAGCAGAACTGCAGGGCGGTCGATAGTCGGGGCGATTGCGCCCGGAATCGAGCTTGCAACTTCGGGTTTGAAACTTCAGGCTTGCAACTTCAGATTTGCAGCTTCAGAGTGATCGGCCTTGCCGAGCCTGAAAATGCTGCGGGTATAGAAAGTGTTGCGATTCGCGGCAGTGCAGTTCGGCTTCCTTCAGCCGATACCGCCTCCACACCGCAAGTATACCAAAACCTTGTCGATAAATCATCCCATCTGCCGATTTCCGGCCGATCGATCGGAACCGGGGAACATGCCTACTGGCCGCTGCCCGATCCGCCGGCCGGTCCCGGGTACAATTCCACATCGCCCGAGTAGACGGCGGCGAGGCTTCCGTCTTCGGCACGCATCAGCAGTTCGCCCTGCGCGCCGAGTCCTTCCGCGCGTCCGCGCCGTTCGCCGCGCACGTCGCGTACGACGATCTCACGTCCCAGCGTGACGCTGAGCGATTCCCACAGCAGCCGGATCGGTTCGAAGCCGCTCTCGGCATACAGCGCGTACAGCGTCTCGAACTCGTTCATGACGGCGGCGATCAGCGCCGAACGATCGACTTCCGTCCCCGATTCGCGCCGCAGCGAAGTGACGCGGTCGCGCAGTTCCTCGGGGTAATCGGACTCTTCCAGATTCGCGTCGATGCCGATGCCCATGATGCAGTGCCGGATGCCTCCGTCTTCGACGACGGCTTCCAGCAAAATGCCGCACAGCTTGCGGCCGCCTGCGAGCAGGTCGTTCGGCCATTTGATGCCGGCTTCCACGCCGCTTGCGGCGCGAATCGCGCGGCAGACAGCGACCGCCGCCAGCAGCGTCAGCTGCGGCACGGCGGTCAGCGGCCCTTCCGGGCGCAGCACCGTGCTCATCCAGACGCCGCGGCCCGGCGGCGAATGCCAGGCGCGGCCTTGACGGCCGCGGCCCGACGTCTGCTCTTCGGCGACGACGAGCGTGCCTTCCGGGGCGCCTGCGCGCGCCAGTGTCTCCGCTTCGGTCTGCGTCGAATCGGTCTTGGCCAGTACGGTCAAGTTACGGCCGAAACGCTCCGTCCGAAGTTCGGCCGCGATCCGGCGCATATCGAGCGCCGATGCGGTCGCCGCCAGGCGGTAGCCGAGCTTCGGCGCGGCTTCGAACACGTAGCCGGCGTCTTTGAGCCGGCCGATCCGCTTCCATACGGCCGTGCGGCTCACGCCGAGCCGGCGGCTGATCTCCTCGCCGGACAAATAATCGCCGCCCGCCGCTTCGAACATGTCGAGCAGCCGGTCGCGGCTGTCGCCTGCATTTTCCCTGCCGTCCGGAACCGGCGCCGACGACTCCAACGACTCCGATTTTTCCGGTTCGCCGAGGCTTCGCTTTTCGCTATCGGTCATATGGGCCGCTCCTCCTTCTGCGCTTGAGTCTCGTTCTTCGCCAGCCGCGCTTCCAGCCGGAGCGCTTCCGCCAGCAGTGCTTCGCGCTCGTTGGCGATCTCGCCGAGCGCGACGGCTTCGAGCAGCCGCCGGATCAGGGCGCCGAGCCACGGGCCGGGCGCCCGGTCCAGCTGCCCGGCGAGGTCGTGCCCGCCGAGCGCAAGTTCCCGCGGCGACTCCGCCGGGATCGCCGCAAGCCAGCCCGCCGCGCGTTCAAGCCGCGCGGCAAGCCTTTCGTCCGCTCCATGCAGCGCGGAGCGGTACGCAAGCCAGGTTTCGGCCGCCGTCCGGCCGAAATCGAGCACGCAGCGGACGAATACCGTCCGCGCGTCCGCTTTCCGCGGCTTGTGCGGCAGCGCACCGGCTTCGCGCTCTTGCTTCGCCGGCGGCTCTGCCCCCGCCTGCCGCTCTCCCGGCCGCTCCGGCCCGGCCGCCGGTTCTTCCCGCGCCGCAAGCTGTTCGCGGCGCAGCGCAAATCCGCCGGCTTCGGCGGCGCCTTCGAACAACCCCGCCGCGTTCATCGCTTCGTCGATCCGCAGCAGCGCCGCAGCGGATTTGGCGAATCCGCCGGAGAACGTCCAGCTTTTGAGCCGGCTTTCCGCTTCGTCGCCGGGCACGCCCAGCCCTTGCAGCAGCGCCGCCCAGCGCAGTTCGCCCGGCTTGGGCGGCAAATCGTCCAGCCGCTCGGGAGCCGCAGCCCGCAAAGCCTGCGGCTGCAGACCGATGCGGGCGTCCTCCAGCAGGCCGCTGCGCGCAAGCAGCCGCAGCCCTGCGGACGGCTGCGGCCCGCCGATCATTTTCTCAAGTTCGGCGCGGACCCGCTCCGCCGCGATATGGCGCATGTTCCCGCGCAGTTCAAGCAGCGCTTCCCATGTGCTCGGCGCAAGTTCGAAGCCGAACACGGAAGCGAACCGCACCCCGCGCAGCATGCGCAGCGCGTCTTCGCGGAACCGCTCGCGCGCTTCGCCCACGCAGCGGATCAGGCCGCGTTCCAGATCGGCACGCCCGCCGTAAGGGTCGATATAATCGCCGCCCGGCAGCCGGGCGATCGCGTTCATCGTAAAATCCCTCCGGCGCAAATCTTCGTCGAGCGACCGGACGAACGTCACTTCGTCCGGCCGGCGAAAGTCCTGATACGCCGATTCGGTTCGGAACGTCGTCACTTCGAACGGCATTTTGTCCAAAATCACGGTCACCGTACCGTGCTGGATCCCTGTCGGCACGGTGCGTGCGAACAATCCGATCACTTCTTCGGGCCGCGCCGAGGTGGCGATATCCATATCGTTGACCGGCCGGCCGATCAGCTCGTCGCGAACGCAGCCGCCTACCCAGCAGGCGATATGCCCCGCCTCTTCGAGCGTGCCAAGCAGGTCCGCGCTGAGCCTGACCTGCTCCGGATCGGCATATTTCCACTGCGTCACAGTCTTCAACTCCGTTTCTGTCTCGTTCCGGGCGCAGGCCGCCGATCAGCAGCTTTGAACGACCGCTTCCGGCAGCTTGCGCCCCAATACGCGATAGTAGATTTCTTCGTACTCGCGCATAATTTTCTGATCGCAAAAACGCGTATGCGCCCGGTCGAGGCACGCTTCGCGCATCCGCGCTTTCTCGGCCGGATTGTTCAGCAGGCTGACGGCATAAGCGGCCATCGCGTCCGTATCGCCGATCGGAGCCAGATACCCTGTAATGCCGTGCTCGACCAATTCGGGGATGCCGCCCGCTTCGGAACCGACCGTCGGCACGCCGCAGGCCATCGCTTCAAGCGCGACCAGTCCGAAGCTTTCTTTTTCCGACGGCAGCAGCAGCAGATCCGCCAGCGAGATGACCTGCGCGATTTCGTCCTGTTTGCCGAGAAAATGTACCCGATCTTCCAGACCCAGCTCGCGGATCTTGTTTTGGACTTTGGGCATATCCGGCCCTTCGCCGACGAGCAGCAGCTTCGACGGCACTTCGCGGTTGACGCGGTCGAACACTTCGATCACGTCGGACACCCGCTTGACCGGCCGGAAGTTGGAGATATGCATCAGTATTTTCTCGTCCGGCGCCGCGAACTCGCTGCGCAGCCCGCTCACTTCGCGCGGATAGTACACTCTTTTGTCGATAAAATTGTAGGTCAGGTCGATATCGCGCGTAATGTCGAGCGCCGTGCGCGTCTGGCCGATCAGGTCGGCCGATACGGCCGTTACCGCGTCGCTGCGGTTGATGGCAAGAGCGATCAGGTCTTTGAGCGTCTCGTCCTGCCCAAGCACCGTAATGTCGGTTCCGTGCAGCGTCGTGACGATCTTGAGGTCGTCGCCGACCATCTGCTTCGCGAGA
This sequence comes from Saccharibacillus brassicae, assembly GCF_006542275.1. Lineage (NCBI taxonomy): Bacteria > Bacillati > Bacillota > Bacilli > Caryophanales > Paenibacillaceae > Saccharibacillus > Saccharibacillus brassicae. Next base: position 169,751 of record NZ_CP041217.1, read on the forward strand.
TAGGCGCAGACCGCATGCGGCACCGCGTAGTGTACGTGCAAAATATCGAGCTTTTCGCGTTTGACCACCTGGGCCATTTTGGAAGCCAGCGACAGATCGTACGGCGGATAACGGAATACGTAATAGTCGCTGACCTCGACTTCGTGATAATGGATATTTTTATGGAAGGCTCCCAACCGGAAAGGAATGCTGTGCGTAATAAAATGGACCTCGTGTCCTTTTTCCGCCAGCAGCTTGCCCAGTTCCGTCGCTACCACTCCCGACCCGCCGAGCGAGGGGTAGCAGGTGATGCCGATTTTGAGTGTTTCGTTCATTAAGCCCGGAACTCCTTTCTTACCGGTCCCACATAAAGGGCGCCTGGTCGTTTCTTGATTGGACAACTTGGTTGGTCAATAGGTGTGCGGTTCCCTGTGCGCGAGTTCCCGATAAGGATTTCGACCCGCGATCCAACAAGGAATCCGTTAAAATAAATCGACTTTGTGCGGCAGCCGGGAAGCGAATCCTTCGGCATACCCGATCCCGCCTTTTTGGCCGAGCAGCGAATCGCGCGCTTTGACCCGCTCGACGTACTGCGCGGTCAGCGGCGTATCGACGGCGTCGCTTCCTTGCGACGGGCCGGTAAACTGCGACGCGTAGCAGCGCAGCGCCTGTTCTTTGTCCGCGTAAACGTCCGTGACGTCGACCATCAGGTCGGTACGTCCCGGATCGTTGATGAAATAAAAATAAAGCTGCTCCACCGTCACCGGCGGCATTTCGGGCATGTAGCGGCGAAGTTTGGCGTTGAATACCGCTTCCTGCACCAGGCGGCTGCACGAAATATGGTCCGGGTGCCGGTCTTCCCAATACGGGGCAAACACGGCGCGCGGCGCCCATTTGCGAATCTCGGCGGCCACTTTGCGCAGATGGTCGTCGGTCAGAAACAGGCCGCGATCCGGCAGGCCGAGATTGGAGCGCATAGCGAGGCCGAGTACGGCGGAGGCCGACTCGGCTTCTTGGACGCGCAGCTCGACCGTACCGTTCGAAGACATCTCGGCGAACGTCAGATCGCAGATCCCGACGCGAAGGCCGGCGCGGGTATGCTTGACGATCGTGCCGCCCATCCCGATCTCGGCGTCGTCCGCATGGGCGCCGAAGACGAGCAGGTCAAGCGGCCGATTCTGCGGTTCATTCATTGCCCTGAAGTCCCGGCTTGTATTTATGTACCAGCTCGCGCCAGCCGAAATCGCCCCGCATCAGCGCCTGGACGAGGATCTCCGCCGTCGCGACGTTTGTCGCCACCGGAATGCCCTGCACGTCGCAAATGCGCAGCAGCGCCGTAATATCGGGCTCGTGCGGTTGGGCCATCAGCGGATCGCGCAGGAAGATGATCAAATCCAGCTCGTTCTCGGCTACCATGGCCCCGATCTGCTGATCGCCGCCGAGCGGTCCCGACATGAACCGGTGGATCTGAAGCTGGGTCGCTTCCATGATCCGCTGCCCGGTCGTGCCTGTCGAATACAGCTGGCAGCCGTCAAACGCTTTTTCGTAGGCGGTGACGAAATTGACCATCTCGTCTTTTTTGCGGTCGTGCGCGATAAATGCTACCTTCATCGAAATCCCTCTTTCCGGCTCTATTGATCGAACGGCCTACATCAAATGCTCGAATCCGTAGACCATGCCTTCGTATTCCAGCACTTTTTTGATGCCGATGTTCACGCCCGGCATGTAGCCGGCACGCTCGTACGAGTCGTGGCGAATTTTGAGGCTCTGCCCGTACCCGCCGAAGATCACTTCCTGCTGCGCGAACACGCCCGGCAGACGGACGCTGTGAATACGGAATCCGTCATATTCGCCGCCGCGTGCGCCCGGCAGAACCTCTTCTTCGTTCGGGTTGCCCTGCTTGATCTTCTCGCGGCCCTGCGCAATCAGTTCGGCCGTCTTGATCGCGGTGCCCGAAGGCGCGTCCAGCTTCTGGTCGCCGTGGGTCTCGATAATCTCGACGTGCGGCAGGTATTCCGCGGCTTTGGCCGCGAACTGCATCATGAGGATCGCGCCGATCGAGAAGTTCGGGGCGATCAGCCCGCCGATATTCGCTTCGCGGCACAAGGTGTCCAGTTCTTCGATCTGCTGCGGCGTAAAGCCCGTCGCGCCGACGACCGGACGTACCCCGTGCTTGATCGCCGTCACGGTGTTGCCGTATACGACCGAAGGCACGGTAAAGTCTACCAGCACGTCCGGCTTGGTCTGCGCAAGCGCCGCGTCGAGGTCGCTCGTCGCGATAAGGCCGCACGGCTTGAGGCCGACGAGTTCGCCGGCGTCCGTGCCCGCTCCGGACCGGTCAACAGCCGCTACCAGTTCCAACTGTTCGTCCGCCAGCACCATTTTGACGACTTCGCGTCCCATTCTTCCGCCTGCTCCGGCTACCGCCACTTTGATTGTTTCGCTCATTGTTCGTTCTCCTCCCGCTCCGCTTCGGCGTCGATCCGCGTCCAACGGTCTTTGTCGCGCGTATTGAATTTATGCATGACCCGGTCATGCGCCTCGGTGAGGTCGATATTCAGCGAATTGGCAAAACAGAGCGTAATGAACAAAATGTCGCCCAGCTCCAATTCGATCGAATTGTCGTCTTCCCCGCTTTTTTTCGGTTTCTCCCCGTGACTGTGGTTAACTTCGCGCGCCAGCTCCCCGACTTCTTCGGTCATCCGGGCCAGCATCGCCAGCGGGCTGAAATAACCTTCCTTGAACTGCGAGATGTAGCGATCGACTTCCCGCTGCATTTCCGCCAGACTTTTCTCCATGGCCGGTCCTCCTTTTCCGCGTTTGCTGCTTGATGGTGATGTTCCGCAGCGCTCTTCCCTATGTTATCGCAAAGACATTTTGAAAACAATGACATAACAAGGGTTAGCCGGAACGCCGTCCGGACGGATGTTTCGACCTCCAGCGCCGTCCGGCGAGCGTAATCGCCGCCCATCCGGCCAGCACGCTTACCGCCGTCAGCGCAACCGTGAAGTTCCGCACCTGATCCAGACGCGCCAAATGCTCCGGCGACAGATAAGGGAAAATCCCGTATGTATAATCTACCGTATCGTTGGCGAATGTCCAGAGCGCGGCCGGAATGAGCCAAAGCGCGCCCAGACCGAAGAAACGGACGTACAGCAGCGCTTCGACCGCCATGACGCCGTGCGAAGCGATCAGCATCCAGCTCAGCGGCTCGATCGGGTAGCCCAGCGCGGCGTCCCACACAATGATCGAGATCGCCCATACGCCGTATTTGACCGACGTGACGACCGCCAGCGCTTCGATCAGCCGCACCACTCCGCGCATGAAGCGCGACGCCGGCGGAAACAGCAGGCCGAGCAGGGCAAGCGTAAAGAACAGGCTTCCCGTCGGGCTGTCCGGCACGAACACGATCTGCCACGCCGGCTGCGTGCGCCAGACGTTGGCCAACTGGTCGCCGTACCAGATATACCCGTACACCGTTCCGATCAGGTTGCTGACGAACAACAGCCACAGAATGCGGCGGTCGGTCAGCAGGGCCCGGCTCCACAAAAACGAAAGCGACATGATTTTCCTCCCGAATAAAAAGATGAGGCGGCTTCGGCGTGATGCCGAAGCCGCGCCTTCACAAAAAGCCCGACCGCATCGGCGGTCGGGCTTTGGGTGAACCCTGTTCTATTTTAACTGTGACTTCTTTAAGTTGGCAAGCGCGAGGATTCAACCGGCAGGATCCCGTTCTCCAATGTGTTCAATTCGCTGGTCAGAGCCAGGAAAGCCAATTCGTCCCCGTTTGCGAGTGCGGCGTCGATCTCCTGCTGCAGCATCTCGCAGCGCCGTTTGCGCAGCGCTTCGTCCCATACCATCTCGGCGGCCAGACCCAACATCACTTCGTAAGCGGCTTTCATCTTGTCCAAAGGACGCACCTCCCGAGTTTCTCGTATCGTCACCGGCAATCGTTACGGCTTCCACGACTTCTGTCGGAGTCGGGATTTCCCCCGCGTACCCCTGCATCATTGTTGTTCGAAATAAAACTGTGAGCGTCTTCAATTTTGGCATCCCCAAAGCGACGGGAACCAAGAAGCCGACTCCTTTCTCTTGTTATAACCATAAATCCAAGACATGCACCAGAAAACGGAAAAATTCTGCTTGTTTATTTAACCGGCAGACTTACAAGTCGCCGCCGATCCAAAAAAAGCTCCGCCTCGGCAAAAAGCCGAAGCGGAGCTTGGAATGCAAATTCAGTGCTGTTCCGTAACGTGACGTGCCACGCATGACAGGGAACAATCAAGGCCGGCGCGTATCGCTTACCGGCTCTTCCGACAGGTGCCGGGTGCAGTTGTACAGAAGCGGCTCCCACAGGTTGCCCTGCTTCTCCAGCACCGTCAGCGACAAATTGCCGATCCGGTCGGTATAGCGCCCTTTGTACAGCGCCGCGTACACCTGCGCGAGCAGCCCGCCGTGCGTCACGACGAGCACGCTGCCGTCCGGGTACTTGACGTCCAGGTCGGCGATAAAAGCCAGCGCGCGCTCTTCGAGCGCTTCCAGCTTCTCCTGCCCGACGTCCTGCAGATTCCAGTCGGCCCCGAAGCGTGCCTCGCGTTCGGCCTGCGTCATGCCTTCCACCTGGCCGAAGCCGCGCTCCGCAAGCCGCGGATCGGCTTCAAGCAGCGGCAGGTTCAGCCGGCCCGCAATGATCTCCGCCGTCTCCTGCGCACGCAGCAGGCCGCTTGAGACGACGAAGTCCCACGCATACTCGTCTTCGGCCAGGCGTTCGGCCAGCTTGGCGGCCTGCCTGCGGCCCTCGTCGTTCAGCGGAATATCGCTTCGCCCCTGAATGCGGCCCGCCGCGTTCCAATCCGTAAGTCCGTGTCTGATCAATCCGATACGCATGAACGTCTCCACAACCTTTCTTCATGCTGCTTGCGCGCGCTTGCGCCTTACTTACTTGCGCATCGTCGCGATGCGGGTGAGCGACAGCAGCGCGAGCGCCATGCCGGTCAGCGACAGGAACATCCAATACTGCGGATGCGTCGGCCCGATCTGCGCCACCAACGGTTCGACGATGCCCCGATCGGCCGCCGGACGTGTCTGCGCCGCGGCTTCCGACGTTTCGGATACGCCCGAATCGACCGTAAGCGGCTGCACGATCACGCCGGCCGGTACGCCGCGCGTGGCGCTTTGTTCCCGGTCGGGAATACCCCAACCGGCCAAATAGATAAAGCTGACGAGAAAAACGGCGAGCAGCGCGGCGACCCAGACGGCCGCCCGGCTGCGAAACCGGTGCTGCGACGCGTACGTCTTCGCTTCGCCCGGCAGCAGCCACGGGGACTCTTCGTAGATCCGGTCCATCACGCCCAGATTCATGCGCTCCGCGTCCACGTCGGGCATGTCCGTGCCCGCTTCGCGCAGCAGCTCGTCCAAATCGGGGAAATCGTCGAGATCGAACGCTTCGGCCGGACGGTCTTCCGGCCGGGCCGGATTCTCTTTCGGATCGCCCGGAAGGCCGGCTTTGCGCCCGGCATTCGGATTCCAGCGCGTACCTGTCCGGTGTCCGCCTTCTTCTCTACCCTTCATTGGGTCTCATCCCCTTGTACATCTCTTCTTCGTATACCGGCCCGTAATAATACGGTTCCAGCTGGGTTTTGATACTGAGCCGGGCACGGAACAGCAGCGATTTGACCGAACTGATGCTTTGGCCCAAAATGCGGGCGATTTCCTGATAATCCATCTGGTCGTATTCGCGCAGAATCAGCGCCGCGCGCTGTTTCTCCGGCAGATTGTCGATCGCCGTCCGCACCATGCCGACCTGCTCGCTGCGCAGCAGCGCTTGTTCGGGAGCCGCGTCGGTCGAAGAATCGGTGACCAGCTCCCCGTCTTCGAGCGGCACATTCGTCGCCCGGTTGCGGCGAAGTTCGCTCAAAGCGGTGTTTCTTGCGATCGTGTACAGCCAGGTCGAGAAAGAAGCTTCCACTTCCCGGAACGATTGCAAACTCTTGAATGCTTTATAAAAAGTTTCGGAACTGACGTCTTCGGCCAGATGGCCGAGACCCGCGCCCTTTAACATATAATACGTAAACGCCAGGATTTTGCGCTGGTAGCGCCTCATGAGAACCGAGTACAGTTCGACATTCCCCGCTTTAATTTCCCGAATCAACTGGGAATCTTCCATCGAATAACGCGCCCCTCTCTAGCTCGCCGCAAAAAAATCTACAGCCTATTTTATCATATGGCCCGTATTTTACAAAAAATCCGAGTAATCGATTCATAGACGCACGGGCTCGCGATAAGGTTGCATCAAATGGCGAATTTTCTCTCTTTGTTTATGGATTACCCGTTTTTCGTCCTTATTTACCGCTCGGCCATACATTCCGGTCTTCCGCGTCGAGCACCGCTTCCACGTCTTCGCCATTCAGGACGGCGACGTACCCTTTGGGCAGCGCGAGCGTCTTGAGCGCGCCGGGGCGCCGGCTCAGCAGCTGGAAGACGTAATAGCGCCGCAGTTCGCCCGCGTCGACCTGTCCGCCTTCCGCGGGGCCGAGGTACCAGCCGGACACGCCGTCACTCCGGTTCTCCGTACGCTCCAGATAGACCCGCTCCGCGTCCAGTCCCTGCTCCGACGAGATCAGCGTGTCCTGGAACAGAGTCGCTTCGCCTTCGGCTCCGGTCAGCTTCAGTACGTAATTTTGTTCCAGCTGCACGGTCAGCGTCTCGGTCAGATCGTCGGTCGTGCGCTCGAACGGATTGGACGCGTAATCCGGCGCGAGGATAGTCACGTTCGACTCATCCTGCTGGTGCACGAACAGGATGCTCCAGCCGACCTGGATTTTCATGCCGTCTTGAAGAAAGCCCGCTTTGGATTCGGTGTCCGCGAACAAATCGAGCAAAAATTCGCCCTGCGCTTCAAGCGCTTTGTCGCATTTGACGGAAAAGACGCGCGAGCCGATCGTTCGGGTTCGGATGATCTGCATCGTAAGCCTCCTTAACTATTTACGCTTGATGGCTATCGGCGATTCGCCGTTGTTCGTTCCGATATTCGTTGTAAGTCCAAAAAGCGTCTTCGCGGCCGCCGCCTTCGAGCAGCACCATGACCGCGTAAGACAGCATATCGATCCACTGCGCCATCCGCTGCAGCTGTTCGTCGGAGATCAGCCCGTTGCTGCGCAGCATGCCGTCCGGCTCGATCGCCCAGGCTCTTGCGTACTGGCACAGGCTCCAGAACGCGGACACGACGCTGCGGTCCAGCGATTCCCGCTCCAGGTCGTCCGCCAGCACGTCGAGAATGCGCATCAGCTCGTGAAAATGATCTTCGTTCAGCGTGCCGCGAAACGGACGCAGCATGCCGAGGAACCCGTCGGCCGCCGCCGCTTCGCCTTCCGGATCGTTTTCCCCGTAGACAAACGCGTGCTGCTTCAGACGTTCGATCGCCTGTTCCCGGTTCATGAACGTTCCTCCGGCATCGCCGCTTCCAGCCGGGCGCGCAGACGTTCGGCCAGCTTGCGGAAAGCGGCCTTCTCTTCGTCGTCCGCGTAATCTTCCTTGCGCAGATCCAGCCAGTAATCCCCGTCCGCCAGATCGTACATGTCGAGCAGCGTAATTTCGGCGCAGGCCGGATTGTCGATCGCGGCCAGCATCGGCTCCGGTCCGTCGTCCCAGTTATAGCCGTTCACGAAAGCATGCAGCAGCACGGGAGAATCGCTCTCCGCGATCGCCTGCAGCAGCCTGCGCGGATCTTCCTCGCCCAGCATCCGGTCCAGCGCCTGCTGCTCGTCCGGCATGAGCGTGAGCCTTACCGCCCCCTGCGTATCCATCAGCAGGTCCGCCAGCGCCCGATCTCCGCGCGCCACGGCCGCGTTCCACGGCGTCGAGCGGATGCCCCGCGGCGAATCGAGCCGGGCTCCGTACTTGAGCAGCAGCTTGACCGCTCCCGACTGGTGAAACTTGATCGCTTTGAGCAGCGCCGTTTCGCCCAGCTTGTCTTCGATCTCAAGCTCCGCTCCCCGCTCCAGCAAAATCTCCACCGCGTCCGGCGGCAGCTTGTACGTCATAAACAGCATCAGCGGCGTGCGGCCGCGCTCGTCTCTCTCGTTCACGTCCAGCTCGCCGGCCGCCGTGCGTACGGCATGCACGTTTTTGGTTCTCGCGATCTCCGCCCAATTGGTCATGTTCTGGCTCCTTTACAGCTTCGTTCTCGGTAAGTCCTTATCCTACAGTATCCTATGCGTAGGCGTTCAGTTCAAGTCGAAATCGCGGATTGGCGCGCTTTGCGGCGATTTTACGGGGTTCACAGAGGATGCGCGGACGGTTCGGGGCCCATTTTCGCCCGTTTCCAACACAAACAGGCGGCAGCTCCGTCCGAACCCGGAAGCTCCCGCCTTTGTGCTTCGCCGCCGACTGTTCACGTCCAGCTCGGCAGGCGCATATGCGTCTCCAGCCGTTCGATCAGCGGCGCCCCTTCGCGCAGACGCAGTTCGTCGACCAAATACCCGGCCAGCACGCCGCTGCCCTGCGGTTCGAACTTGAGCAGGTAGCGCTGAAGCAGGACGCTTCCCGCCGGATCGCCCTGCGGACCCCGCCGCACGTACAGCTCATGGCCCCGCTCCCGGTGCAGCGCGTTGAACAGAATCGATCCGTATCCTCCGTCGACCGGCTCGGCCGAAAAATCCGGTTCGTACAGCTCGTTCACGTCGATCGTCCAACCTGCCGGTATGCGCAGCGGTTGGAGCGTCGGCTTCGCTTCCGCCATTTTCTTTTCCCCCTGACTATGCCGCGACTTGCGACTGCTGATTCATTACCCGGCAAGCGACCTGTCGGCACAGGAGGACACCCCTTAAATGTGAACAAAAAAAGGCCGCTCACTGTGAGCGGCCCGTGTACTACGTCGAGTACACTAAGTTATAGGAGTGGAGAGAAACCATACTGTACGTTTATTATATGTATACGCTTCCAAATTGTCAACGCTTTCTTTTCCTTTTTTGCTGCAAACTTGATTACGCGTATAAAAAGCCTGCCGGCAGCGGCCGACAGGCTTTGGGATTTGATTGATCTGTCAAGCGTACACGTCGAATTCCAGGCCGGTCAGCACTTTCCGTGCCCGTTCCATCTGGATTTCGTCGCGGAAAGACAGCCGCATAAGACCCGGCACGTCTTCCCGGCTCTCGATGATCTGCAGGTTGCTCAAGTTGACGCCCTGCGAACCGAGCTCGGTCGTGATGCGGCCAATAATGCCCGGGTGATCGGGGACGTCGAGATACAGATCGTACGTTTTGGCGATCGCGCCTTTGCGGCGCTCCGGCAGTTCGTCGCGGAAATCGCCGGCGTCGCGGAACCGGGCCGAGATGCCTTCGCCGTCTTCGCGCTCCAACTGGTCGATAAAACTTTCCACCTGCACATTCCAGTCGCGTAAAAGCTTTAACAGGTTGAAGCGGTTGTTCAGCAAAATGTCGCGCCAGACGACGGGGTCGCTGGAAGCGATCCGGGTAATATCGCGGAAACCGCCCGCCGCGAGCGTCCGGTACAGCGGATTGCTGTCGTGATAGCCGCTGATCTGATTGACGAGCGCCACGGCGATAATATGCGGCAGATGGCTGATCGCACCGACGATCTCGTCGTGCTGACCCGGTTCCAGGCAGATTACTTTGGCGCGCGTATGGCTCAGCAGTTCGGTCAGCGCCGCGATGCGCGCCGGATCGGTACCCGGTTCCGGCGTCAGCACGTAATACGCGTTCTCGAACAGCAGCGAAGTCGCGGCCTGCACGCCCGAGCGTTCCGAGCCGGCCATTGGGTGGCCGCCGATAAAGCAGGCGTCCTCCCAATCCAGCTGTCTCGCTTTTGCGGCGATCGAATCTTTGGTGCTGCCCACGTCGGTGACGATGCAGCCTTTTTTGAGCGGCAGGGCATGAACTTGTTCCAGATATGTCTCCAGCAGCCCGACGGGCGTGGAGAGAAAAATAAAGTCGGCGTCTTGGACCGCTTCTTCCAGCGACAGGGTCGCGGAATCGACGACTCCGAGTTCCACGCTCAGATCGGCCAGATCTTGCCGGTTGGAATAGCCGACAAGCTCAAGGCCCGGCTTCCCGCGGAAGCACAGAGCCAGCGAGCCGCCGATCAGTCCGACGCCGATCACAGCAATTTTCATAGAGGTCAGCCTCGCTTCATAGGGTTCGTTGCGTTCGGGTTGTTGTCGGGCGCGGACTTGGGCCACTTGGACTAGACGGCCGCTCCCTGTTCATTCAGCGCTTCTTCGAACGTCCGGATAAAGATCTCGTTCTCTCGCGGAGAACCGACCGTCACCCGCATGTACGTCGGATACAGCTTGAACCCGGCACGCGCGATGACGCCTTTGCGCAGCATGCGTTGGAACAGGTCCGCCGCCGACCTCTGCGTATCGACCATGATGAAGTTGCCGTTGGCCGGGAAATAAGACAGGCCCAGACGATCGAACTCGCCCTGCAGGAACGAGATGCCTTCGGTGTTCTTAATGCGGCACGACTCCACGAACTCCCGGTCGGCAAGCGCCGCTTTGGCCGCAGCCTGGGCGATACGCGTCGTGTTGAACGGTTCGCGCACCTGATTGATAGAGCGGATGACCGAAGCCTGGCCTACGCCGTAACCGATCCGCAGCGCGGCAAGCCCGTAAATTTTGGAAAAAGTGCGCAGTACGACCACGTTGCCGTAATCGGCCAGCAGTTTCGTGCCGTCCGGGTAGGCGCTGTCGGTCACGTATTCGAAATAAGCTTCGTCGAGCACGACCATCACGGAAGACGGAACGCGGTCCAGGAAGCTTTTCAATTCGGTTTCGCTGACAATCGTGCCGGTCGGGTTGTTCGGATTGCAGATCCAGACGATCTGCGTCCGGTCCGTCACCGCCGCGAGCATCGCTTCGAGATCGTGCGTGCCGTTCTTGAGCGGCACTTCGATGCTGGTCGCTTTTTCGATATCGGCATTGCTTTTGTATACGGAAAAAGTGGCGTCGGCCATAATGTTCTCGTCGCCTTCCGACAGGAACGCGCGCGCGATCAGGGCGATGATCTCGTCCGACCCGCAGCCGAAAATGACCTGGTCGGCCTGGACGGACAGATGCTCGGCCACGGCTGCCGTCAGTTCGACCGCCCCGCCGTCCGGATACAGATTGAACTTGGTCAGTTCGCTTTCGATCGCGGCTTTGACGCGCGGGGAAAATCCGTACGGATTTTCGTTCGAAGCCAGCTTCACGACTTCGCTGAGTCCGTATTCTTTTTGAACTTCTTCGATCGGTTTGCCTGGCTGATAGACCGGAAGATCGACAATATGGGCTTTGGGCTGCATGGATGATTTCCCTACTTTCCTGATTTGGCGTGTTGCAGCGCGACAGTGTCGGGCTGCGTACACGCTCAAAAAGTTAAGGCTTGTCCCGCGGCGGCGCGATACAGGCGAGGCACGGCGGACGAACCGCCGCGCCCGCCTTGTACGCCCGCTGGGGGCAAAGCGTTTATACTTTTAATTCTGCCACAAATTCGCGAATTTGCAAGAGCGCATCTTCGCGCTTGTCGGCATTCATCAGATCGGGAATCAAAGTCTCGATCGTGCGCACGATCGCGCTGCCCACGACAACGCCGTCGCACAGTTCCGCGAAGCGCTCTACCTGATCGCGCCCGGAGATGCCGAAGCCGACAGCGACAGGCAGGTCGGTCCGCGATTTCACGTCGCGGATAAAAGCATCGACGCCGTCATGGAACGAAGCCCGTTCGCCGGTCACCCCGAGCGACGACACGCAGTAGACAAAGCCCCGGCCGCTGCGCAAAATTTTGTCGATCCGCTCGCTCGAGGTCGGAGCGACCAGCGGAATGAGGGCGATGTTCACCCGATCGGCGCGCCGCAGCATGTCTTCCGACTCTTCGTAAGGCAGGTCGGGAATGATCAGGCCGCTGATGCCGTTGCGGGACGCTTCTTCGAAAAAGAGGTCCAATCCGGTCTGCAGGATCGGATTGTAGTACGTGAACAGGACGAAAGGCATCTGCACGCCGCGCTCTCGCGCTTTGCGCGCCACGTCCAGACAGGTGCGCACCGTAATAAGCTGCTCAAGCGCCCGCGCGGAAGCGCGCTGGATGACCGGGCCGTCCGCAAGCGGATCGGAGTAAGGCACGCCGAGTTCCAGCACGTCGGCGCCGGCTTTTTCCATCTGCTCGATAATGTCCAGCGTCGTGTCGAGATCGGGATCGCCGACCGTCAGAAACGGGATCAGCGCGGTGCCTCCCGTTTCGCCAAGCCGGCGGAACGTTTCTTCGATCCGGTTCGGAGCTTCGAAAGCGGGCAAACGTTCGCCTTCTTGCGCAGCTCCGGCGGCCAGCCCGCTTTCGGCGGAATGGCTCATCATCGTCAGACGGGACGTAGAGGCGTTCGTCTTCATTGGGCATGCCCTCCTTCGTTCTCGTTCTCGTACGCCATGATCGATTCGACGTCTTTGTCTCCGCGTCCCGACAGGCAGATGACCAGAATGCGGTCCGCGCCCATTTCCGGTGCGATCTTGGCGGCATGCGCGACGGCATGCGCCGATTCCAGCGCCGGAATGATGCCTTCGGTGCGGCAGAGCAGCTTGAGCGCCGTAATGGCTTCTTCGTCGGTAATCGGCACGTATTTGGCCCGGCCGACGTCTTTGAGATACGAGTGTTCGGGACCGACGCCCGGATAATCCAGACCGGCCGAGATCGAATGCGCCGGCTGTACCTGGCCGTATTCGTCCTGCAGCAGATAGCTCATGGAGCCTTGGAACACGCCTTTGGTGCCGAGGCTCATGGTAGCCGCGTGCAGCGGCGTATCGATGCCTTTGCCGGCCGCTTCGACGCCGATGAATTCGACGTCCGCGTCGCCGACGAACGGATAGAACATGCCGATCGCGTTGCTGCCGCCGCCGACCGCCGCGACGATCGTGTCCGGCAGGCGTCCTTCGGTCTCCAGAATCTGGCGGCGCGTCTCGTCGCCGATAACGCGCTGGAAGTTGCGCACGATCAGCGGATACGGATGCGGCCCCACGGCCGAGCCGAGGATATAGAACGTATCCTGGACATGGCTGACCCAGTAGCGCAGCGCTTCGTTGCCCGCGTCCTTGAGCGTCTTCGTGCCCGATACGACCGGCACCACTTCGGCGCCGAGCAGGCGCATGCGGAACACGTTAAGCTGTTGGCGGTGCATGTCTTCTTCGCCCATGAACACTTTGCATTCGAGGCCAAGCAGTGCCGCTACGGTCGCGGTCGCCACGCCGTGCTGGCCGGCGCCCGTCTCGGCGATAACTTTCTTCTTGCCCATGCGTACGGCAAGCAGTCCCTGGCCGAGCGCGTTGTTGATTTTGTGCGCTCCGGTATGGTTGAGGTCTTCGCGCTTCAGGTACACTTTGGCGCCGCCGAAATGTTCGGTCAGGCGTTTCGCGTAATACAGCGGCGTCTCGCGTCCGGAATACTGCTTGAGCAGGTCGTTCAATTCCGCGTTAAACTCTTCGTCCGCCGAAAACTTCAAATAAGATTCTTCAAGTTCGATCAGCGCGTTCATCAGCGTCTCGGGAACGAAGCGTCCCCCGAATTCGCCGTAGCGTCCTTTTGCGTCCGGTACTTGTCCGATCATGATAAAACCGCCCTCTCTACGAATAAAGTCATTTTGCGTATATCTTTATGCCCGTCGGTCTCGACGCCGCTTGAGACGTCGATGCCGTCCGGCGCGTAATTTCGCACCAATTCCCCCGCATTGCTCTCCGTCAAGCCGCCGGCCACGAACAGTTGGAGTCCGCACGCTTCTGCCGCTTGACGGTACAGCGGGATGATCTCCCAGTTGAATGTGCGCCCCGACCCGCCGCCATACAGCGGATCATGCGTATCGAGCAGCAGCGCATCGACCGCGCCCCGGTACGCTTCGGACATTCTCTCCGCGCGCTCCGCATGGCTCTCGCCGGTATCTTCGCCGCCGATCGAGATCGATTTGAACACTTCGGTGTTAAACCGTTCGCGCACTTCCCGACAAAAGCCCGGGCTCTCCTGCCCGTGCAGCTGGATCACGTCCAGCGGAGCCGCGGACAGCGTCGCTTTCAATTCGTCGAGCGTCGGATTCACGAACACCCCGGCGACTTTCGGCCGCTTGGCCTCATCCTTGGCTTCGGTGGCTTCATTGGCTTCAATCAAAGCGCTTTTGGCCCAGGCGTCCAGTTCGCCGATCAACGCGGCCGCTTGGACGCCGTCGACCTGCCGCCGGCTTGGCGCGAACACGAGGCCGATATAATCGACCCCGAGTTCCGCCGCCGCCAGCAGCGCTTCCGGCGTCCGAATGCCGCATATTTTGATCGCAGGCACTCTCTTCGTGATCCCTGTCTTCATGGTCCCTGTCTTCGCCTGTCCTTCGGCTGCCTCGCCGCCGCTCAACGCCGCGTCCGAAAGCCGTCCGTCCCGTTCGGCCTTCATCTCGAAGCCTCCGAATCGGCAGCGCCGGCACCGGTATCGGCCGACTCTCCCGCAGCCGCGGACGCCGGGGCGCCGGATACCGGCCCCATCACTTCCGCCACCGCTTCGCCGACGTCCGCGCGGCGCATAAACGTCTCGCCGATCAGCACGCCGCTAGCTCCGCCCGAACCGACGTAAGCGACGTCTTCTTTTGTCCGAATCGCGCTTTCGCTAATAAGCAGCGCCCGCTTCGGCATGCGCGGCGCAAGCTCCGCCGTGACGTCCAGACTCGTCTCGAACGTGTGCAGATTCCGGTTGTTTACCCCGATCAGACCGCGGTCCGTTACCTGAAGCACCGCGTCGAGTTCGTCCGCGTTATGCACTTCGATCAGCGTATCGAGGCCGAGCGATTCCGCCGCCGCCTTCAATTCCCGCAGGCGCGCGACCGGCAAAATGGCCGCGATCAGCAGCACCGCGTCGGCGCCGATCAGGCGCGCTTCGTAGATCTGCGACTCGTCGATCACGAAGTCTTTGCGCAGCAAAGGCAGCTTGACCGCCGCGCGAATCGCGGTCAAATAATCCGCGCTGCCCTGAAAATACTCGTTGTCGGTCAGCACCGACAAACAATCGGCGCCCGCCGCTTCGTACGCTTGCGCCAGCCGTACCGGATCGAAGTCTGCCCGGATCAGTCCTTTGGACGGGGACGCTTTTTTCACTTCCGCGATCAGCGCCATCCCTTGGCGCTTCGGGCTGCGCAGCGCCGCTTCGAAGCCGAGCGTAGGCGGCATGGCGGCGATGCGCCGCTCCGCTTCCGCCATATTCAGCGTTTCCTTGAGAAGCCGGACTTCCCGGCGTTTGGTCTCCACGATTCGATCAAGATACATATCCGCATTCCTCCGTTATCCGTATAAGCTGCTCCAATTTGTCCAGCGCCTGGCCCGAGTCCACGATCTGCGCGGCCATGCGCACGCCTTCCGCCAGATCGGCCGCTTCTCCGGCCGTATAGATGCACGCGCCCGCGTTCGCCAGCACGATATCGCGCCGCGCGCCGCGTTCGCCGGACAACACGCCGCGAATGATCCGCGCGTTGTCCGCGGCGTCTCCGCCGAGGATGTCTTCGAGCGGATAGCGCGACAAGCCGAGTTGTTCCGGAGTGATCTCGTACGTGCGGACGAGGCCGTCCTCAAGTTCCGACACCCGGGTCGGACCGGAGACGCTGATCTCGTCCAGCCCGTCGAGTCCCGCGACGACCATCGCGCGCCGCGCGCCCAGATTGCCGAGCACGCGGGCGATCTGCTCGGTGCGGCCGGCGTCGTACAGGCCGAGCAGCTGCCGATCGGCGCCGGCCGGGTTGGTCAGCGGGCCCAGCAGATTGAATACCGTGCGGACGCCCAGTTCGCGGCGAGGTCCCGCCGCGTGCTTCATCGACGGATGGTACGTCTGCGCGAACAGGAAGCAGATGCCGATCCGGTCCAGGCATTCCGCGGCCTGGCTGCCGCTGAGGCCGATATTGACGCCGAGCGCTTCCAGCACGTCGGCGCTGCCGGCCCGGCCGCTGGCCGAACGGTTGCCGTGCTTGGCGACCCGGACAGACGCGGACGCGGCGATCAGGGCGGACGCGGTCGAGATGTTGAACTTGTGGATGCCGGAGCCGCCGGTGCCGCACGTATCGAGCAGATGCTCGCGGGACGTGCCGACGGTGCCGGAGAAGCTGCGCATCGCTTCGGCGAAGCCGGTAATTTCTTCGGTCGTCTCGCCTTTCATGCGCAGTGCCAGCAGCAGGCCGCCGATCTGCGCCGGCGTCGCCGCGCCGGTCATAATGCTTTCCATCGCGTGCCGGGCCTGCTCCCGGGTCAGCGAAGACCCTTCGGAAGCGAGCGCAAGCGCTTCTTTGGCGCTCAGGCTCGGTTGAATCGGATAGAGGTTATCGGTTGGTTCGGATGTACGGGAAGTAGGCATGACTATCTCTCCTTCGAGGTCGAATGGGTTCGAGCGCCTCGAGGCCGCTCCTTCGGGACACCGTTCCTGCTGCCGCGAGAGCCGTCCGATTCCCGCCGCGCGGCGGGAGAACGGGATCGGCGGGGCGGAGGTTATAAAAAAGACCCCCGCTTCGCAGCAGAGGTCTTCGGTATTCGGCCTTTTTCGGCGATCTGTTCAAAGATCGCCGAAAAAGGTCCGATGCCCGATAGGGTGCATTCGTCGATGTATGGTAAAAAAAACCGTGGCGCTTCCGCCTCGAATCCTTCGTTCCATACGTAAACTCTGCTCAGCCTGACTCTGCTCTGTCTGGCGGTCTGTACCGCCTCGGCCCCTACGGGCCTCACGATTCCCCGCTTCCGCCCGCGAACACTCCTGTTCCCGGCGCGGCAGCGTGAATCCTTAACTTTGTTCCCTACTATACCGGATCGCCAAGCGGATAGCAAGCGCGCCGGCATCCGGCTTGCCGGAAATCTACGAACGGCGGGCCAGATCCGGCCGCAGCACCGTTGCGCCCCGCTGGTACACGTGGTTGATCTCGCGCTGCCCTTTTTCCGTATTCACCTGAATCATCAAGCGGATGCAGCGCGGCAGGCTGCCTTCGACCGGAATCTCCAGCGCGCACATGAGCGGCACGAAATCCCAGCCGGATTGGCGGCGTACGGCAACCGCGGGAAAAGCGGCATCCAAATCATGCGTCACCGTGATCCAGATATTGCTGACCGTCTCGGGCTGTATGCCGTTCTGGGCGGTCATCTCCGCGACCAGTTCCTGCGTCGCCGCGTAAATCTCTTCCCTGTCGTTATGTTCGACCGTTGTCGCTCCGCGAATGCCGCGGTTATAGATCACGATGGTTCTCCACTCCTTTTGAGGCGCTCGATGACGCTTCGCACCGTATCGGCGTCGACGTCGCTCGCAATCTCGACGCGTCCGACCGCCAGAGGCACGATGAAGATCATCCGGCCTTCCCTGAACTTTTTGTCCCGCTGCATGGCGTCCATCAGCGCTTCGGTCCCGATATCGGCCGGCAGCGTAACCGGCAGTTCCAGCGCTTCCAGCATCGATACCGTCTCGGCGTGCAGCCCCGCGGCGCCGCGTTCTTCGCCGATCAGCGCCGCCGCGGCCATGCCGATCGAGATCGCTTCGCCGTGCAGGAAGCGGCCGTATCCCGCGACCGCTTCGATCGCGTGGCCGAGCGTATGCCCCAGGTTCAGGATCGCCCGCAGATCGTTCTCCCGCTCGTCGCGCGATACGATCCGCGCTTTGATCGCGCAGCCTTGCTCCAGACCGTACGCCAGCGCTTCGGAATCGAGCGCCAGCAGGCGTCCGGCATTGGCCCGGCACCATTCGGCGAATGCTTTGTCCCAGATCAGCCCGTGCTTGACCATTTCCGCCAAGCCCGCGCGTACTTCGCGCGGAGGCAGGCTTTTGAGCGTCTCCACGTCGTAGAGCACGAGCTCCGGCTGGTGGAACACGCCGATCATATTTTTGGCAAGCGGATGATTGACCGCCACTTTGCCGCCCACGCTGCTGTCGTGCGCCAAAATGGTCGTCGGCACCTGCACGAAGCGGATGCCGCGCATGTACGTGCCGGCCACGAATCCGGCCAGATCGCCGATGACGCCGCCTCCGAGCGCCAGTATCGCCGAGGAGCGGTCCAGCCCTTCTTCGATGGCGCGCGTAATCAGGTCGTTGTAGACGTCAAGCGACTTGGACGGTTCGCCGTGCGGCACGACCGCGCTGAGGGCGCGGTAACCGCCCGCCGTCAGCGCCTCTGTCAACTTGGCGAGATACAGCGGCCCCGCGTTATCGTCGGTCACGATCAGCAGCGGGCTTTTGTCCGGCACGCCGGCCAGGCGCAAATACTCCGCCGCGTTCGCGAGCAGTCCTTCCCCGATCACGATCGGATACGAACGTTCGCCAAGCTCTACCGTCAGCGTCTTCGGCGTCTCCGCCATATCAGTAATTCTC
This sequence comes from Saccharibacillus brassicae, assembly GCF_006542275.1. Lineage (NCBI taxonomy): Bacteria > Bacillati > Bacillota > Bacilli > Caryophanales > Paenibacillaceae > Saccharibacillus > Saccharibacillus brassicae. The sequence continues at coordinate 188,074 of NZ_CP041217.1, forward strand.
CAGCTGACGTTTGTAGTTGTCGTAGTTCGCTTTGATTTCCTCCATCGAATCCCCGCCGAATTTTTCGAGGAACGCTTTGGCGACTTCCCAGGCGACCACGCTCTCCATGACGACGCTCGCGGCCGGCACGGCGCAGGCATCGGAACGCTCCACCTGGGCATTGAACGGCTCTTTCGTATCGATGTCCACGCTGCGCAGCGGCTTGTACAGCGTCGGAATCGGCTTCATGACGCCGCGGACGACGATCGGCATGCCGTTCGTGATGCCGCCTTCGAAGCCGCCGAGGCGGTTCGAAGCGCGCGTGTAGCCCGTCTCTTCGCTGTGCAGGATCTCGTCGTGCACCTGCGAGCCGCGCAGTTCGCCGGCTTCGAAGCCGATGCCGATCTCGACGCCTTTGAACGCGTTGATGGACATGACGGCCTGCGCGATGCGCGCGTCGAGCTTGCGGTCGTACTGCACGTAGCTGCCGAGACCGATTGGGAGCCCTTCGACGATACATTCGACGACCCCGCCGACCGAATCGCCTTCTTTTTTGATCAGGTCGATATACGCTTCCATCTTCTTCTCGGTTTCTTCGTCCGCGACGCGGACCGAAGACGCTTCGGTGCGGGCGACCAATTCGTCGAGCGGCAGGTTGTTGGCCGGAGCGACGATCTCGCCGATCCGCAGCACCTGTCCGCCGATGCGGATGCCGAACACTTCGAGCAGCTGGCGGGCCAGCGCGCCGACGGCGACGCGAACGGCCGTTTCGCGGGCGCTGGAACGTTCCAGCACGTTGCGCAGGTCTTTGAGATCGTATTTGAGTCCGCCGTTGAGGTCGGCATGACCCGGACGCGGACGGTGGACCCGGCGCTTCTCTTCGTCGGTGCCTTCCATCGGTTCGACGTTCATGATCTTCGTCCAATGCTTCCAGTCGTTGTTGACGACGACCAGCGCGATCGGCGCGCCTGTCGTTTGTCCGTGGCGAACGCCGCCTACGATGTCCGCCTGATCCTGCTCGATTTGCATGCGGCGGCCTCGGCCGTATCCTTTTTGTCTGCGCAGCAGTTGGAAGTTCAAAGCCTCGAAATCAATCCGCAGATTGCTCGGCATCCCCTCGACGATCGCGGTCAGCTGCGGTCCGTGGGTCTCCCCGGCGGTCAAGTAACGTAAACTCATGATGCGTTCCCCCTTTAAACTTTTAAACTGTAAACGGCTAAAATCCTTAAATGTCTTCGCCCATTATAACATCTGCCCGCTACTTGTCCAAGACCTTTACCTTTTGCGTCAGACTCCTGTCCGTTCAAGCCGAAAAAGCCGCTCCGTTCCGCGGTTGGGCGGGAACGAAGCGACTTCGGGCGAACCCCGGAACACGGGGAACGGTTAGATTTTTTTGTAGAAAAACGTGTCGCACGGTTCAAGTCCGTACTGCCCCGGCGAGAAGATCTGCTCGGTGCTGCCTACGAACAATACGCCGCCTTTGCGCAGACTGGACGCAAATTTGTGGTACAGCGTCGCTTTGGCTTCTTCCGTAAAGTAGATCATGACGTTTCGGCAGACGATCAGGTCGTAACCGTCGTCGAACTTGTCCGTCAGCAGGTTCGCTTTGTGGAAATTGACCGCCCGCTTGAGCTTGTCGTCGACTTTGTACATGAGGCCTTCCGCTTTGAAATACTTTTCCGCCACTTTGGGAGGAACGTCCTTCAGCGAGCGTTCCAGATATTGGCCCTGCTTGGCTTTGGCCAGTGCGCCTTCGTCGAGATCGGCCGCGTTCAGCTTGGAATCGCCGAGAATGCCGTGCCCGTCGAGAATCATCGCCAGCGTATACGGTTCTTCGCCGGTCGAGCAGGCCGCGCTCCATACTTTGAGCCCTTTTTTGCCGCCTGCGCGCAGTTCCGGAATGATCGTGTCGCGCAGCACTTCCCAACGGTTCGGGTTGCGCCAAAATTCCGACACGTTGATCGTCATCCGGTCGAGGAATTCGAAGAACAGGTTTTTGTCCTTTTTCATCGCTTCGAAAAACTGGGCGAACGTGCTGTAGCCGTGCTTGGTGCGCAGCGTCGTCAGGCGACGTTTCATCTGCGCTTCCTTGTATTGGGACAGGTCGATTCCCGTGCTTGCATTTATGCTTTTGATAAACCCGCTGTAGTCCGGGTCGCTTCCCGGGGCAGATACTTCTTCGCGCCCCGCTCCGCTTCTGATCAGATCCATCGCGCCACCGCCTTGTCATAATCGAGCTGTTCCGCTTCTGTGAAGAAATTGGCGATCTCGCGCTTGGCGCTGTCAGGACCGTCCGATCCGTGAATCAGGTTAAACGGCGTATGCGCCGCAAAATCCCCGCGAATCGTGCCCGGCAGCGCTTCCGTGACTTGGGTCTTGCCCATGGCGATCCGGGCCAGCGCGATTACGTCGTCGCCTTCCCATACCATTGCGAACACCGGACCGGACGTGATGAATTCAACCAATTTTCCGAAAAACGGCTTGCCTTCGTGCTCGGCGTAATGACGCTTGGCCTGTTCCTCGGATATGTGCATGAATTTCCCCGCCACCAGCTTGAATCCTTTGTCTTCGAATCGGCTTACGATCCGTCCGACCAGTCCGCGTTGTACTCCATCGGGTTTGACCATCAAAAAAGTGCGTTCCATCGCAATCTCCCACTTTCGGCATATGATTTATTATCGGCTGAGACGCTTGCTTTTTATAGAGTTAAACGTTTTACACCCAAATTCCTGCCTGAGCCTGCGAAAAAAGGGAGATTCGTCGGAATCTCCCTTCGCCGTGCCGGTATGAAAATGGTTCAATACGTGCGTCTCGACACAAAATGCGCGATATCGCGCAGATGGCGGCGCGCCCGGATATCGGGCAGCCGGTCGAGCGCCTGCAGCGCTTTTTGCGTATAGCGGTCGGCCAGTTCCTCGGCGCGCGCGATGCCTTCGCTGCCGGTAATCATGGCCACGGCGGCGTTCACGTCCGTGCGGCCGTTCGCTTCGTGAATCCGGCCGATCTCGCCCAGCAGCGGATCGCGCAGCCGGTCTTCCTGCAGCGCGTACAGCACCGGAATGGTGATGTTGCCCTGGCGGATATCGCTGCCCGGCGGCTTGCCGATCTGCTTCTCCGTTCCGCACAGATCGAGCAGATCGTCCCGGATCTGGAACGCCATGCCGACGTTATAGCCGTAATTGTACAGCTCGCGCGCGACTTCCGTCGAAGCGCCGGCGGCAAGAGCGCCCAGTTGGCAGCTGACCGCGATCAGCAGCGCCGTTTTGCGGCGAATGCGCAGCAGGTACCGGCGGATGCTCTGACCCGAATTGAAAAAGTCCCGGATCTGTTCCATTTCGCCGATCGACATCTCGACCATCGCTTTGGCGAGAATCCGGTGAATCCGCGGATCTTCCAGTCCCGCGACCATCTCCAGCGCCTTGGCGTAAATATAATCGCCCGTATACATCGCGATCCGGTTGTCCCATTTCGCTTTGACCGTCAGTTGGCCGCGGCGCGTCTGCGCGTTGTCGATCACGTCGTCGTGCACGAGCGAAGCCATATGGATAAGTTCCAGCGGGACGGCGACCAGCTTCAACCGATCCAGCTCATACGTGCCGAACTTGCCGCTCAGCAGCACGAACGCCGGACGCAGGCGCTTGCCGCCCGCTTTCAGCAGATGCATGGCCGCTTCCCCGAGCGCTTCGTTCTCCACTTCGATGCAGGCGTAGAGCGAGCGTTCCACGGCGTCCATATCTTTTTTTAACGTTCCGAAGATTTCCATTCGTTTCATTCGTTCACCCGTATCCGCGTATTGTCGGTCCAAATTTCAATATGCGCTTCCTGCGGCAGCAGTCCCATCTCCCGGGCGTAACGGAAGTAAAGGTCGAGACCTTCCAGCCGTTCCCGGGTCAAGTCGTAACGCAAATTTTCGAAATATCCCTGCCAGTAAGCCAGTTCCCCGCCGAGTTCGGCCTGCGCTTTTTCCGCGACCGGCCGCACGTCGGCCAGGCTCCGGCGCTTGCTGTCGGCCAAAGCGTCGGCCAGTTCGCCGATACGTTCCGGATTGCGCCCGGCCGCCGCTTTGGAGACGGTCCAGACCGCGAAAGTCATACTTTTGCCGGTCCAGTTTTTCCATTCCGCGCCGAGATCGGTCACCGTGTAGCCGGCGTTGTCCCAATCGGCCCGAATCGCGTGGTCGCCGATCAGCAGCGCGACGTCGGCATGTTCCAGCATCTCTTCGAGATTCGGTTCGCAGGTGACGTACTCCGGCTTGGCGCCGTACGCTTTTTCCGCGACGATCTTCAGCAGATTGACGGAAGTCGCGGACGTGTTCGTCAGCGCGATTCGTCCGTGCACCGCTTCGGCGAACGGCTTTTTGGAAAAACACAGGATCGAGCGCACCGGCCCGTCCGCGCTCACCGACAAATCCGGGAGCAGCAGAAAACGGTCCGTCGCCATGCCGTAGGCAAAAGAAGAGACCGGGCTCATGTCCAGCTCCCCTTCGAGCAGCAGGCGGTTCAGCACGGCCGGAAGCTCCGTCCGGGTCGTCGCCGGAAAACTCAGCGCCGAGTCGTCGAAGTAATGGTAGACCGGCCAAACGTTGGTGTAGAGGATGCGCCCCAGGCGCAGCATGCCGCTCTCCTTCACGTTTCCTCCCCCCATCTTTTAAACAGATTGTGATCGATTCCAACACTGTCCAGCACTTTGCCGACCAGAAAATCGACGATTTCTTCGAGCGTGCGGGGACGATGGTAAAAAGCCGGCATCGCCGGCACCATTTTGACGCCCAGGCGCGCAAGCTTCAGCATGTTCTCCAAATGGATGGCATGCAGCGGCGTTTCCCTCGGCACGAGCACGAGCGGACGCCCTTCCTTGAGCATGACGTCCGCCGCCCGCGTCATCAGGTTGTCGGACGAACCGTGCGCGATCGAAGACAGCGTCCCCATCGAACACGGCATAACGATCATCCCTTCGGCCCGGAACGAACCGCTGGCGATCGAAGCTCCGATATCCGCCACCGGATGATACACCAGCCGTCCGGCGCGGCCGCCGAAACGGTGCTCCAGTTCCTGCTCGCGTTTCGACGCGTCGAAATCCATTTCTTCCTTAAATACGCGCCAGCCGGCGTTCGAGACGACCAGATGCACGGTAAAACCGAGATCCAGCAGTTCTTCGGTCAGCCGGATGCCGTAAACGCTGCCGCTGGCACCGGTGATTCCGACGACCCAGTGCCTGCCGGCGCCCGCGAGTTCGTTTACCAAAACTTCACCACCAAATCGATCAGAGTGAATACGAAAACAATACTGCTGAGCCAGCTGTTCATCGTGAAAAAGGCGGTCTGCACGCGCCGAAGATCGTTCGGCTTCACGATGCGGTGCTGATAGAACAAGATCGAGCACGCAATGACGACGCCGGCCACATACCACCAGCCGAGCGGCGTAATAAACGCAAGCGCAATCAGTCCGAGCGCCGTCACGGCGTGGAAGCCCTGGGCGATCTTGAGCGCTTTGTGCAGGCCGAACCGGCTCGGGATGGAATAAATGCCTTCCCGCCGGTCGAATTCGATATCGTCGCACGCATAGATCACGTCAAATCCGGCTGTCCAGAACGCGATCGCGATATAGAAGACGAGCGACGACCAGCTGAAGCTGTCGGTCACGGCCGCCCAACCGCCGAGCGGTGCAAGCGCGATCGTCGCGCCGAGCACGACGTGGCAGAGCCACGTGAAGCGCTTCGTGTACGAATAGGCGATCAGCAGCACGAGGGCGATCGGGAACAGCGTCAGCGCGAAGCGCGACAGTTCGAACGTCGCCCACAGGAAAAGACCCAGGAACACGACGACAAAAATCGCCACTTCGCGCGTTTTGAGAAGTCCCGCAGGAATGGCCCGCTTTTCGGTGCGCGGGTTTTTGGCGTCGATGTAACGGTCGATCAGACGGTTCATGCCCATCGCGGCGCTGCGCGCCCCGATCATGGCCAGCAAAATCCAGCCGGCCTGTCCCCACGAAGGCAGATGCCCGTTAATGACGACCGAGCCGAGCAGCATCCCCATGAACGCGAAGGGAAGCGCGAATAACGTATGTTCAATCTTGATCATTTCCAAAAAGACACGGATTTTCCCGAACATTTTATTTCTCCTTAATTCCGATGTGCAGCGCGGCGATTCCGCCGGTCAGCGCGTAAGCTTCCACGTCTTTGAGACCCACTTCACGGAAAATATTCGCCAATTCTTCGCGGCCCGGGAACAGTTTCAACGAATCCGGGAGCCACTTGTACTGCTCGTAGCTTTTTGCGAACAGCTTGCCCATCTTCGGCAGCATCCGTTCGAAATAAAAATAGTACAGCCCTTTGAACGGCTGGCTCGTCGGCTTGGACAATTCCAGGCAGACGACCATGCCGCCCGGCTTGACGACGCGGCGCATTTCGTTCAGCACGCGCACCGGATCGGGCACGTTGCGCAGGCCGAATCCGATCGTCGCGTAATCGAACGAATTGTCGGCAAACGGCAGTTCCATCGCGTTGCCCTGGAACAGCTCGATCTGTCCGCCGTGCGTATTGCGCGCGATCTTGCCCCGGCCCACGTCCAGCATCGCCGGACTGAAATCGAGCCCTTTGACCGGACCGCTGCCGCTTGCTTCGGCCAGGCTGATCGTCCAGTCGCACGTGCCGCAGCACAGGTCGACGGCGCTGTCGCCTGGGGAGACGGCCATTTTGCGCATGGCAAACTTGCGCCATGCTTTGTGGCGGTTGAAGCTCAAAATATCGTTCATCCGGTCATATTTCGGCGCAATCTGCTGAAAGACGTCATGGACGAACTCTTCTTTCGGTTTGGGCGAATTCGCCATTATCGGTTCACCTTGCCTTTCATTTCGGCCGCGCCGCGGAATCCGTACGCCAAGGCGCCCAGCACCTCGCGGTTCACTTCCGCCGGCAGCGCCGCGATGCCCGCTTCGAGCCGATCCGCGAACCCAAGCAGCATTTGCTTCAATTCGTCGGCCTCCGCTTCGCCGACCGGGTGCATGCCGTAATGCAGCGCCTCGCCGTGCGTCGCGGCTTCCAGCTCTTCGACCGCCGCTTCGCACAGGGCGACGAGCTTCAGCAGGCTCTGCCAATCCGGCAGCAGCGGGCCGCGCAGCGAAACGTCGAAGCCGACGAACAGGCGTGCCTTGATCGCGGCCGCCTCTTCCACATATTCGCGCAGTTCCGGCGCGGAAGTTCCCTGCATGCGCAGATACAGCTCCATTTTGCGGCGGTTCACGTCCGCAATCGCCCGGCTCAGCTCGGCGACCATGTCCACTTCGCCTGCCGCGGCCAGCAGTTGGTAGAAGCGGCTGCTGTAATAATCGCCCGCCAGCACTTTGAGCTGCCTGGAGCGCATCGCCTGTTCTTCTTCGCTGTCGTCTCCCGGCGCGACCCGGTCGTGGATATCGAGGCCGATCTGCAGCAGTCCCGTGACCATGCCGTAGACCTCGGTCTTGTCCGCCGAATCGGAAGCTTCAAGAAAAGCGTGCAGCAGCCGAAGCCGCGCATCCGGCAGCGCCGGAATCTCCGTATGATTCCGGATCATGTCATATCCGGTGTATTTTTCGGTCTTTTCCGGTACGCAGTAGGGTTTCATCTATAGGCCTCCGACTTTTTACAACGTTCAACGCTATTTTTGTCACAATCTTTTCTATTATAGCATAAGCTTTTTCAAACAACTAACGCAAACGCTCACGTTTCGGCGTCGATATTGCCGTGTTTGGTGAACACGGTCGCTTTGCCGCGCACCTTGATCGCCGACGTGTGATCGGTGAACTGCGCGATCAGCACTTCGCCTTTGTCGAGCTTTTCCGTGTGATGAAAACGCGTATCCTGACCGCGCGTCAGCCCGATAACATGGACGCCGTTCTCGTGAGCTTTGATCACGATATAGTCGGCTTTTTCCGAATTTTCCGTACCTTTTGGATGTTCCATAATCGCTGCTCCTTCCCGCTGAATCTTCGATTGAATCATTCGATGCATGCTATTCATGATGGCAAATGCCGAGCCGTATTGTCAACACCTCGGACCGTCCGCCCTGTGTTCGGCCGTCTATCCGCTTGCGCACAAAAAGAAAAAGGCCGTGAATATGCATTCACGGCTTCTTCCCCATCGCTTCGCACGATCCGAAGCGATGCAAAATCTTCAACCCCTAGGGATTATGTAGATTTTATTTAATTCCGTCTTTCAGGGCTTTGCCCGGTTTGAAAGCAGGAATCTTGCTTGCCGGGATTTCGATCTCTTCGCCGGTTTGCGGGTTACGTCCTTTACGGGCGGAACGTTCGCGAATCTCGAAGTTTCCGAATCCGACGAGCTGTACTTTCTCGCCGTTTTGCAGAGCGGTCGCGATGGCTTCGAAAACGGAGTCAACCGCTTTGGTTGCTTCTTTCTTGCCAAGCTCCGATGCTTCTGCAACGTGGCTGATCAGGTCAGATTTGTTCATGCGTTTCACCTCCCGTTACAATCATACCCAGCACTCGTCCGAGTGCCCGCCAAAAGGCGTATTTGGTCTTTCCGATTACCTGCTAACCAAGCGTAACACGCGGTAGATAAGGCCGGAATTCTCAAACTGCCAGAACTTGCGTTCTGTAGGCAACATCCATATAGTAATACACCGGCCTTATAATTTCAAGCTTTTCATGGATGAAGCAATAGATTGGGGCCCGTCCGATCTTGGGGGTTACCGCCAAAAATCGTCGTCTGCTTGGTTTTGCCGCTCCAACTGAAGGCGCACCGCCCGCTTCAGTGGATCTTCGGGCGTCGTGACGGAGACGTCTCCGCACACTTTCGCCTGGCAGGCCAGCCGAGTGCCTGCGTCGAGACTTCCGCCGAGCTTGCGGCGTTCGCCTTCGGCGGGCGGCAGAACGCCGGCTTGCGGCGGCTCCAGCGTCACTTTGCACATGAGGCAGCCCATTTTGCCTTCGCAGCGTACGGGAATACGCACGCCGGCCGCGCGCGCGGCGGTCAGCAGCGTCGTTCCCGCTTTGACGGTGACGCTTTTGCCGTCGGGATTAAACGATACGGTATGTCGATCTGTCGGCATCGGTTCGCCTCCTCTCGCAATCGCTGTCGATCATCGGGAGCCGGCGATCCGCTTCAAGCTGTGCCGGTTTGCGCTTTTACGTATGCCACTGCTCCCACGTTTCCTGCGAAATCATCTCCATCTCGGTCTTCGGTCCCCGGCCCATCAGCGCTTCAACTGCCGTTTTCGGGTCCAGGTCTTCAAACAGCACCCGGTACAGCTGCTCCGCGATCGGCATTTGAACTTTGTACTTTTGCGAAATGAAATGGGCGGCTTCCGTCGTCCGGATGCCTTCCACGACCATGCCCATCGAGTCGAGCACTTCCTGCAGCGGCTTGCCCTGCCCGATCATGTAGCCGGCACGCCAGTTCCGGCTGTGCTTGCTCGTCGCCGTAACGACGAGGTCGCCGACGCCGGCCAGTCCGGAAAAGGTCAACGGATTGGCGCCCATCTCGGTGCCGATCCGCGTAATCTCGGCCAGGCCGCGCGTCAGCAGCGCCGCTTTGGCGTTGTCTCCGTATTCGAGGCCGTCGGACATGCCCGCGCCGAGCGCGATAATGTTCTTGAACGCGCCCGCAAGTTCTGCCCCGAGTACGTCCCGGTTCGTGTAGACGCGGAAATAAGCGTTCATCAGCAGATTTTGCGCCCGCTGGGCTTCGCCTTCGTTGGCCGAAGCGACAACGATCGTCGTCGGACGCCGCCGGGCCACTTCTTCGGCGTGGCTCGGTCCGCAGATGACACCGATCTTCGATTCCTCACAGCCGAGTTCTTCGGCGATGATCGTCGACATCCGCTTCAGCGTGCCGGTCTCCATACCTTTGGTCGCATGCACGCACAGCATGTCTTCATTCCAGAACGGCTTGAGCGCGCGCGCTACTTCGCGCATCGCTTTGGAAGGCGAAGCGATGATGACCGCCTCGGCTTCGCTTAGTGCGTCCTGCATGTCGCTTGTCGCGCGAAGACCGTCCGGAAGCTTGACGCCCGGCAGAAACCGCGAGTTCTCGCGCGTCTCGTTAATCTCCTGCACATGCTCTTCGCTTCGCGCCCACAGTCTCACGTCATGGCCGTTATCGGCCAATACCATCGCCAGAGCCGTACCCCAGCTGCCGGCTACCAATACGCACACTTTTTTAGCCAAGGCTGCGCTCCTTCCCGCCGGACTTCGAGCCCAGCTTGTTCTCCGTTCCGTTTTTGAGCTTCACCAGGTTGCCCCGGTGGCGCCAGACGGCGAGAGCCCAAATGACAAGGCTGACGATCAACACCGGCATGCCGTAATCGTGCCAGCCCGCGGCGTCGTAGACGACGAGAAAGACCGGCGTCAGCGTGACGAACAGCAGCGAACCGAGCGAGACGTAGCGTGTCAGCACGATGGTCGCGATCGCGATAATGCCGGCAAACAGCGCCGGCAAAAAGCAGAGCGTCGCCAGCATGCCGATCGTCGTCGCGATCCCTTTGCCGCCTTTGAAATGGAAGTACAGCGGCCAGTTATGCCCGACGACGGCTGCAAGTCCGGCCAGAGCCGGCGTCCAGTCGTAGTCCGGCGCGATCCAGCGGCCGAGCCATACGGCGAGAATGCCTTTGCAAATATCGAGCACCAGCACGAGAATGGCCGGGCCTTTGCCGAGCACGCGCAGCGTGTTGGTCGCGCCCGCATTGCCGCTGCCGTGATTGCGGATATCGATTCCTTTGAGCAGTTTTGCAAATAATACGCTAAAGCTGACCGAGCCGAGTAAATAAGCGGCTGCGATTGCGATTACCGATTCTATCATTATTCGCTCTCCTTCGCGCAGCTGAACTTGTGCGTTCTCTAATGCTTGGCTTAATCTTTATCTTCCGATTTGCGTCGGGTAAAGATCCGGATCGGGGTGCCTTCGAAATCGAAAGCGGCCCGGATTTTGTTCTCCAGATAGCGTTCGTAAGAGAAGTGCATCAGCTCCGGCGCGTTGACGAACACGACGATCGTCGGAGGCTTGACTGCGACCTGAGTCGCGTAGTTGATCCGCATGCGGCGTCCTTTGTCCGTAGGCGGCGGATTGATTGCGACCGCATCGGAGATAACGTCGTTCAGCAGACCGGTCGCGATCCGGCGGGAATGTTGTTCGGCGGCGCGGTTCACGACCGGGAGCAGCTTTTGTACCCGTTGGCCGGTCAATGCGGACAGGAAAACGACCGGCGCATACGTCATGAACAGGAAATGATTGCGGATACTGTTCTCGAAATGCTGCATCGTTTTGTCGTCTTTTTCGACCACGTCCCATTTGTTGACGACGAATACCGAAGCTTTGCCCGCTTCGATCGCATAGCCGGCGATATGTTTGTCCTGCTCGATGATGCCTTCTTCGCCGTTGATGACGACGGCGACCACGTCTGCGCGTTCGATCGCGCGCATAGCGCGCATCACGCTGTATTTCTCAAGGTTTTCGTACACTTTACCGCGTTTGCGCATGCCGGCGGTATCGATCAGCACGTACCGCTGACCGTCGCGTTCGAATTCGGTATCGATCGCGTCGCGCGTCGTACCGGCCACGTCGCTGACGATAACGCGCTGCTCGCCGAGCAGAGCGTTCACGAGCGAAGATTTGCCGACGTTCGGACGTCCGATCAACGCGACGCGAATCACGTCTTCGTCGTACTCTTCGTCCGTCGTATCCGGCAGTTTCTCCACGATAACGTCGAGCAGATCGCCTACGCCGCTGCCGTGCGCGCCCGATACGCCGATCGGATCGCCGAGGCCCAGATTGTAAAATTCGTACGTGTCGTCCATCCGGGTCATGTTGTCGACTTTGTTGACCGCCAAAATGATCGGTTTTTTCGACCGGTACAGCATCTCCGCCACTTCCGAGTCCGACTGCGTCAGTCCCGCTTTGGCATCGCACATGAGGACGATCACGTCCGCTTCCTCGATCGCAAGCTCCGCTTGAGCCTTGATCGATTTCAGGATTTGCTCGTCGTTGAGCTCGATCCCTCCCGTGTCGATAATGCTGAACGACCTGCCGTTCCATTCGCCGACTCCGTAAATCCGGTCGCGCGTGACGCCCGGTTTATCTTCGACGATGGACAGACGGTCGCCGATGATTCGATTGAAGATCGTCGATTTGCCCACATTCGGGCGTCCTACGATCGCGACTACCGCTCTTGCCATTTGAACATTCCTCCTTGTCAGCCGCAGCTGAAATTTCCCGTTACACGACAAGAAACGGCCAAACCGATCCATTCGGATCGGCCCCCGTTTCCCGTCGGCATATTCGGCATATAAAGATTGGGATGACAGCCGTCTTTGCAGCCGATTTATCTTTATATTGCACAAACGGCGAACCCGCAGCGGGTCCGCCGTTTGCTCGTAGCTATGCTTGTGCTGCCATTATTCTTCGGATTGACCCAGTTTTTCTTTCAGGGCAGCCAGGTCGAAACGTTCGCCGAGCGAAACGTTCATGCCTTGGTTGCTCAGGGAAACGTTAGGGTTGTCGATTTTGTCGACGCGCGGGCCTTTATCGCGGCCTCTGCTCGATCCCGATCTTTCCGGTCTGTCGGATCTTTCCGGTCTCTCGCTGCGCGCTTCGCCAGCAGGAGCTTCTTCGGTTTCTTTGATGCTCAGGCTGATGCGTTTTTCGGAAGGGTTTACGTCCAGAACTTTCACTTGAACCGTTTGTCCTTCTTCCAGCACTTCCTGAGGCGTTCCGATATGCTTGTGGGAGATTTGCGAGATGTGAACCAGGCCTTCTACGCCAGGAGCGATTTCTACGAATGCGCCGAAAGGCACGAGACGTTTTACTTCGCCGCTGATGATTTCGCCTTGGCTGAACTTCTCGGAAGCCGTTTCCCAAGGACCCGGAGTTGCCGCTTTGATGCTCAGGCTGATCTTGCCTTTTTCCGGATCGACTTTGAGCACTTTGACTTTGACGCTCTCGCCTTCGGATACCGCGTCGGAAGGTTTGGCTACGTGATGCCAAGCCATTTCGGACACGTGAACGAGTCCGTCCACGCCGCCTACGTCGACAAATGCGCCGAACTGCGTCAGACGCTGCACTTTGCCTTCGATGATTTGTCCTTCTTTGAGATCGGCCATCACTTTGTGCTTGTTGGCTTCGAACTCTTCTTCAAGAACGTCTTTGGCGGACAGGATTACTTTGTTGTTTTCGCGATCCAGTTCTTTGACGCGAACACGGATGGTGCGGCCTTTGTAATCGCTGAAGTCTTCGACGAAATGACGCTCAACCATCGAAGCCGGGATGAAAGCGCGAACGCCGCTTACGTCCGTCACGATTCCGCCTTTTACGACGTCCGTGATTTTAACTTCGAAGATCTCTTTGCTCGCGGATTTCGCGTCGAGTTCTTCCCATGCTTTTGCGCCTTGAATCGCTTTTTTCGACAGAACCATTTGCTCTTTGTTGTCGTTCAGGCTAACAACTTTGGCAACGACTTCTTGGCCGATTTCAGCGCCTTCTTCAAGCTCGCTGGTCGTGATTACGCCGTCGTATTTATAACCGATGCTGACGTACGCTTGGTCATCGTCCAATTTCACGATTGTACCGGTAACGGTGTCGCCTTTTTTGACGCTGACGACCTGCTCCAGCTGATCCTGCGTAGCCGTTTCTTCGTTTACTTCCTGGTTTACTGCTTCTTCATTTTGGTTTCTTGTTTCTTCCGACATGTTAAATACCCTCCTCGATTCAAAACCCTCATATTTAAACCCGCGGTGCGCAGAGTTCAAAACAAACTTCTTCGGCCGACGCCGTTCTAGCCCTGTCGGGTCAGCTGGCGTTCGGCCAGGCGCACGATCGCGTCCGACACCTCTTCGATGGTCATCCGCGTCGTATCGAGCACCGTCGCATCTTCCGCACACACGAGCGGAGACACTTCGCGATTGCGGTCGAGTTCGTCCCGGTCCGCAATCTCGCGTTCAAGCTGTTCAAGCGTAATGGATTCGCCGGATTCCGGCAGTTCCCGGAATCTGCGCCGGGCGCGTTCCTCGACGGTCGCGGTCATGAAAATCTTGACCTCCGCGTCGGGGAGCACGGTCGTTCCGATATCGCGTCCGTCCATCACGACGCCTTTGCGTAAAGCCATTTGCCGCTGGGCGGAAGACAATTCCGCCCGCAGCCCCTCGATTTGCGCATATCGGGAAACGGTACGGGTCACGGCGAGCGAACGAATGTCGTCCGTCACGTCCTGCCCGGAAAGTCTCACGCGCTGGCCGTCTTCTCCCGGTATCAGCTCGATCTCGAGGGATTCCATGCGTGCCAGAACCTCCTGCTCGTTCTCCGCTTCTATGCCGAGATTCAGCATGTCCCATGTGACGGCCCGGTACATGGCACCGGTATCCACATAGACATAGGAGAGCGCTTTGGCCACCTTGCGCGCAACCGTGCTCTTTCCCGCTCCCGCAGGTCCGTCGATTGCGATATTGATTCTGAACTCCCGTTCCCCGTTCAAGCTGGACAAAGGGGCACTCCTCCTCAAAACCGCCGCCCCCATTAGTGGGCAGGCTTCTCAATCAATAAAAAAACAGGCTGTGCCTGCGACAATAAAATTATAGCATAAGGCACGCCAATTTGCAAAACGTCCGCACACGAAAAGAAAAAAAGCCGCGGCGCGCCGACAAACCGAACGTTCGGCGCGCCCCGCGCGTTAGCGGTTGCGGAAATCGAGCTGGCGCTCGAAACAGTACCGGATTACTTTTTGCCGCTCGGTGTCGGCGATACGCGTGAACCGGACGCTGACCGTGTTGCGCCCCGTGCCCGGTTCTTTGACGCGCAGCACTTCGCCGCCGAACGGAACGTGGTCGACGCTGCCGCTTTTGTAGGCCAGCAGGATCCAGCCGTCCACTTCCTGCTCCGTCTCGATCGGGTAAGCGCCCGCATCGACGAACGACAGTCCGCCCCCGCTCAGGTCCGAAGTCACGGCGGTAAAATGGAACTGCGGCGCCTGCACGGCGATTTCGACCTTGGCCGGAACGCGCAGGTAATGTCTCCGCTGCACTTTGGAAATGTCTTCCGGCAGCGGCTTGCTGATCCGCATGAGCGGAATGGAATCGTCCTGATAGCCCAGCACGTGCGACGTGAAGTAATACTTCACTCCGTCTTCCGTCATATGGTAGACCGACAGTTCTTCGCCCAGGCGAAGCCGGCTCATTCGTCCGGCACGAAGCGGGAGTTCGGTCAGCAGCGAATTCTCCTCGATTTCGGAAATTCTCGATCGATGTTCGTTTTCGGGTTTGGCTTCCATGGATACGGGCTGCATAAACAGCATATCGTTGGTTTTCGGATACATTTTTTTGATCGCCCGCCTTTTGTACGTGCTCGTCAAGGCCTTGCTCTTCCGCGCTGGGTAGGAGCCTGCCTTCGGCTTCATCAGTATAGCATGCGGACATAGGCTTGTAAGCCCAATTCCCCAAAAAACAAAGGCAAAACCCGGGATACGGGCTTTGCCTTTGCGTGCGATCAGGTATGCGGTTGGAAAACAGGGCCTTTCGGACCCGTGTCCCTTGGATTGGAATCCTTTGGACCGGCGTTCCCTTGGATCAGGCTTCCTTTTTGTCGGAAACGGCGGACGGCTTCGGCGTGCGTTCGGGCGGAGAGACCGGCAGCGAGTCGTCCTTTTTCAGGAAGCGGAACGGGGAACGGTTGTTGGCTTTGCCGACTTTGTCCATGCCCCCGTACCACATCAGCACCATGAACGGCACGATGTACCAGATCCAGTAATGGCCGGACAGATTCAGGATCATATCGTAGATGCCGTGCCACACAAGCGGCATGAGCAGCGACAAGACCAGAAACTTTTTGCGCTGAGACGCGCTGGCAAATTTGGCGCGGCCCATATAGTATCCCATGACGACGCCGAACATCGCATGCCCGGATACCGGCAGCAGGCCGCGCAGCAGCAGCGCGCCGAACGAAGCTTTGAGCGTGAACGCGTACATGATGTTCTCAAGCGTAGCGAATCCGAGCGATACGGCCACCGCGTACAAAATGCCGTCGTACGGTTCGTCGAACTCGGTATGGTTGTATATGAAGTGAAACAGCACGAACCATTTGAACATCTCTTCCACGCCGGCCGAGATGCCGAAAGCGAACAGGTACGGATTGTCGCCGAATGCCCGCAGCAGTCCCTGCTGGACGACCATGATCGGCAGCACGACCAAAAAGCCGAGCACAAACATCCGCGCAACCATATGCAGCGGCTCGGCGTCATACTTGTCTTTTAGATAGAAATAAAACAGCAAAGCGACTCCCGGCGTAATCGCCGCGACAAACACCGTCAACGCTAGCAAATTGTTCCCCTTTCCCGCCTCGTCCGCGACGAAATTCCGGATCTGTCCACGCCGTGCAAGCCGTACAAACGGAAACGGCCGCCCCGATCGCTCGGGACGGCGGCGTTTCTCCCGGGCGTCAAGCCCGGCGGTCGAAGTGCGTGCAGATCTGGGCGACCGCCCGTTCCGCCATCACGGTCTTGCCGTACTCCTGAAGCACGGCGGTCGTGACCGGCGACGAGCTGCCGAACTCGGCAAGCACGGCGATCAAAGGGTTATGCAGCGAATCGTCGAGCTCCTCCGCCGAAAAATGCAGGAACCACGCGTTCTTATAATGGTACAGCGATCCTGTTTCGGTTACCCGATCGCGCAGCACGTGGGCCGCTTCGATCAGGGGCTCGATATCGTGGAAGGAGTAAACGATCGTATCGCTTGCCTCCATAGTCACTTCCATTTCGTAAACTTCATCCGGCATTTCCTCGTCTCCCGTGTCCGAATGAAGCGGATCATACTTGCCTTTCGTCACGACGACGACCATGCCCTGCGCGGGAAGCGCAAACACTTCAACGGCCAGAGGGCCGGTCGCGTCGAAGCCGAGCTCGGTGTAGGCCTGATCCATCATTTCGGTGAACAGTTCGTGGACTCGCGGAATCTCCTGCCACATATCTTCCCGCTGAATGCCGCGTTCGTTGAGATCGTCGGACGTAAGGAAGATACGAATTTTATCCTGGCCTAATCGTTCAATTTTCACGACAGGACCCTCCTTTAGGAGTCGATTTTTGGAAAGGGTCTTCCTTGCGCATCGACCGCGTCGAACGTTCGGCATACCGGCTTCATTGCTGGCCTGCTGCCACGAAGGGAATAGCCTCTCGAACGACAAATCGCACCCGGTCGACGCACGGAGCGGTTTATTTGATATTTATATATAACCACATATTTATGTTATCACTTCTTTTCGCCAAATGCACGTCCGGATATCAAAATTCATGAAACGTTTCAGGTTGGTATGAAAAGGTTACAATCCCGTTATGTGCCGCAACTGCGCAGTCGATTATGCTAAGCTTTAAAAGTTACATAAGCTGTACCGAATAGCTATGAAACGCATGTGCCTGGCGGATGCCGGCGTTCGCGCGAACACCGGGCGACAGCCGGCAGGCCAGGCGCAGAGGCACCAAAGAACATGCAAAGAAAGCGAGATGGATAACAGATGTGGAAAAAAACGGCCCTGTTCTGGCTGGCTGCGGGCCTCGTGCTCGGAGCCTGCGGGAACGCCGCCGAAGAGGCTGAACCGAACGGTTCCGCCCAGACGACGGAAACACAGACGACGGATGCCGGAAAGCCTGCGGAAAGCGCGCAGACGGCTCCGGCGCAGCAAACCCCGGATACGGCCGAAGGTACGCAGACCCCGGACACCGCGGCTCCCGAAGAGACCGCTCCGGCAGCGGGCACCGAAACAGACGCACCGGCAGGCGGCGACGCCGCGGCTCCGGGCACGGCAGGCGGCGACGCCGCGGCTCCGGGCACGGCAGCCGGCGAACAAACGGACACGCCGGACGCGGATAACGCGGCAGCTGCCGAAGAAGTCGCGCTCGAGTACCATATGAACGCGAACTACGACATCGTTCCGAACGAAGGCAGCGGCGCTCCGAAGAAGATCGTGCTGCTGACGTTCGACGACGGTCCGAAAGAAGCCAAAATGATCAACAGCATGTTCGACACGCTCGACAAGCATAATGCCAAAGCGATCTTTTTCGTGAACGGCTACCGGGTCAAAGCGAATCCGGACCTGCTGAAGCTCATTGACGAACGCGGCGGCATCGTCGGCAACCACAGCTACGATCACATCATCCTGCGCAAGGAAAGCGATGCCGAAATCAAAAAGCAGCTGGAAGACACGCAGGCGATCGTCAAAGAAACGATCGGCAAGTCGCCGACGTTTTTCCGCCCGCCGAACGGCGCAGGCAACGATTACACCGAAAAAGTAGCCAAAGACAACGGCATGCTGTCCATGACTTGGTCCGTCGGATCGCTTGACTGGGTCAACCAGGACGATTCGCAGGCCGTTATCGACAACGTGTTCGACCAGCTCCACTCCGGCAGCAACATTCTGATGCACGAACTGCCGTGGACCGTCGAAGCGCTCGACGAGCTGCTCACGAAGCTTGAAGCCAAAGGCTACAGCTTCGTCGATCCGCGCAGCATCGATACGACGAAACAGCCTTGATCGACTGGCGGCGGCGCATGACGGACTTCCCCTGTCGGAAGGCTGTCCGCAGCCGGCATTCGCAGGGTTCCTAAGACGGAACGGTTCAAAAAAGGCCATCCCCCGGGGGATGGCCTTTTTGGTGTGCGCGGCATGGACGCTCGCGGCTGCGATCTTCGCCGAGGACGTCAGCCTTGCAGCGGCGGCGCGCTGCGCAGCGTCAGCAGATGCGTCTCCGCCGGCGAACCGAGCCGCAGCGGAAAATGGCTGGTGCCGATGCCGCGGCTGATCCGCAGCCCGGTCGTGCCGCCGTCTTCGGATTCGATAAAATGCGTGCCGTCGAGATACGTTTTGTAGAACGGCTTGGACGCGGCCGGTCCCACGAGCGGCAGGCTGATCTGCCCGCCGTGCGTATGTCCGGCAAATGCGTAGTTGGCCGACGTGCGCCGCAGCGCCACGACCCATTTGGGATCGTGCATCAGCACGAGCACGCAGTCTTCGCGGCGGATACGCGGATCGCCCCGCCACAGGCCCGCGGGTCCCAGATCGTCGATCCCCGCGAGCCAGATCGTACTGCCGCCCCGGTGCAGCGGCACGTTCTTGCTGCCGAGCGGCTTGACGCCGGACGCTTCCAGCAGCGTATCCAGCTTCTCCATATTCGGCATGTAGGCTTCGTAGTCGTGATTGCCGTAGACGGCATAAGACGGTCCGATCTTGCGCAGCATGCGCATATTGGCGAGCGTGCGCTCTTCCGGCACGCCCCGGTCGGTCAGGTCGCCGCCGATCCACACGATGTCCGCTTTGCCTTCCAGAGCGGCCACTTCCGCTTCGGGCAGCAGCCGGCGGTGGATATCGGAGATGAAATAGACCCGGTATCCGTCGAATGCGGCCGGCAGTCCCGGGATATGCACGTCTTCGTGCAGCACCCGAAACGCCATCGCTTCCTTGACCATATGCACGCCCAGACCGGCCGCGGCACCTGCCGCGGCGGCGAGCGCTTGTTTCCAACCCCATTTTATTGCCATGGCAATTTCACTCCTGTCATCTGGGTGCCCCACCATAGCAGCGTCCCGAGCAGTATCAAGAACAGCAATAACAGCGTTTCGTAGAACCATTTGGTCAGCCTGATCCGGCTTGACGGATACATCACGCTGCGCGGAGGAAGTTCCGCGTCGGGATCTTCTTCCGCTTCTTGAAGCGGCGCGGCAGGCGCCGGTGCGGCGGCCCCCGCGTTCTTGATCCGCTCCGCTCTCGTCGGCGCGGCCTGGGCGGCAGGTTCGACCGACGGCGGCGGCTCGATCGATTCCGCAAGCGCCGCCCGATCGTCCAGGTCGGACAGCCGCATGACGGTCGTATCGGTCAGCTTCATATGATTGCTTTGCCATTCCTGCTTGAACGTCGGGCGCTTACGGCGCTTCTTCCTCGTACTCGGATGCCGATCCATGCGGCTTAAACGTTCGCTCATTGTTCCTTCTGTTCCCTCCGTTTGATCATGATGCCCGAGATAAAATCGATCAAGAAATGACAAACGATCGGCGCCCACAGCGTACCCGATTGCACGTAGATCCAACCGAGCCCGTAGCTGCTGGCAAACACCCACGCCGTCGGCAGCCAATGCTTCAAGTACCGGATATGGATCAGCGCGAACAGGATACTGGTCCAGTAAGGACCCAGATGATACTGGATCGCTCCCCGGAACAACAGTTCTTCGCACACCGATACGACGGCCGCGATGACGAAAATATGCCACAGCGGACGTTTGCGAAACAGCATCGCGTTGATCCCGCCGTCGTCCAGGTCTTCTTCGCGGCCCCAGCGCGTCATCAGCAGATCGACCGCGAACAAGGCGACCGCAAGGCCGGCTCCCCAATACAGGAAGCGCGGGTCGCCCGGCAGCGTCAGCAGGTCCAGCGGATTGCGTCCTTGAAGCAGAATCCAGACCGTACCGATCAGCAGCGTCAGTCCCTGCGTCAGATAGAGATTGATCAAAAGCAGCCGGTCCGTTAATTGTACGGCTTTGCGCCGAATTTTGTTTCCTTTTTTATTCGTCATGGGTTTGGTTCCTTCGGGGACATGGACCAAAACCTGAGTTCCGCCCGCCCATATCCCGTTGTCACTGCTTTTCGAAAAGCGGAATGCTAATCAAATGATAACGAAAAGAGACTCTGTAATCAAGTTTTCTGCTTTCTTTTCATCGGTTTTCGCGGTACGGGAAGCGTATGTGACCGTTTATAAGATTGTTCGGAAAAGACGTACGCATTTCCTGCCAATTTATCGGATTGATCGGAAATAAGCCCGGTTTTTTCGCTATCGTGGCAAAATATGCGTTTGTCGCTTTATTAAACCCGAATTTATTTTATGCGTTGACACTCTGTGTAACCTTGTGTTAAAGTATGAAAAATTCAACTTGAGCGAAACGCTTTGAAGGAGAACGGTGGGAGTACGCATATCAGAGAGCCGGTGGAAGGTGCGAACCGGTTATGCGTTCCCGTCCCGAGCGCTCCCGAGCGTCTGTCCGACCCCGCATGCCGCGGAGTAGGCGCAGCCGGTGTCACGCCGTTACCGTGAAGGGTCGGTTTCTCCGACCCGCTAAGGCCGAAGCCCGCAAGGGCCCGGCGAATTAGGGTGGCACCGCGAGACTCTCGTCCCTTTACCGCGCCAGCGGTATGAGGACGGGAGTCTTTTTTGCGGGAACGTTTTGGACGCGCCGCCTATTCGATTCAGGATTTCCCTCTGCTCCATCAACGCGTCTTTCCGTCATTGCAGACAAGCAAGTTTCACCGATTCACCGGTTTTTCGGACGACCCGCAGCCGCGGCGCCGTTCTGGAACATATTTGACTTGCAGCGTACAGCGAACCGAATAAGGGAGGAAATAAGACGATGTTTAAAGTATTGGTATCCGACCCGATCAGCGATCTGGGCATTCAACAGCTGGTGGAAGCGGCCGACGTACAGGTGGACAAAAAAACGGGTCTGTCCGAGGCCGAACTGATCGAGATTATCGGCGATTACGACGCACTGCTCGTGCGCAGCCAGACCAAGGTGACCGAGGGCATCATGAAGGCGGGTTCCCGCCTCAAAGTGGTCGGCCGGGCGGGCGTGGGCGTCGATAACATCGACCTGCCTGCCGCTACCGGACGCGGCATCATCGTCATCAACGCGCCGGACGGCAACACGATCACGACGTGCGAGCACGCTTTTGCCATGATGATGGCTCTGGCGCGGCATATTCCGCAGGCGTACGCCAAAACGATCAGCGGCCAATGGGATCGCAAGTTCCTCGGCGTCGAACTGCGCAACAAAAAGCTCGGCGTGCTCGGCATGGGCCGGATCGGCAGCGAAGTGGCCAAGCGCGCCAAAGCGTTCGGCATGGACATTCTCGGATACGATCCGTTCCTGACCGAAGAGCGCGCGGAGAAGCTTGGCGTGAAGCTGTCCAGCGTCGACGATATCGTCAAAAACGCCGACTTCATCACGGTGCATACGCCGCTGACGCCGGAAACGAAGCATATGATCTCCACCGCCCAGTTCGCCGTCATGAAAAAAGGCATGCGCATCATCAACTGTGCCCGCGGCGGAGTCGTGGACGAAGCCGCTCTCGTGGCAGCGCTTGACGAAGGCATCGTGGCGGGAGCCGCGTTCGACGTGTTCGAACACGAGCCGCCGGCGCCGGACCACCCGTTCCTGCACAATCCGAAAGTCATCGTGACGCCTCACCTGGGCGCGTCGACCGTCGAAGCGCAGGAAAACGTGGCGATCGACGTCTCCGAGCAGGTGCTGCACATTTTGCGCGACGAGCCGTTCAAGAACGCCGTGAACATGCCTCCGGTCGCAAGCAGCGTCATGAACAAACTTCAGCCCTACTTCTCTCTCGGCGAAAAGCTCGGCAGCTTCGCTTCGCAGCTGACGGCCGAACCGGTCAAATCGATCGTGATCGAATATGCCGGCGAGCTGTCGGAAGTCGATACGCAGCCGCTGACGCGTTATATCGTCAAAGGCGTGCTGTCGCGCCACCTGGGCAGCGAAGTCAATATCGTCAACTCGCTGCACCTGACCAAGATCCGCGACCTGAACGTGCAGGTGAGCAGCTCGTCCGCCACCAAAGGCTTCACGAACCTGATCACGGTCACGCTCGTCGAGCAGACCAACGCGGAACGTTCCGTCGCGGGCACGCTGCTGTACGGCTACGGCGAACGGATCGTGCAGGTTAACGAATTCCCGATCGACTCGGCACCGGACAACCATCAGATCCTCATCTCGCACAATGACCAACCGGGCATCATCGGCAACGTCGGTACGCTGCTCGGCCGCAACGAAGTCAATATCGCGACGATGCAGGTCGGACGCAAAGTGGTCGGCGGCGAAGCGGTCATGCTGCTGAGCGTCGACAAAGAAGTGCCGAAGAACGTGCTGACCGAACTCGTCGGTCTGGAAGCGATCAACTCGGCTCAGGAGATCTCCCTCTAATCTTCCGCGTCCGACGCCTCCTGCCCTCCTCTCCCGAACGGGATGCGGGCTTGGAGCGTCGGACGAAATATTCCTTCAACGAAAACTTACTTATCCGATTACAAAAAGCAGCCCCTGCCGAATCCGGCGGGGGCTGCTTTTCGGTCTTTCGGTCTGAAACGTTCTGGCTTGCGCCTGGACGAACGCTCAGTCTTCCTCTTCTTCCCAACCGCGCGTGCGCTCGATCGCGTTTTGCCAGCGTCTGTAGATGCTTTCCCGCTTTTTCGCGTCCATCTTCGGGCGAAAATGGGCACCGGGCGGGTTGAACGAACGGAACTGGCTGCGGTCCCAGATGCCGCACTGCAAGCCGGCCAGCATGGCGGCGCCGAGCGCCGTCGTCTCCGACTGCTCGGTGCGGACGACTTCCAGTCCCAGCACGTCCGCCTGGTACTGCATCAGGATATTGTTGCGGACCGCCCCACCGTCGACGCGCAGTTCGCGCAGCGGAATGCCCGAATCTTTTTCCATCGCCTGGGTCACGTCCCGCGTCTGAAGCGCAAGCGACTCCAGCGTCGCCCGGGCGATATGCCCCGGACGCGTCCCCCGCGTCAACCCGAAGATCGCGCCCCTCGCGTACATGTCCCAGTACGGGGCGCCCAGCCCGGTAAACGCCGGCACGATGACGACGCCGCCCGAGTCCGGCACGCCGGCCGCCAGCGCTTCGGACTCCGCCGGATCTTCGATCAGGTTCAGCCCGTCGCGCAGCCATTCCACGGCCGCTCCGGCCACGAACACGCTGCCTTCGAGCGCGTAATGCAGTTCGTCTCTCCAGCCCCATGCGATGGTCGATAACAGGCCGTGCGTCGATTCCACCCGCTCGCTGCCCGTGTTGAGCAGAATGAAGCAGCCGGTTCCGTACGTGTTTTTGGCATGTCCGGCTTCCACGCACGCATGCCCGAACAAGGCGGCCTGCTGATCGCCGAGCACGGAAGCGATCGGAATCTCGGCGCCCCCGAACCATTGAGGCAGCGTTACGCCGAAGTCCGCCCCGGACATCAGCACCTGCGGCAGCATTGAAACGGGAATGTTCAGTTCCTGCAGCAGACGCTGATCCCAATCCAGGCGGCCGATATCGAACAGCATCGTGCGCGACGCATTCGTTACGTCCGTCACATGCGATTTTCCGCCGGTCAATTTCCAGATCAGCCACGTATCGACCGTGCCGGCCAGCAGTTCCCCCGCTTCCGCCCGCTGCCTCGCTCCCGGAATATGGTCGAGCATCCAGGCGATCTTGGTCGCCGAGAAGTACGCATCGACCACAAGTCCGGTCGTCTGCCGGATATAGTCTTCCAGACCGCGCTTTTTGAGTTCTTCGCACAGGGGCGCCGTCCGGCGATCCTGCCAGACGATAGCCGGGCCGATCGGACGGCCGCTTGCGCGTTCCCAGACGAGCGTCGTCTCGCGCTGATTCGTGATCCCGATCGCCGCAATATGCTTCGCTTCGACGCCCGACACGGCAATCGCTTCGCGCGCCGCTTCCAGCTGGCTGTCCCAAATCGCTTCCGGATCGTGTTCGACCTGTCCCGGTACCGGGAAATGCTGCTCGAACGTCCGCTGCCCGGAAGCGATCGGACGCGCTTCCCCGTCGAACAAAATCGCCCGGGAACTCGTCGTCCCCTGATCCAACGCCAAAATATAGGTACCGCTCATCGTGGCTCCTCCTTTCAATCGCTTTCCCTTTTTTAATTGAAGAATAACGTGCCGGAGACTCCGGACACGTTAGGATTCATACCTTTTTGCGCCTCTTGTCGGGAACGCAATCAACCACTTTTGCCGTTTTTCGGCAGGATGACGCGAAATTTGGTGCCTTCGCCGAGAACGCTTTCGACCTGAATGCTTCCTCCGTGCGCGTCCACGATGTTTTTGACGATCGCAAGACCAAGCCCCGTCCCGCCGGAAGAAGCTCTCGTCCGCGCTTTGTCGGCTTTGTAGAAGCGGTCGAAAATGTACGGCACGTCTTCGGCCGGAATGCCGTGTCCTTCGTCCGCCACGTAGATCGTCATCGCTTCCCGGTCGGCGACCGTCGGCTTGACCGCGATCAGCACGCCGCGCCCGGACGGCGTATGCCGGAACGCGTTATCGAGCAGATTGGTCACGACCTGCTCCAACCGGTCTTCGTCGGCCTGTTCGAGCACCAGCTCGCCTTCGGCCCGTTCCAGCCGGAAATCCAGATCGCCTTCTTTGGCGCGCACGGCAAACTTCCGGTATACCCGTTCGACGAGTTCGCCGATCTCGACGCGGGTTCGCGTCATATCGGTATGCCCGGCTTCCATCCGCGCCAGATCCAGCAGGTCTTTGACCAACCGTCCCATTCGCAGCGATTCGTCATGGATGACGTGCAGCAGTTCGCTCTGCTCTTCCGGCGAGTCGGCGAAGCCGTCGAGCAGCGCTTCGCTGTATCCCTGCATCATGGACAGCGGCGTACGAATTTCGTGCGACACGTTCGCGACGAAATCTTTGCGCATTTTCTCCATGTTCACCGCCTGGGTCACGTCGCGCAGGACGGCCACGACGCCGCGTACTTCGTTGTCCAGAAACAGCGGCGCCATGTTGACGGCCCAGACGCTCTGGCGAACGAGCACGTTGGCGCTGCGGTCTTCAAGCGTCGTGCGCACCTGCTCGAACAGCGGATACAGCGGTTCGGGAATCGTGGAGCGCGCGGCCGCGGACGATTCCGTTTGGTCGTCGCGCCAACTGATCGCTTTCCAGTCTTCCA
This sequence comes from Saccharibacillus brassicae, assembly GCF_006542275.1. Classification (NCBI taxonomy): domain Bacteria; kingdom Bacillati; phylum Bacillota; class Bacilli; order Caryophanales; family Paenibacillaceae; genus Saccharibacillus; species Saccharibacillus brassicae. The sequence continues at coordinate 213,753 of NZ_CP041217.1, forward strand.
GCAGACGGTCGCCGGCCGGATTGGTCAACTGCACCGTGCCTTCGCGGTCGAACGTCATCACGACGTCGCTCATGCTGCGCAGCACGCCGGCCAACTGTTCTTTTTCGATATTCAGGTCGCGAATATTCTCCTCCAGCCGGGCCGCCATCAGGTTGAACGTGCTGGCCAGCTCCCCGATCTCGTCGTGGGCATCCAGATGGACGCGCGTGCCGTAATCGCCCTGACGGATCGAATCCGCCGCGTCGATCAGCTGGCGCATCGGCTGCGTGATCTTTTTGAGCAGAAACAACGCAAAGACGGTCGTCATGGAAAAGCCGATCACGCCCACGTAGATGAGCATCCGCTTGACGGCCGCCGAGTTGGCGAAGGCGATATCGACGTAAGGCAGCAGGAAAAAGCCCAGAGTCAGCAGCACGCACGCGACGAGCGCAATGATCGTCAGCCACAGCTTGCCGACCAGCGTCTGCCACAGTTTGCCGACTCTTTCTCTCCACCCGATCATCTTACTTCGGAACCTCGAGTTTGTAGCCGACGCCCCAGACGGTCGTAATCATGGAAGCCGAATCGGGCGACACTTTGTTCAGCTTTTCGCGCAGCCGTTTGACGTGGGTGTCGACCGTGCGCAGATCGCCGAAAAATTCGTAGTTCCACACGTCCTTGAGCAGTTCTTCCCGGGAGAAGACCTTGTCCGGCGACACGGCCAGATAATGCAGCAGTTCGTACTCTTTGGGAGTCAGTCCCACTTCGTGCCCTCCGGCCAGCACGCGGTGCGCATCGTGCTCGATCGTCAGGTGCGGGAATACGATGTTGTTGCTCGTTCCGCTTTCTTTGGTCAGATAGGCGGTCGCCGAAGAACGGCGCAGAATCGCTTTGACCCGGTAAATCACTTCGCGCGGGCTGAACGGCTTGACGACGTAATCGTCGGCGCCGACTTCGAAGCCCTGCACCCGGTTGACTTCCTCGCCTTTGGCGGTCAGCATCAGCACGGGCGTCGATTTGACCTGGCGCAGACGCGCGCACACTTCCACGCCGTCGATGCCGGGCAGCATCACGTCGAGAATGACCAGCGTGTAATCGCCTTCCGTCGCTTTTTGCAGAGCGCTCTCGCCGTCCTCCGCTTCTTCGATCTCATAGCCTTCTTTTTCCAAATACATGCGAAGCAAACGCCGGATTCTTTCTTCGTCGTCCACTACGAGAATTCGCTCTTTTTGATCAGCCACGATGCAACAATCCTTTCGTCAACGGTATGCGCGGAAAAGTTACTTGTCCGGCGTTTCTCTCTCGTGCTTAATTTCCGAAAGCTGCTTCAGCTCGTTGATTTCGCTTGCCGTCAGCGGGCGATGCAGGCCGCGCTTGAGGTTCTGCAAAAACAGATTGCCCATCGAGATCCGCTTGAGGCGTTTGACCGGGTGCGAGATCGCGTCGAACATGCGCCGAACCTGACGGTTCTTGCCTTCGTAGATCGTGATGCGGATCGTCGCCTGCTTTTTCTGCTGGTCCACGTCGTAATATTCAAGCTGCGCCGGAGCGGTCATGCCGTCTTCCAGCTGAATGCCCCGTCTCAGTTTCTCGAGCGAATCGCCGTGCGGAATGCCTTCTACCGTAGCCAGGTAGGTCTTCGGCACGTGATGGCTCGGGTGCGTCAGCTTCTGGGCCAGATCGCCGTCGTTCGTCAGCAGCAGCAGCCCTTCCGAATCGTAGTCCAGACGGCCTACCGGATAGACGCGTTCCTTGATCCCTTTGATGTAATCGGTTACGACCTTGCGGCCTTCGGGATCGGTCGCGCTCGTAATGACGCCTTTGGGCTTGTTGAACATCAGATACAGCTTCTGCTGCGCTTTGATCGCCCGGCCGCTGACCGTGATCTCGTCAACGTTCGGGTCGGCTTTTGTGCCAAGCGTCGTTACGACTTCGCCGTTCACCTCGACCTTGCCCGCCAGGATGAGCTCCTCGCATTTTCGTCTCGAAGCCACGCCCGCCTGGGCCAAAATTTTCTGTAATCGTTCCATAGTCATCCAGTCACCTCATCTTTCATCATACCTATAGAGTTCAGAAACCACAAGTTCAACCATACGTTTTTGCGGCGCTTGTCCGCCTTGCGAAGACACTCGCACCCCGGAACCATCCGCCTACGGCATACTGCCCGGCAAGCAGCGAAAACAGGGCCCTTTCCCTGATGCGGGAAGGGCCCAAGACAACGTCGCGGCAGGCGGCCGTTACCCGCCTTCTTCTTCCGGCTCCCGCTCCGAACCGTCCGCCCGCAGCGGGCCAGGCGGCTCTTCTTGTTCGGCTTCGGCCTGCGCCGATTCGGCGGGACCGCCGAACAGCAGCCGTTCTTCGTCTTCCGAAGCGATCATCGCTTCGAACGCCGAAGCGTCCGGCAGCTCTTCCAGTCCGCCAAGCCCGAAGTGGTCGAGGAAGCCTTTGGTCGTCCCGTACAGGATCGGACGTCCGATCGCGTCGGCTCGCCCGGTCTCGACGATCAGATTTTTGTTCGTCAGCGTATGGATCGCCCGTTCGGACTTGACCCCGCGGATCTCTTCGATCTCGATCCGCGTGATCGGCTGACGGTAAGCGACGATCGCCAGCGTCTCCAGCGCCGCCTGCGACAGCGTCGCGCGCGACGGCGAATAAGCCAGCCGTTCGAAATATTCCGAATGTTCCGGCAGCGTCGCCAGATGGTACGCGCCGGCAAGCTTCGTCACCCGCACGCCCCGCCCCGACTTGCGCAGATCGCGCTGGAGACTCTCGACCGCTTTTTGGGCTTCGCCCGGTTTGTTCTCCGTGATCTCGGCTATCTGCCGCACGGTCAAGCCTTCATCCCCCGCCAAAAACAGGAGGCCTTCAATAATCGACTTCAACGTCTGCAAATCCATTTGACGCCGTTTCCCCTCTCCACTCCATTACGATGTCGTCGAACAGCCGATCCTGATAGCAGCTCACCTGCTTCATCTTCATCAGTTCGAGTACGGCGAGGAACGTTACGACGATCTCCTGTCTGTACATCCGTTCGTTCAACACGCTCGAAAACAAGATTCTGCCGCCCGGTCCCGCTCCGCGAAGCGCCCCTTCCAATTCCCGCATCCGATCCCGGACCGAAATCTCGTCGCGGCGGATACGGGCAACCGTCGGTTTGCGGTCGGCCCGCAGCAGTGCGCGCTGCAGCGCCGATACAAGATCGGACATATGCAGCCCTTCCAGCGGATTGTCGTCTTCCGCGGGCAGGAACGGAGCCAGATCGTCGGGCTCGCGAATATAGATGCGGCCCCGCTCGTGCTCTTTCTCGTGCAGCAGACCCGCAATGCTCTTATACTTCCGATATTCGGTCAACCGGCGAATCAGGTCTTCCCTCGGATCGGGTTCTTCCTCTTCGTAGAAATCATATTCGTCCATATCCATCACCGGAGGTTTGGGAAGCAGCAGTTTGCTCTTGATCGCGAGCAGCGTTGCCGCCATCACGAGGAATTCGCTCGTCACTTCCAGCTCCAGCTCCTGCATGCTGCGCAGGTAGCCCATATACTGTTCCGTGATCATGCTGATAGAGATCTGTTGAATATCGATCTCCGACTTGTCGATCAGGTGCAGCAGCAGGTCGAGCGGACCTTCGAACGATTCCAGTTTGTAAAGTACAGTCAAGCCGTTTCCCCTCCGCCTGTATTGCGAACGGTCAGCCTTTGAATTGACGGCTCAGGCTGGCCATTTCAAGCGCCGCAAGCGCCGAATCCCAGCCTTTGTTGCCGGCTTTCGTACCCGCACGCTCGATCGCCTGTTCGATATTTTCGGTGGTGACGAGGCCGAAGATCGTCGGAACGCCCGTTTTCAAATTGATCGCGGACACGCCTTTCGCCACTTCGTTGCAGACATAATCGTAATGCGTCGTCGATCCGCGGATCACCGTGCCGAGCGTAATAACCGCGTCGTACTTGCCGCTCTCCGCCATTTTTTGCGCGATCAGCGGAATCTCGAACGCGCCCGGAACCCAGGCTACGTCCACGTCGTCGTCTTCCGCGCCGTGACGCTTCAACGCGTCGAGCGCGCCCGACAGCAGCTTCGCCGTAATGAACTCGTTGAATCTGCCGACGACGATCCCGAATTTGTATCCCTGCGAAACCAAGTGTCCTTCATATACATTTGCCATTTGTCATCAACCATCCTTTGTCTATTGTATACCAGATTGACCGGTTTGTAGCCTTCGTTTTACAAATTTCCTCATTAACCATGCCGCAATCGTGCCATTATCGCGCTCCGGCCGCACAGCCGGGCCAGCGCGAAACGTCCGGTCTTTACAGCCTTGCCCCGTTTTCCGGCGGGATCGGCGTCTCGTTCTGCTCCAGCGCTTCAAGCTCGCCGGGCGCCGTGTGCGCGCCCGGGCCGTTCAGGCCGAAGTTGGTCAGATGTCCCAACTTGCTTTGCTTCGTATGGAGGTAGCCGACATTGTCGGCGTTCTCCGCCATCTGGATCGGCACCCTCTCCACGATGCCGAGCCCGTGTCCCTGCAGCCCTTTGATCTTGCGCGGATTGTTCGTCAGCAGGCGAATACGCTTGACGCCGAGATCGCTCAGAATCTGGGCGCCGATGCCGTATTCGCGCAGGTCGGCCGCGAAGCCGAGCGCGCGGTTCGCATCGACCGTATCCAGTCCTTCTTCCTGCAGCTTGTACGCTTTGAGCTTGTTGATCAGCCCGATGCCGCGGCCTTCCTGACGCATATACAGCAGCACGCCGGAGCCTTCGGCTTCGATCCGGCGCATCGCGGCGTCGAACTGCGGTCCGCAGTCGCAGCGCTGCGAATGGAACACGTCGCCGGTCAGGCATTCGGAATGCACGCGGACGAGCACCGGGGAATCGGGATCGATCTGCCCTTTGACGAGCGCGATATGTTCCTTGTCGTCGATCTTGTTGCTGTAGGCGACGGCGCGGAATTCGCCGAACTCCGTCGGCAGCCTGACTTCCACTTCGCGCCGGACCAGCTGCTCGCGTTCGCTGCGGTACTGGATCAGATCCTTGATGCTGATCAGCTTCATGTTCCATTTCTTCGCCAGATCGACCAGGTCGGGCAGCCGGGCCATCGTCCCGTCTTCCTTGATCACTTCGCAGATGACGCCCGCCGGCTCCGCCCCGCTCAAGCGGGCCAGATCGACCGCCGCTTCCGTATGGCCGGCCCTCCGCAGCACGCCGCCGTCTTTGGCAATCAGCGGGAACATATGCCCCGGACGCCGGAAGTCGTCGGCCGCCGTCTCAAGCCGCGCGATCGCCCGGGCCGTCACGGCGCGCTCATGCGCCGAAATGCCGGTCGTCGTCTCCATATGGTCGACCGACACCGTGAACGCCGTCCCGTGAAAGTCCGTGTTGCGCGTCGTCATCGGATCGAGTTCCAGCAGCGCCGCGCGTTCGCGCGTAATCGGCAGGCACACGAGCCCGCGTCCTTCCGTAATCATGAAGTTGATGACTTCGGGCGTTACCCGGTCGGCCAGCGCGATAAAATCGCCTTCGTTCTCGCGGTCTTCGTCATCGACGACCAGCACGATTTTGCCGGATTTCAGATCCGCCAGCGCGTCGTCGATCTCGTCGAAAGCAAATCGTTCGTCCATGTTGTCTCCTCCTCCGTCTTTCGTTCAAGCTCTCGGCCGTGCAGGGTGTTCAGGAGTATCCGTGCCGCGACAGGAAGCTTTCGTCGATTGCGGAGAACGTCTTCGCTCCCGCTTTCTCTTTTTGCCCGACGCCGAGCAGATGTTCAACGTATTTGCCCAAAATATCGCATTCGACGTTAACGGAACTGCCTGCCTTTTTGCGGCTCAGCGCCGTCTCGCCCAGCGTGTGCGGGATGATCGAGACGCCGAAATATCCGTCCTCCGCATGGATTACGGTCAGGCTGATGCCGTCGATCGCGATCGAGCCTTTGCCGATGACGTAGCGCATCAGATGCGGATCGTCCGCTTTCAGCGTGAATACGACGGCATTCTGGTCCTGCTCGACCGACACGATCGAAGCGGTTCCGTCGACATGCCCCTGCACGATATGTCCGCCGAAGCGTCCGTTGGCCGCCAGTGCCCGCTCCAGATTGACCGGGCTGCCGCTGCCGAGCGTGCTCAGATTGCTGCTGCGGTACGTCTGCGGCATCACATCGACGGTGAACGAATCTTTGCCGTAGCTCGTGACGGTCAGGCAGACGCCGTTCACGGCGATGCTGTCTCCGATCGCGACGTGCTCCAGCACTTTTTTGGCGCCGAGAGTCAATACCATCGCTTCTCCGCGCCGCTCGGCGCGCCGCAGGCTGCCTACTTCTTCGATCAGTCCGGTAAACATGCGCAGATCCTCCTTGACTTCTCTTTTTCCGCTTGAATCTTCTTGAATCTTCTACATCTTCATACCGCTCCAGGGCGCTCTTTTTCGGTACATGCCGCTATGGCACATGCAAAAAGCCCCGCACCCGGCAAAAAGATCCGGGGACGGGGCTTGGGATTGAAAATCGAAAGATCCTGCATTTGCCGAAAATTCGGTACGCAAACAAACAGGGTACGCCCAAACAGGCTTCATCCTGCCGTTTGCATTCGCCCGAATTCCAAACGCGGCAGCCCGCATGCGCAGACCACGAACCAACGGGCGCCTGCGACAAAAAAGTCGGATCGGCCCGTTCGGTTCATGCGCGAACATGAGGTGCCGCGTTTCCATGCCGGATTCGAAAACAGCCGGGCTGCGCCCGTCGTTCCCGAACCGTATGCAAGGCAAATACGACGGTTCGTTTTCTCTTTCTCCCATCCAGACTGTAACTGTCGGTCCCGGAATCGCACCAGGTCAACCGGGCCGCTGCGTCATACAAACGGCTCGGGTCACGGACTTCGGCCGGCGATCCCTAAGAATCGCGCGCCGTCACCGCCGGTGGGGAATTTCGCCCCGCCCCGAAAGAGTATATGCGTACCCGGCAACTGACCGGAATACGGTATTGATTATGATGGTAGCATGGCGGGAAAAGAAATGCAAATTACGCCAAAAAAAGCTTATCGGCCGCGGCCTGACAAGCTTTCGGAGTTCTGCGACATGCGCGATGTCGGAAGATCGGTATGCTACCGTCGCGATTTGGAATTCGGCTTGGACTTGGCGTTCGATTTGGCGTTTCCTTTCGAACCGGCATACGGTCTTGCGTTCGGAAGCGCTTTGGGATCGGGCTTGCGTTTGTGCTTTTTGCCCGAATACCAAAATCCCCACGCGCAGATGACCAGGATCAGAAACGGATACATGGCCGTGCCGTTGGGCCAGGGCAAAACGAGCAGCATCAGCAAAATAAGGACGAAAAATATGGCGTAGCCGACTTGGAAAAAGCGGTGCATATCAAAAACTCCTTTTCGATTATCGTTCGCGGCAGCGAAAATTCAAGTGCTTTAACTATACACCATGCTCAGCGAAAACAGTTAATTTTGAGGGGAAGCGGCTTTTTTATCGGAAAAACGTTGTTCAAAAAAGGCACTCCCGAGTAAATGCGGGAATGCCTTTTTCCACGTTAAAGATCCATCCAGGAATCTAGAATGCCATTCGTAAAATACAAATATGTATCCCCGTAAGTCCAGGTATCGGTCGAGATATACGTACCGCTGTAACTGCTGGTATCGTCCGGAGAACCCCATGACATCAGCACCATATCTTTGGTCATGCCTTTGGAAATTTTTTGCCCTGCGATCAATTCCCACGCTTTGGCTTTCCAGGCCGGATACATTCGTTTAGGGTCTGTTACATAAAAATGAGTTGCGATAACTCCACCGGGAAAACTGCCCAAAGGAACCCGGAAAGATACAACTGATCCATCTGCTCTTCTCGCTTGGATAACTGCGTCTCCTTTGTTGACACCCAGATTTAATATTTTAATTTTTTCTGTATGATAAAGGGGATTGGATCGAGGCAGCGCATGTTTATCCGCCCATACCGTTATATTTTTAAAAGCGCCTTTAATCGATTCATATTCAGAATAGGTACAAAAAGTATCAGGATCATATCCATAGACGGTTTTTTCGATCACTTTTCCATCAACCGTCTGAATCGTAAACTCGGTCATTTCGCTTCCCCATGAAGAAATGCCGGTTACCCAACCGGATTGGCCTTTTTCATATAGGTATACTTTTGCGCCCATATACCATCGAATCTCACTATGCACTTTTTTGGCGCTGTTGATTTTGTCGAGCGTGTTTTGATAAGAATTGTAATCCTTCCAAAAAAACACTGAACTCAACTGCGGCTCGTAGCGTCCGGAAATACCCGTCACGGCTATAAATTTCTCGAGTGTGACATAACGGGTATTTTTGTAAGCAATCGAGTTTGATTTATTGATCGGGAAAGTGCCTTTGGAGGACCTGACCGTCAAATCTTTGCCACCTTCCAACGTTACTCCTTTTAGCCGGCTTATCGTTTTGATCGGCACATAAACCTTACCATTTTCGGCAAGATAGGTTTTTTGCGTGGAGATTACGATTTGGTTATCTACAAAAACGCCTAACTCTTGAAGATAATACGCATTGTTCAAAGGATCTGAAGCAGCGCTTACGGACTTCATTGGAAATCCCAATCCGAACGATAAAATCAAAATCAAACACAAAAATTTCGAAACAACTTTCATCTGACCCGCCCCTATTTCTATTTATAATGAGTTTTGACCTAACTAACTATACTACATATTTTGTATAAATTCTTTATTTTTGAAATCAGTGATCTAGCGTAATGCAGGCTTTATTGTAAACGACAAAAAAACAGCGATCAGAAGGCCTAAGCCTCCGATCGCTGTTGGGTGGGTTCATTTACTATTACGTTACGATACTATTCCGTTACGACTTTGACTTCTTTCATCTTGTCGCCCGGCTTAACGGCATCGATCAATTCCATGCCTTTGGTTACTTTACCGAAAACGGTGTGTACGCCGTCGAGGTGCGGCTGTGGGCCGTAGCAGACGAAGAACTGGCTTCCGCCGGTGTTCTTGCCCGCATGCGCCATCGACAGAACGCCTTTGGCATGCTTCGTTACATTCGTCGAAGTCTCGCAGTCGATCTGCCAGCCCGGGCCGCCTGTGCCGGTGGGAATTGGGTATGTTATGCACCGCTAAATCTGTAATTTTTGCTTTATCCTCTGTCATTCCGACCCTATTCTGGTCTTCTGGTGGAGTGGTATTACCGATAGGTAGCACCAGCTCTAAATCAATTTCATCTTTTTTAAAACTAATTTTTCGAATAACTCTAGAAAGCATCATCTTCTTCGTATCCAATTCCGCCTCGTCGTATTTCTCCAACCATCCATCAAACTCCTCTAGAACTTCTTGATACTCATTCATCTTAGTTTTTTCTTTTTGAGTTTCCCGTTCTAAAGATTCTATTAGCTTGCCTTTCTCTGCAATTTTTATTTCTTGTTCTAGCAACATGGATTCTACTGTATCAAAACTGAGTTTGCTCTGCCCCAGTTCTACCTTAATGATCAGCCCCTTTATTGCTGATAATTCTTGATAGTCTCCTTGAATTTCTTTTTTTAGTTTTGCTAGATGAGAATCCTTTTGCACAACATTTTCTTTTTGAAATTTATCTAGCACTTCTACAAAATCCTCCTTGTTGGCTTTGGAAATAAAGTCCTTTACAACTATCTCCGCTTCCTTTTCATATTTCTTCGCTCCGAATTGAAGGCATGCATGATCTTCTCGATTACCTAAATGCCTTGCCCGTTTACAAACGTAGCGCATTACTTTTGACTTTTGTATCGTCCCGTCTTTTCTCTTATTTGTTGTTATACTATGATCAACCGACAAATTCCCACCACAATAACCGCACTTCACTATTCCAGATAGAAGCAGCTTGGATTTAGTAGGTGTGTTTATTTCTTGTTTGTTATTTTTATTACTTCTGCTATCTATAATCTCTTGCACTCTGTCAAAGTCCTCTTCTTCTAGTATTTTATAGTCAGGATTGAATGGCTGAAGCTTAAGATCCTTCCACGTAAGATGCTTGTCATCGTTTATATAATTGTACCTTTGGTAGCCCTTTAAGATTGGATTTCTGAGCATCTTGCCTACACTAGAGATCGAAAAGGTCGGGAATGGGTCGATTGAAATTGTGAATTATTCAGGTGTAAGTGGAAACTCATTTAAGCTTTCTAACCTCGTGAACGGTGAAAAAGTAACCGTCGATTGCCTGAACGAAGAAGTAACATCGAACATCCCTCTCATCTATCATTTCGATGATGTGTCTGGAGAGTACCCCAGTTTGGTTCCAGGCGATAACTTTGTAAGAATCGTGGGTAACTGTAACGTCGTTTGGAAATACCAGTGTGTCTTTGACCAATGCTAGTTGAACTATCACTAGGTTAAAGCCACAGGGTTACCGCCTTTTATAAACAATTTCGAAAACCTTTAAGTGTTATCAAATGATTGCACAAAGTTCACTTTCAGTGTATCATTTAGATAAGGGAGGGGTTATCATAAAATGACAACAGAAGAATTTCTACGCCAGGCAAAAAAGCTCATAGCCAATAAAAAAACTTATTTTTCTCAAAGAAGAGACTATGATACGGCTCAAGCACTTTTAGATTTAGGAATTGTACACAGAAGCTTAGCTTGGCGAGAGATTTTGCGATTAGTGCCTAGCGATCAGTACAAACCACCTGAGCTTGATCATAATGGCTCCAACAACCTTGTCTTTTTTTTTAGAAAAGAAATAAACGGTGTATCTGCATACATTAAGTTGAGCATCGATCAAAATCTGTGTATGTGTATTTCTTTTCATCCTGAAGGGTATACTACTAAGCCTTAAGTACATAGGTAGACGAGGCGTTAAACCCTCGTCTCCTATCTTCATATAATTTTGAGTTACCGCTGGGGGGCGAAATGTGAATGAACTATTGCGAAATTTGTGGTACACAGCATAATTACACTATCAAAAACGAATCTCACGTATTTAACTTTAGAGGCCAAAAAATAGGTGTTGAAAGGAGAGTTGCTTTCTGCAATAACTGCAATTCTTTGATTGATGTAGAAGAGTTAGAAAATGAAACAATGGCTAAAGTAGTACAAATTTACTCTGAGCAATATGGTATGACATCACTCGAAATCAAAAATGTAAGGAAACAATTTAATTTGGGTATTAGACCTTTTGCTAAACTATTGAATATCGGCTCTGCGAGTGTTTCTAGATACGAGTCAGGGAGTTTACCGCAAGCGACTCACTTGGAGATATATAAGCGACTTAAAGATCATCCACATGCTATATTGGAATTGCTTAATACCAACAAAAATCTTTTAACACCTAGAGAACTTCAAATGGTCGAAAAATCACTTCAGGCATGGTCGATTCCTAAACAATCATTTCAGACTGATGAACAAATAATCGAATCTATTTATATGCATGGAGAAGGGACCGAGTTGACTGGCTATAATGATTTTTCTTTAGACAAATTCATCAATATGATCTTATACTTTACGTCTAATGGTGTTCTAAAAACAAAGCTTATGAAATTAATGTGGTACAGTGATTTTCTGTTTTTCAAACGGCAAACCATATCTATAACAGGAACAACTTATGTAAAGTATCCATATGGTCCAGTGCCAAAAGATCATGATGTGGCATTAGCTCATTTACAACTTATGAATGCTATCGAAATAGATGAACTCACAAATGATGATGGTTGGATTATGATGAAAGTTAGAGCTTCTGAACCTTTTGATTCAACAGTATTTTCAGAAGAAGAATTAAACACTTTAGCAGAAGTGGCAGACTTTTTTAGAGAATACGGTTCTATAAAAATTAGTGACTATGCACATAATGAGAAAGGATGGTCAGACACAGAAGAAAAGCAAACAATAAGTTATATATATGCTGAAGAATTACATGAGTTTGTTAAGTAAAGAAGTTAAAGAAAAGAAGACTTTAAAAATCATGTATTTTGCTATTGGAGTTACACACAAACAATTCTAGGTTTTTGTTTAGAGACATGTGTTTGTAATTTAAAAACCATAGATCTATCTTAAGTCACCTGATGTAGGTGGCTTTTTTCTATGCCGTTCTTGATCTATATCGCATTCTAAACCCACTATTAAAGGAGCTTATACATTTTATCGGAGAATATAAACAACCGCTTGGACGCCCTAAACTGTACTTGTGTATGTTGGACAAAAAAAGAACGACTATTGCTCGTCTATCTGAAGCTTACAAAGTAAAACGAACCGTTTCACGGGGCAACATTAATGAACTAGAACTCACCCTTCCCCTATTCGTTACTAAGCATTTGAATATGAGACGTGTCAAAAACGAGCATATTGATATGGTCAAAGAACGATTCTTGATTCGATTTGAGCATGGAGAAGAAACCGAATATTATGTGGTTTATAAGAAAAATAAAGTGATGGACGATTCGGACTACGTTACAATCAGTTGTTATGGATTAGGTTATCAGCTTTCTAATCAATCGGTTAAGGATTACAACGCTATCTCCTATTCCTTATCTCAGATTGGGAATGACCTTCTTCAGAATACTGGTTGGAGACTTGGCTATGTTGATGCTCAATTCGACCTCAAGTACCGCTCATTCGAATTCAGTGGTTCGATCTTAGCAGGTATGAATCAGATTGCCGAAACCTTTACCGCATTGATCATCTGGGACACCGTTAATCGCACCATCAATTTCTACGACCCTGAATTATATGGCTTGAACAAAGGGTTTAAAACAAAGATGGGTAAGCTCATGAAGAGCGTTCAACAGGAATTGAATCTCGACGAGATGTGTACTCGTTTGAAGCTGTTTGGCAAAGATGGCATGTCGATTCAAGCTGTGAATCCTACCGGATCTAACTACATTGAAGACTTCTCCTATTTCATGTATCCATTTGAACAAGATGTTCAAGGCAATGTGATCCGGCACAGCTACTACATGGAAGACGATTTGTGTATCGCGCTCAATCGGTATAAAAAACTAGTTCAAAGCAATACACCGACCTTCTCCTCTCCTCTCCTCTCTTCTCTTCTCTTCTCTTCTCTTCTCTTCTCTTCTCGATCAGCTTAATGGGCTCTATGCACAACTGAATACTAAAAACAACGAACTCAGCACCTTCAAAAATGAACTTACCATCATCGAAGATAATTTGGCGACGTACAATGCTACGGACAAAACAGGTAATCCTAACACGGGACTGATTAATCAGAAGGCCGAAAAGCAGTCTCAAGTAGATAGTAAAACGCAAGAGATTTCAGGATTAAAGGTTCAGATTAGCGTTGTTGAGCAATCTATGGTTGCAATCGGCAATACATTAAAGATTGAAAACAGTCTCTCTGCCGACCAACTAGAAGTGCTCCATACAAACTTTATATTCACGAAAGAGTTTAGCGACGATAACTTCACCAAACCTCAAGATTTGCTTGAAGAAGGAAAGAAGCAGTTCGATAAGATTAGAGAGCCTAAGATTGTTGCGCAACTGTCTATTGTAAATTTCTACGAAATTATGACAGAGCAACACAACGTAGGTAAGTTGTCGTGCGGCGATATTGTTACGATTAAACACGAAGACCTTGGGATTGATACAACAGCGAATGTTACAGATATTGTTTTTGATTATGAAGCTCTTTCTATCGATATCACAGTTTCAAACGCTAAAGACTTACTGACCGACGAAGAACGATTCTTTAAGGACCATTTAAAGAATATCAGTACATCCAACACCGTTAGCTCGAACTCAGTAAAATGGAATGAAGCTAAAGCGACAAGCGATGAGAATACGTTATTGCTGAATAATACTTGGGATGCCGTGAAGCGGAGTATCAACGCTGGCGTTAACGAAGATGTAGAGATCAGTAGACGTGGGGTTATCATCAAAGACCCAAAAGATCCTTTGAAAATGCTGATTCTCCAGCATGGACAATTGGCGTTGACGAACGATGGAGGCAACACGTGGAAGACGGCCGTAACACCGGAAGGGGTTTTTGCAGACGAATTAGTGGGAAAAATCCTACTAGGCAATAAACTCTCCATTACAGATGATGACGGCAGCTTCACAATCGAGGGCGACTTGCTGACGGTTAAGGACAATACGGGGAAAGTGCGTGTGCAGCTTGGACAGTACGAAGCAGGTAAATACGGATTAAAGATTGTCAGCAAAAAAGGGAATGTCGTACTTGATGAAAACGGGATTTTGCAGACAGATACGATTCAGCTTGTAGATAACGTCGATGCTAGTAACGCGTTGAGATTGAAGTTCTATATCTCACCGTCTGTGCTTAGTGTACAGGAAGTTCAGCTGAATTTTAGCGCAGAGGCTTTTAGATCTTATGGACGCGGTGCTGCCAGTACCCAGATTGATTTAAATACTACGCAGACTGAGCCACAAAAAGTTGCGACAGCTGCATCATACTAGAATCAATCTAAGCACTACTAAGCCCGTACGGCAGTCTGGCCGCGCTGAGACTGAAGCCACTTATACGGCGACAGGTGGACATAATCACGGTTGGCGAGATGGCCTTGTTTTTAAAGATATAGATGGCATTCCTAGAACTTGGTCTACTTCAGGAGCACATTATCACTCTGTATCTATACCTGATCATTTTCATGATATTGATATGCCAGTTCACGAGCATACGGTAGATATACCTGCACATGCTCATCGAATTTCTATGCCTGAACATTCTCACGAAATAGAGCACGGCATCTACGTTAGCAGCAGTACAGCTAGCGCAATGCGAATTATAATCGATGGTGTTCAGCACGGTGTTCCTCATTACGGAACAAACAATGTAAATATTACACAACATATTTCAATTCCTGGCTGGCACACCATCGATATAACGTCAGACACTCTAGGTCGAATTAATGCTAGCTTGTACATGAGAACATTCGTAGGTGCTTAAGAATTTACTTAATGTTCACAAGGACAGTCGGCGCATTGGCGGTTCGTTTAGAGTTAGCATTAAAGCGCTGTGTTGGATCTGTTACTTTTAGTTGAATCGAAGTATCACTGATTGGCGTGTAGAGAACGATTCTATCTTTCACTGGTTGGTTATACGGCAATGCCTTGATGTTAGACGTTATTCCAGTCCAATCTACTTTCGCTCCAGCTATTGTTTGCACGCCTTCAATAAAGTCTATATGCCTCAATGGAAAAGAATCCTGCATTTTATCAATGCTCACTTCTACCTCTATAGTTGTCCGATCTACTTGATCATTCCAAGGAATTGTTTCGAATATCGACACTACCTTAAAAGTAGAATTCGCAAAGTTAATTTGTTCACCTTTTGCGTAAACAGCTTTCAAATTAGAGTTATCAGCCACAGGATCAAGGCTACTCACAGCTCCCCCCGCATCCGCTGTCCCGCTACTCCCCGTCCCTGCTCCACTAGCCGTATCCTCCCCTGCATCTTTCCCTGTTACCACGATACTGTTCTTCACCTTATCAAACTTCACGCTAGCACCCAACGCTCTACCGATATCCCCTACAGGTAGATACTTTTGATTGTCATAGTTTATCGGCTTTGCCCCTACTGTTTTACCGTCTACAACAACCTTAACGTCTCCGTGCAGCTTAGCGGTAATCGTTGACACAGTGGCAGCTAACGTTGGTGCTGTAGATGTGATTGCTACTCCTAGTACGACACCAGATAGTACATATGCAATTTTCCCTGTCTTCTTCATGGTAAATCCCCTTCTTCTTGATTGCTTGGTTCGTATTCAATCATAGCAAAAAATGGAGGAGGATTCCATGCGGATTATGGGGTGTTCAATAATTCTCAAATCTAATACCACCATATATAATTATCGCCTCACCCCTCTTATTCCCATCTCTCTGTTTGAAATCACGTGATCGTGATACAATACTGTTAAGAACTACTTCCACTGATGCAAGTAGTTCTACCGATGCAGTAGTAGTGGCCTGAGTCATAAAGCTGAGGCAGTGAGGAGTGAAATGTATGACAGATGAATCAATTATAATAGTTCGCACAAAATCAGGCACGATGGTAAAAAAGAAAGCAGGATCGGCTCTAAGCGCAAAAGCAAGTAAAGCTTTGAATCATCGCTCTAGTACAAAAGCATCGGGTCAAGTAAGATCTACGGCTTCTCTAGCAGGCTCTGTCCTCTCGCAAGCTCGTCGTCATTCAGTCAAATCACAAACAGAAATTGAAAAAATTGAAGATCTACTTGGTCTAAAACATGTAGTTCCAATTACAATAACTGAATCCGATGCAAGCGATATGACTGAGGATGCAGAATACTTTAAAGGTTGGTATGAGGATGAGCTCAAACGACTCTACGAGGAAAGCTGAAGCGGCAAAAAGAAAACTAGAAGCACAGCGTCGCGATGCAAAACATGGAGAGTTCTTCTTCGCTAAATACGCTGCAATCGGGCAACCTGAAAGACAAGCTCCTGTATTTGTAGTCGTAGACTCAGACAGATTAGATGTTGTAGTTTGTAGCTGCACCACTTCACCAGGTCGCGGAGGATTTGATATTACAGTTACGTTAAAGAAACCGACAACTATAAGAACCAATAAACTCTACACTATAAGTCGGGATCAATTGCTATTCAAAATCCCTCAGACAGCTACTCCTGATGAATATGCCGCAATTATGAGTAAGCTAAAAGAAGCTATTCATGTAGTATGAGTCACTCAATATAGAGTGGCTTTTTTTATGCTCTCTCTTCTCTTTTCTTGTATGACAAGAAGTTTTATCATATCCTCGTTTTATCTAAAAACAGCTTCTCAGATAATCAAATACATCAAGACTCCAACAAAGATATTTCTAACTCAATTATCTTTTCAAGCCTGAGACTAGCATTGTAGATCGAGTTATAATTAGAATATAGAAGAACTATAGTGTTACAAGCTTCAACTACTTTCTACTCCTTGTTGCGTCAACTGTAATAGAGAACCAGCACCTACAATCTTCATCGCAGTTAAATAGAATAGCAGTCTGGAGGAATCTCAATGCAAACTATCAAAAAGATCGAAAAAGTCGTCGAGCTCATCCAGCACTCACGTTCCACAGTCATCTTCACAGGAGCCGGTGTTTCTACTGCGAGTGGCATTCCTGACTTTCGTTCGAGTGATGGTTTATGGCATAACCATGATCCTTTAAAAGTTTCTCATGTCAAACTTGTGTATGAAGACCCTAAATCTCTATTTAGTTTTTATGCAGATCGTTATCGAGAGTTCATTACGCATGAACCTAACGGAGCACATAGAATTTTAGCAAAATGGCAACAAGACGGTCTTATCAATAAAGTTGTAACTCAAAATATTGATGACTACCATCAACAAGCAGGATCTAAGAATGTTATTGAGCTTCATGGAAATATGGAGGTTCGCTGTCAACACTGTAATCGTCTTCTTCCTGCTTCTCGATTTCTGAAGGGATACGGGCGCTGTCAGCAGCCATCTCTTGAAATTGATGAGATGTGCAATGGAATCTTGCGACCAAACGTAGTTCTGTTTGGCGAAGAACTTCCTCAAAAAACATTTAAGCAGGCTTCAAAAGCACATATGGAAGCTGAACTTTGTATTATCATCGGCTCTTCTTGTTCGATATATCCCGCAAATTTGCTGCCTAGGCAAACGGTGTCTAGCAATAATGGAAAAATTGTTATCATCAATAAAGGCGAGACCGAGTTAGATCACTTAGCTAGTGTAAAGATTTCGGAATGGGAAGCACTCCTCTCTCTACAAGAAATTGATCGAAGCCTTCAAAAGACCTGAGAGAATTCATGGCACATGAACATAATTAGTATCCTTGGAAGATTTAAAATCTTTATCATCGATCCTGGATACTTATTTTTGTTTCACGATATTCCAAAACAATACGAATCAACTCTATACCTTCATTGTGAGCATACATATTTGTACAGCATCTTCTCAGAACAAATTTTGTAACCATTTGTATAGAAATGTTTATTATTGTACACCGCTGTGTTAATCTAAGACTATAGATTACTCCACTTACGAGCCTGAATTCTCAGGATTCTTATTCAAGATAATAGTCCTGAGATAAATGACGCTGAGTATGCTTGTTCTTTTAAAGCAAAAGATGAGTAATCATGAAGGAGGAGCAAATATGGCAGCACCGTCAATTAAGCAACCTGAAGCAAAATTTACAACGCAGGAACAACTCGAACGTTTCATGAAATTTGCAACTGAAAAAAATCCGCACACGGAGCGAATTTTGAAGATGCTTTCTGAACGAACTCCAGTACAGCGCAGAAAATAGCACCAATGACACTAATAACTGAACAACTATCCGACGAAAATTTCCCACAAGTCGCTACGTTTGTATGTAATGAAGAAGTTGTGACGGAATATTTAACAGATTCAGAATCTGCACTTAATCACCAAAAACATAATTCGGTTGTAACCCAACTGTATTGCGACGAACGTGGCGCATTGGTTGGGTTTTCTAGTTTGCAGGTTAGTTCAATGCGTGTTGATAAATCTATGATTCATCATCTCCGTTGGAACGAAAGTCTTCCCAAATTAAAAACACATTTCCCTGTACTTCATTTATTGTTTTTAGGAGTAGATAAAAAGTACGAAAACCAAGGATATGGTACTACAATAATGCTAGAAATTATAGCGTTAGCTTACAAGCTGGTAGAGGAGATTGGTTGCAACTTCATTTTTGTGGAAGCAATAAAATCACCAAAAACCTTAGCCTTCTATAAGAAATTTGGATTCTTTGCGATTGATGATGAAGATGATGATTTGACTACACTTAGAATGGCTTTTAAGATAGAACGGCTTCCAATTAGACAATCTTCTTCTATTTAAAAGCTCTTTCCTCAACTTCAAATATTGCTTCTCTCTTTAACTAGTATTTATCAGTCGCTCCTTTGAGCGGCTTTTTTGTCGTTTTCTTCCCTATCCATCAACATTTCAAGGAGGCTATTTATGTCGTCATTCGACTATCAAAAAAGTACACTAACCAAGTATCGTAAAGGTACGAGCGACGATCCCTATATCGACATTACAGAGACAAAAACAGTTGTAAACGGACAGATTCAGCTCAACGAAATCCCCGCCTCTTCAACTAAAGTCCGTATCTCAGGCATGTTCGAATTGCCTCAAACGAACAAGAACCCATTAAAAGAAAACGAATATCGAGTAGATTACAACGAAAGTATCGTTTCTTTCCATGCTTCACGAGAAAATCAATCCATGACATCGACTTATAAGGGTCGTGGTAATCACTACGTTGCAGCATCACGAGTTTGGACGCAAGAAAACAATGGAGAAGTCGTTAAGACGTTAAGACGTTACAAGATATTATCAATGCAGGTAGTGTTGCATTTGATAGTATCGAGAGATTAGCTGAACTGGTACATCAATCAGATGAAGCTACGGGCGCAGCTAACACGGCCGCAACAAACGCCAATACCAAAGCTACACTAGCGGATACGAACGCCAAGGAAGCGAAAACGCAAGCCGATTATGCCAAAGGTCAAGGTGATGCAGCCAAAAGTGCGACTACGGCTGCCGGGGCGGCCACGACGAGCGCAAATACAGCGGCATCTACAGCACATACAGCAGCGACCAACGCGGACACCAAAGCCCTCTTGGCCGACACGAATGCCAAGGAAGCAAAGGCCGTTGCTGATTCGCTCGTTCATAAAGGGAATTACGCAAGTGGAACCGCCTATGCGGTAAGAAATATCGTGTATTACAATGGCACAACGTATGTGTACGACTAACTCGACCGGAAACCTGCCAACGAACACCTCGTACTGGAAAAAAGTCACCAACATGATGTGGCAAGGCATTTACTCTTCTTCGGTCACATATAACTTTGGTGATGTTGTTTCGGATGTAGTCAACCAAAATACGTATATGTGTATTGCAGATGGAACATTGAATAAAGGACTATCTACTAACGCTAACTGGGCACTTATGCTGAGCGTCGCTGCGGCTATTTCTAATGCGAATACGGCAGCTTCTTTAGCAGACACAGCTCGTGACAACGCAAATACAGCAACAGCTACAGCGAATACAGCGGCGGGGAATGCCGATATCAAAGCTGCTTTGGCCGATGCAAAAGCTGCATTTGCTCAAACGCAGGGCGATCATGCTAAGACTCAAGGTGATATGGCTCTTGAACGTGGAACATCCTTAGTCAATAAAGGAACGTATAGCGCTACTACCACCTATAAGCCGCTGAACATTGTCGTCTATAAAAATGGCGTTTATCAAAGTATCGTTCAATCGACCGGAATCGTGCCGACGAATACAGCGAACTGGGTTCTGCTGCTTCAATCGACAGCTTCGGTTACATGGAGTTCGATCCTAGAAAAACCGACGAACCTGGAGACTATTGAAGGTTCTCAAGCCAAGGTTGATGCGAAAGCGAAAGAGATTACGGATCGTTTAGATTTAGAGAAAGATGTAGACGTTGCGCTGGCTGCGGGACTGCAAGTCGTGAAGGCGACCAAGTAGTCTCGCTTCCGTTTGTCGGGGCTATCCGGTAAAACGGAGATCAATGGGCAGGGACGTACGGGGATTGTCGGAGTTGAGGGTCCGTATGCGATTTCAACAGCAGGGAATTTGCTACCACCATTCTATGAATGGGTTCGACTCCTAGAGGGTGGCAATTTGACTTTGGATTCATCGAATTCTTATAAGTTCGTAGCACAAGGCACAAACAGCGCGACGACTGGGATGTATGTTGAGATAGATGTGTCCAAAAATACAAATTATACAATTTCGATCATGACAAATGGATACATTTCGATCACGGATACATCTACGACAGGACTCACTACGTTGGTTACACCTCAGCTTATCCAAACGCTCACTTTTAACACAAAAGAATTTGCGCATATTCGTATTTATTTGTCCAATTATATGGGTTCTAATGTGTGGACGACGAATAGTCTGTCTTTTACTAACCCTATCATGATGCCTTGAGCGCAAGCGGCGATGTTTAAACCACAACAAAAATCGATGATGGCTTTGCAAACGGAATTGCATGCAAACCCGACTGGAGGTACTGAACCCGATACGGTATTCGAGCGTAACGGACAGTATTTCAAGCTAGCGAAGTGGCGTAAATTTATTCTGGATGGCTCCATAGAGTGGGCCTATACGGCTTCCCAATAATTCACCGCTTATAAAAAAGTATATGCTACAGCCTTTGCTGGAATGTCTACAGGTCCTACAATGACTAAGTTTAATGGAACGCTGCTCGCTGTAGGCTCTGTTGTTGACTATGGAGCAGACAAATTTGTTGTCGATTCTTCAAGGAATCTACTCGAAATGGGTGTCGCTAATATTGATTCTGGTTGGGGACCTAATTATTCACCTTCAGCAGATGAGATGAGAGCCTATTTTAATGGGTGGGTAATGACAACGCAGGAATCGTGGGGATCTGCGCCAGTCCCTTATAACGGTAGCGGAACAAAAGGATGGGTCCGCCGCTGGGTTAATGCGAGTCAAGGGACGAAAATGACGGTGGGTTCCATCGGATCGTGGGTGAATAACTCTGCACGATCTGTATTACCAACCGACATATCCGGTGATTGGACGCCTTATAACTTACATTATAAGTTGGCGTCTCCTACAGTTGAGCTCATTGCGAGCGAAGGGCAGTTAGTCTTGACTGAAGGCGATAACGTGATTGAAGTTGGATCAGGAATTATCCTGCGCGAAGCCGCTCCGATTCTACGAACGGCAACGGCTGCTGCAATGGGAAAGGGTGATCCTTCTTGGGTGATCAGCACAGCCAATGCCTATGGAAATGAGAAAGTACGCATTGAAGACAGCAATTACGACGAAACGGCTGTTTACACATTTACCTATTTGCGCTTGGACAAATCACCTATAGCCTCATTCACAGATTCGTTGTCTGAATCTGAAAAAGCTCAGCTTGTCGATCTGATCCGCAATGCCGGAGATACCGCAGCAAGGGTTTCCGTATTGGAAGCGAAAAAAGCCGAGAAAGATACCCCGGCATGGATCACTCCAACGCTCTTAAACGGATGGATTCAATATAACGATGGATTCTCCAATCTCGTCTATTTTAAAAATGCTTTAGGGCAGGTCATTGTGCGCGGATTGATACGTAATGGCACTCAGGCAACCGTTTGTAAGCTGCCTAAAGGTTATAGACCTTCAAGTACATTGATTTTCCCTGCCCTTTATGGAGGTACTTCAGGTCGAGCTGACATCTATGCAGACGGCAGTATTGTGTCTCAGCAAGACGATGGAATCAACTGGTTATCCATACAAATGACGTTCCAAGCCGAACAATAAGAAAAGGAGGAGTTAATTTGAAGGTCGTTGCACGAGTTAATCTGGAGGGTTTATATGTCGAAGACGAGATTGTCGAAGACGAATTTTCTGGAGTTAGTCCCATAGCCCACCACCCTATTCTTTCGGCTAATCTCATATTCGATGAGTCATCCTTGGAAGAAGAAGGAGAAGGCAGTAATGTAATGGGCTATCTAGTTGGTATTTCTGTTCCACCGGGTCTCTATAAACCCCGATTTGATTTAGAACGCTGGAAACATCACAAAGAATCAAATCTTCAGAATCCTACGGGGTACTGGTCTGAAGGTCTAACCTTAGAAGAAATCAAAGTGTTAACGAAGTCACCCGAATCCGATCCGACCGAGTTGGATCGGATTGGATTTTCGCTTGTACAACGAGAACTGGAGGCTTTAGAACTTCGTCAACAAAACGAAGCTCTTGGTGCTCAAATCGTAGAAAAAGAAATTCAAATGATGACGATGCAGGCACAAAATCAGGCATTGGGAGCAAGCCTAGTTGGTTTCGAACTGCGTCTCATGTCACTAGAGTCTGATAAAAACACACAGCCTGAAGGAGTAGATAAGAATGTTTGAGAGTGATTTTGATCGTTTGAGCTATTATTACAAATGCAAATGGGCGCGCGAACCTCAGCTTAGACAGTACGTGAGTTTTGGCGTCATTACGCCCGAAGAGTACGAGAAAATCGTCGGACAAAAGTACGAATAGGTCTTCCTCTTGTCGATTTTGATTTACTTAAGAATCTCTAATAACATCTTATCTAGCACGTGAAGGGGAGTCTAAAGGCTCTCTTTCTTTTTGTTTTCTATCTCGGATCAAGGAGTGACTTATGGAATTTAAACTGGTCAATCACGAAGTAATCGCTCAATCAACGGTTACCTTAGATACACTTCCCGAAGGCGTAAAAGATATTTGGGCCAATGAAATGTGGAAACAGGGTTATCAAGGCGAAGACGTCGTCGTCGCGATTCTCGATACAGGCTGCTCCATGACTCATCCCGACTTGAACGGACAGATTATCGGTGGACGTAACTTTACAACGGATTACAATAACGACCCCAATAACTACTCCGACAACAACTTTCATGGTACGCACGTTGCGGGAACGATTGCCGCAAAGAAAGACGGACAAGGCCTTGTTGGCGTCTCTCCAAATGTTAAGCTTCTCATCCTAAAAACGCTCGACTCCACAGGCAACGGCGTCCTAACCTGGATGTTGCAGGCTCTCAAATATGCGCTGGCTTGGCGTGGACCCAAAGGAGAACGTGTACGCATCGTGAATATGTCGAGCGCAAGCAAGCTGTCCTTCTCCACTATTCACGATGTCATTAAGCAGATGGAGGCAGAGGGCATTGTGGTCGTTGCGGCTTCAGGGAACGTTGGCGACGGAGAGGCTAACACAGACGAAATCGGATACCCCGCCTACTATCCCGAAGTGGTCGCTGTCGGATCATACAATATGTGGGGTCAGGTCTCTACGTTTAGTAACTCCAATAACCAGATTGATCTGATTGCTCCGGGTGAGAATATTGTCTCCACTTGGCACATCGATCATGGATACCTCAAACTGTCAGGAACTTCGATGGCTGCTCCTCACGTTTCGGGTGCTATGGCGTTGATTACAAACAAACTAGACCAAGCCTTCGGAAGAAAAGCGACGCCCAAAGAGTTATACGACGAACTTATTGATTCCTGTACCGTGAGTTTAGACGTCCCAAAAACATTGCAAGGTTACGGAGCACTGAAGTTTATTAACGCAAGTAAACGGCCCGTCAACAAGGTTAAGGTTTCTTCTGTCCATTTCGAAGATGCATTACTTTGGTTGAAGAATAAGGGAATGTTCAATACACCTGATTACTGGCGTACCTATGCGGTTGCTGGTAAAACCGTTAAGGGAGAATTGATCAGGGAGGCTTTGATTAAGATCTATATTGTGCAAGCCTTACAGGCACAGGTAGACGAATAACTTTGACTTGGAGGAGCTATCTTGAATGATTTACCTACTAAACTTTTAGCAAATAGAGATTACTCAACTCTCTACGCTTTATCAGGAGTCTTTGGCTCAATTACATCTTATGCATTCGGAGGTTGGAGCGGACTCTTGGAAATTTTACTTTTGTTTTTCGCTGTTGATTATTTAAGCGGGATGTTCGCTAGCATCAAGACTGGGAAAGGCTTAAAAAGCTCAGTTGGATTTTGGGGGTTGCTGAAAAAAGGACTCATGATGCTGATGGTTCTTCTCGGACATCGAATCGACTTGGCTCTTGGATTAAATATCGTAATGAACGGTACAATCTTTTTCTGGCTCTCTAATGAAGCCGTTAGTATTATTGAGAACTATGGTCGTCTAGGCTTGAAGCTCCCTCCCGTCTTCCGCAAGATGATTACCATCTTACAAGAAAAAAGCGGAGAGAACGAAGTGATCAAGGAAGTGCAGAGTACCACTATCGAGACTGTGAAAGTCGAACAGACACAAACGGTTGAAAAGAAAGCTGAATAATACATAGCTCACATTGCCAAGTATCTAATGATGCTTGGCTTTACTTTGTTAGGAGGACATACATTGATTCAAAAAGGTAACTTTATTGTGTTAGAACGGGATGAATTTAGAGATTGGCTTAAAAAACAAAGCATCACTCGGGTTATTGATAGTCTACAAGTTCACCATACCTGGGAACCTAGCTACGACAACTTTAAAGGCAGTAATCACTTTCAAATGCTTGAAGGTATGCGGACTTCTCATCTAAAACGAGGATTCGATGATATTGCACAACAACTCACTACGTTCCCCGATGGTAAAATTGGCTACTCGATCAAACGACCCTTTAATAAGGCTCCTGCTGGAATCAAAGGGGATAACGCTAACGGTCTTTGTATCGAAAATATTGGCAACTTCAATAGTGGCGGAGACACTCTTTCTGCCGAACAAAAGAAGACCATTATTCATCTCTATGCCTGTCTTGCAGAAAAACTAAAGCTGTCTGTGAATGCTAAGCATATTACTTATCACTGTTGGTGGACTGCCGATGGCACATACATTGGCGATTATGACATAAAGCGCTCTGCTAAGACTTGTCCAGGAGATAAATGGTGGGGAGACGGTCACAGTCTTGCCGCTGCCAAGAAAAACTTCCTTCCTCAAATCCAAGCTGAACTGAATCGACTGAAAGGCATTCTATCCCTACGCCCTCTAATCCTGCTCCTCTGCCAATAGCCCCAATTCCTACAAAACCAAAGGATGATGAAGAAATGACTAAAGAACAAATTGAAGCATTTGAGACTCTGAAGCAAACTGTAGCCGACCAAGCAACTGTAATCGCTGAACTCCAGAAATCCTTGAAGTCCGTTACGCATAAGCAATCGGTCACTGTCCCAGATTGGGCCAAAGATGCCGTCTATAAGTTTAAGACTATGAAATACGATGGAGATAAGGTTGTTCTCGATACTCCGAATGGTGGCAGCGTAGATTTTTATCGTATGCTTGTAGTGGCCGATCGTATCGAGCGAGCTAAAGCAGATAAAAAGTAAAAAATATGTAAAAAAAGTGACTTGATCAAGTTTGTATACTTGTAAAAGTCACTTTTTTTACATATAAGTACTTTAATCGATTTTTTAAAACCAAATACTTACTTATATTTATTTAAATACAAGAGGAATTATCTTTGCACTTTCTGAAGACAGATATCCTGGTTCTAGTCCTGCTAGTACTTCAATTTCTTCTCTCGGCAAGCTTAGTTCGCTTGTAATGTCTGCTTTTGTTTTTACATTGTGTTCAACCAGTGCTTTTATTGCTTGTTGCAATAATATTGGTTCTTCAAATTCCAGAACATCGTCCAAAGGTTCTCTGGTTAACTGATTATTCTTAGCTAATTTTCTCCGTAGATAAATGTGTTGATGTTCTTCGAAATAACCAATTGAGTGAGCTCTATATGCTAGGGCTTGAATTGATACCTTCCACCTTCTCTTTAAAGCGACAAGGTGTTCAAGAGAATTTGAAATAATTTCCGAACCAAAGCTAGAGCTAGGCAAAAGAAATGCACTTGCAAAGCGATTAGCTTCACTCTCAATTAATTTGTAATTAGCTTTTAAATTGAATTCACTTTGTTTTATTTTTGAATGTAAAACGAGATGGCCTAGTTCATGAGCAATATCAAAACGTGATCTTGCCGCTGTTTTATCGTCGCTGAGTAATATCACAGGTCTTTCTCCCGTACCCCATTTAGAACAAGCATCAATTTTATAATTTTCAAAAGGTGATCTTGCTACAACAATGCCCGCCTTTTCCAATAGCAAAGTCATGTTGCTTATAGGACCATTCCCAAGATTCCAAGATCTTCGTACTTCACTAGCCATTTGATCAATAGTTACAAATGGAGTCGGTATATATGTCTCTCTATCAATCAAACGGGGAACATTGATTTCCGGAAAAATGAAAAACTTTTCTAAATATTTATAGATCTCTTTTATCCAAGAAATCTTATGCAAATGAATCTTCTTTGATTTTGAAGTCGCTAAAGCAGCGCTCCTAAAAAACGTGACACCCGTCTCATTAGAAATGATTGGCTTGTAAAAGTAAGTCACAGGAACTTTTAGCGTCTCGGCTATCTTTTCTAGAATATCGTATCCTGGAACCGACTTTTTATTTTCATACTTGGAGATGGCTTGGTGAGATACCCCAGCCACCCCCGCTAATTCCGTCAACGTATATCCTCTAGCTTCTCTAGCCTCAACAAGACGCTCAGGAACAAACCTAGAAAAACGGTTAGCCTCCTCCACTGCCCTCCACCTCTTCTGCAAACTGCCTAAAGTTGATTAGGTTATCACCCTTGATAACCTCTTCTTTTTCTTCTTCTATAGTTGGTTGCCCAACTACATGAATCTCGCTTAACAGATCGATTCTTTCATGCCAAAGATGAGGGAATCCAATATTTATAAAACTCGGCATATTCCCTCCTTTGCTATAAGTGAGCAACAAGTAGTGCTGTTCTGCTTGTTCTGGTGGCTCTAGCCCATCAATATCAGAAAAGTAAGCAGACGCCTGATTGTTTATGGTTTGAAGTTTATCTCTAAAGTATGCTGGTCTTGCAATTGCATGCTTGTTTGAAACTTGACTACAGGTCAACTTGGTTTGTGCAGTAGAAAGAACGATGTACTTATAGCTCTTGTTCTTAGTACTTTCAATGGAAGTTTCGAATGGAAGCTGTTCCGCTTTGCTTTTTTGATGAAGAAGAAAAGCGATAGCCAAATTACGCAAAACACCCTCGTACTGGCGTCCTAACTCCCACTCGAGCATTATGGCATTCTTCATGGTTTCGGAAGCTAATATGTAACCTTGCCTTACGACCGTACTCATCTGTGCTCTAACCGATGCAGGAATTTGTTGATCGATTATTTTTTGGGCATCGCTAAACAGAATCATTTCAAAACCCCCTCTTATTCTTATCTTTGCAACTAATGTACTCTAAAATCAGTTTTTTTGCAACCAAAATAACTTTTAACATAGGCTTTTGCTATTAAAAAGTTCGTATCCCCTTCTATTTAAGCGATACTCAGTAAAATTATCACGCTATTTTAAGTCCTCGTTTCCGATTTTTCTAAAATCGATAAACTGTAAAAGCAAGACTTACGAGCAGCTTAGAGACGAAATTAATCGTCTCTTTTTATTTTTGTCTAAAACGATAATAAGGAGACATTTACTTGGATCAGAATTTAGTAATTGCTTTATGCGTAGTAACTGTTGTGACCGTACTTTCTGTTATGCTTGTCGTAGCTAAGAAGAAAAATATCAATATCGACAAACTGACCGATGGTGTCGAGAAGTTGTTGGAGTTTCTAAAGTTGGTCATTCAGGTGGTTGAGGTTAGAGGATTGGATCGCACAAAGAGCAATTTCGTGCTGGATGTTGCAGATCTTATTGTAGACTTTGTTTCTACTGTAAATCATGTAAAAAGCGATGTCGATAAAAGGATAATTTCATTAAGATATATCGATGAAATACTAGCTAATTTCGGCGTAAAACCAAGCAAATCAGAGCAAAAATTGATTGAAATTATTGTAAATGAAGCATTGAAGATCGAAAACAGAATTTAAAAATAGGCATACCCTTAATTAACTTGGGTATGCCTATTTTTTTCATTTTCGTTCTTCTATATTCTCTAAAAACCCTTTAGCATTCAACCGAGTTTCGCTATATTTATCGTCCTCAGTGAGATCTATAACCTTTTGCAAATTATTCTTAGCGCTCTCATCGTAGTTTCCGCTATACATAAGCGCAAAACCTACAGCATAAAAGTATTCAGCATAATCAATTTCCCCATCTTTGAACAAACTATCAACTGTAGCCTTGTAGTAATTATGAGTCGCTTCGCTCACCGCTGTATCTATTTCTGATTGGGTGGGCAATGGATACCCTACAGATTCAAAGAAAGATAGGCCTCTTCCTGTTATATAATCAGACGATACCTTGATTTCTTCGTCAGAAATTGGCTCAGAGCGTTGTCCCTGAAACATCTCTAATACAGCTTCCGATTCTGTTTTAAGCTGCTTAGACTCCTTGTCTATTCTTTCTTGAGCATCGTCCATTACTCTTATTGCTTCGTCCAGCCCCTCTGTATCAGCAAATGCTCCTTCCTTGTATTGATCTGCTCCTTTTAGATACATGAGCAGCGTTGAGCCATATCCTGAAAGCTTTACAGAAAGAAGATAATTTTTTAAAGTTCTAGCTTTTAGTTGCACGTCTTTTTGTTCAAAATCTTCGAGAGTCATATCTAAATAGCTTAAAGCCATTTCTATATCTCCGGCATTCATCTTTTCTATTGCTTTAAGATAAGGTTCTGGGTAAGCTTTTTCTTTTAAGTCCTCTACTTCAGATACGCTTTCTGTGTCGGCAATTTTCACCGCTTGAACAGAATCATTACTCCATTCCTGTTCGGTCTCTATCTTTTTATCGGGCTTGGACGAAACTTCGTTGGTTGCTTCCGTGCTAGAACAAGCCGTTGTTAAGCAAATGGATAACGCCAACAATGCTATAAACCACTTCGATACTGACACACAATCCCTCTTCTCTTATATGGTATTGACATACTTTACAATACTATAATTACATATAAGTATAAACAAATTATTTTTACGTTTTTAGACAAAGAAAAAACCTCAAAGGAATTTATCCTTCAAGGTTTTTATCTACTATTCCGTTACGACTTTGACTTCTTTCATCTTGTCGCCCGGCTTAACGGCATCGATCAATTCCATGCCTTTGGTTACTTTGCCGAAAACGGTGTGTACGCCGTCGAGGTGCGGCTGTGGGCCGTAGCAGACGAAGAACTGGCTTCCGCCGGTGTTCTTGCCCGCATGCGCCATCGACAGAACGCCTTTGGCATGCTTCGTTACATTCGTCGAAGTCTCGCAGTCGATCTGCCAGCCTGGGCCGCCTGTGCCGGTGCCGTTCGGGCAGCCGCCCTGAGCGACGAAGCCCGGAATGACGCGGTGGAAAGACAGGCCGTTATAAAAACCGGAGTTTGCCAGTTTCTCGAAGTTTGCTACTGTGTTCGGTGCTTCTTCCGGCAAAAATTCGATCTCGACGTTGCCGCCGTTTTCAAGCTCGATATATCCTTTTTTCATCATGGTCATCTCCCTTAATTTTCTGTAGAGGTCTGTATCATCCGGCCGAACTCCGCCTCGCAAGGCGCCTCGGCAACCTTAACCAGTGTACCCGAAAAAAGCGGACAAAGCAAAACCCGAAACGCGGGATACTTAAAAAAAGGGGAACGTACGCTGCTTAAAAAGCAATGTAACGGAGCGAAAAACGAAATTTGCCCGGCCACGCTGCTTTTTTGTCAACGTAAACGCCGGATTTGCCGCTTGCTTCCGTACCCGCAGCCCGATTCGCCAACCTGACGCAAAGCGCAAAAATCGCGGATCGCTCTCGCCTGTCTGCTTCAACGGCCGCCGAACCGAACAAAAAGAGGCAGCGCAAGCTGCCCCTTCCCGTAATCTTCCCGTTATTGCTTGCGTTTTACTTGACCTGCGCGCCCTGTTTCTCCAGACGCGCCGGAATGACGTCGTTGCCGGTAATGTTGTCGAGGCTCTCGCGGCGGACGACGAGGTCGCTCGCGCCGTTCTTGACGAAGACGACGGCCGGACGGCGGATGCGGTTGTAGTTGCTCGCCATTGCGTAGTTGTACGCGCCGGTGCAGGCTACGGCCAGCAGGTCGCCGGTATTCGGCTTCGGCAGTTCAACGTCCCAGATCAGCATGTCGCCGCTCTCGCAGCATTTGCCGGCGATCGAGACGGTCTCTTCGTTGGCGTCGCCGGCCCGGTTGGCCAGCATCGCTTCGTACTTGGATTCGTACAGCGCCGGACGCGGGTTGTCGGTCATGCCGCCGTCGACAGCGACGTATTTGCGCACGCCCGGGATGTCTTTGCTCGTGCCTACCGTGTACAGCGTCGTGCCGGCGTCGCCGACGATGCTGCGGCCCGGCTCGACCCAGATTTCGGGCAGCTGCGCGGCAATGCCTTCGAAGTGCTTTTTCACGCCGTCGGTGATCGCTTTGACATACTCGGCCACGGCAAGCGGCGTGTCGCCTTCCGTATAGCGGATACCGAAGCCGCCGCCCAGGTTGACAACCTTGAACTCGACGTTCAGCTGTTCTTTGACGCTGCGGGCAAAGCCGGCGACGCGCTCGACCGCCATCTCGAAACCGTCGGTCTCGAAAATTTGCGAGCCGATATGCGAGTGCAGGCCAAGCAGTTCCAGGTTCGGAAGCTGCGCCGCCGTGCGGACCGCTTCGATCGCCGTGCCGTTCTGGATATCGAAGCCGAACTTCGAATCCGTCTGGCCGGTCGAAATGTATTCGTGCGTGTGCGCTTCGACGCCCGGCGTCACGCGCAGCAGTACGTTCACTTTCTCGCCGCGGTCGGACGCGATCGCCTGCAGCATTTGCAGTTCGATGAAGTTGTCCGCCACGAAGCAGCCGATCTTGGCGTCCAGCGCCATTTCGATTTCGTCCGGCGTCTTGTTGTTGCCGTGGAAATGGATGCGGTGCGCCGGGAAGCCGGCTTTGAGCGCGGTGTACAGTTCGCCGTCGGACACGACGTCGAGCGACATCCCTTCTTCGTCCGCGATGCGGCACATGGCGAGCGTGCTGAACGCTTTGCTCGCGTAGGCGACCTGGAACGTCAGGCCCGAAGCTTCGAACGCCTGGCGGTATTCGCGCGCGCGGCGGCGGATCAGTTCTTCGTCCATAATGTACAGCGGCGTGCCGTACGTCTGCTTCAATTCGACGACGTCGCAGCCCCCGATTTCCAAATGCCCTGCGGCATTGATCTTGCTACTTCCGTGCAGATACATGTCAATTCCTCCGATGTGTTCCGGCCCGGCCGCTCCAGCGTTAACGAAAGAGGGCCCGCCCCGGGATTTGTACCCAGTATAGCAGACCCTCGAATACGCGCTGAATGGACTAAAGCGCAGGAGATTTGTGTTTTTGTCACCTGACGGGCGACGTTACATATTCGGAATGATGGCCAGCACGAGGCCGAGGAACTTTTCTTTGACCAGATCCGCGGTCTCCATCACTTCGTCATGCGACAGCGGCTGGTCCAAAATGCCGGCGGCCATATTCGTGATACAGGAAATGCCCAGCACTTCGAGGCCCGCGTGGCGCGCCACGATCGTCTCGGATACGGTGGACATGCCGACCGCGTCCGCTCCGAGCGTACGCAGCATGCGGATCTCGGCCGGCGTCTCGTAGGAAGGTCCGAGCAGGCCGGCGTATACGCCTTCCTTGAACGCGAAGCCCTGCTTGCCTGCGGCGTCGTGGGCGGCGGCGCGCAGTCTGCGGCTGTACGCTTCGGACATGTCCGGGAAGCGGACGCCGAGCGCCGAATCGTTCGGTCCGATCAGCGGGCTTTTGCCGGTCAGGTTGAGATGGTCCGACAGCAGCATGAGGTCGCCCGGCGTGAACGACGTGTTCACCCCGCCGGCCGCGTTCGTGACGAGCAGTCCGGTTACGCCGAGGTTCTTCATGACGCGTACAGGGAAAGCCGTTACTTCCGGGCCGTAGCCTTCATACATATGGAAGCGGCCTTTCATCATAATGACCGGACGGCCCTGAATCGTGCCCAGCAGCAGTTCGCCTTCGTGGCCTTCGACCGTCGAGACGGGAAAATGCGGGATGTCTTCGTAAGGAATCGAGACGGGATTTTCGATCAGGTTGGCGAGAATGCCGAGACCCGAACCGAGAATCAGTCCGATTTCCGGCTGCAGCTCCGTCTTGGAGCGGATATAGTCCGCCGCTTCCTGAATGCTTGCTGCATGGGTAGTGAAAGTTGTCATAAGGTGCACGCTCCGTTTGATTCATATTTGAGTAGGGTTCTTATTTGAGTGTGTGGCATGTGTGTTACAGGTTTGAGTCTTCCGGCCTAGGCGCGGGGATGATGCAGTTCGTACACTTCCTTCATGTTGCGCTTCATGACGTGCGTATAGATCTGCGTCGTCGAAATATCCGAATGGCCGAGCATCTCCTGGACCGAACGCAGATCGGCGCCGTTCTCCAGCAGATGCGCGGCAAAAGAATGGCGCAGCGTATGCGGCGTAATGTCCGTCTCGATCTCTGCCGCCGCCGCGTATTTTTTAATAATTTTCCAGAATCCCTGCCGCGTCAGCCGTGTGCCGAGCTGGTTCAGGAACAGCGCTGCTTCGTCTTCGCGCTTGAGCAGCTGGCCGCGCATGGCGCCCATGTAAGCCGTCACCGCAGCAGCCGTCATGCGCCCGATCGGCACGATCCGCTCTTTGCCTGCCGCGCCGCAGCGCAGAAATTTAAGTTCCAGATCGATATCGCCGACGTTCAGCGCGATCAGCTCCGACACCCGGATGCCGGTCGCGTACAGCACTTCCAGCATCGCTTTGTCGCGGACGCCCTGCGCGTTCGCCCGGTCCGGCGCGTCGAGCAGCCGTTCCACTTCGCCTACCGTCAGCACGATCGGCAGTCTTTTCTCCGGCTTGGGCGTCTCGAGATCCATCGACGGGTCGTGGACGATCAGCGACTGCCGAATCAGGTAATGGAAAAAAGACCGGATCGAAACGGAAGCGCGGATCACGGTGGACGGCGCTTTGCCGGAACGCTTCATCTCGTTCAAATAAGCGGCGATATGCGATTTGCGAACTTCGTCCACGGCTGTCAAGCTGCGCCCGCCCGCGAATTCGAGGAACTGTGCCAGATCGCGGCGATACGATTCGAGCGTGCTCGCGGAGCGTCGTTTTTCCTCCGCCATATACGTTATAAACGCGTCCAAATGCGTATTCACTGATGGACCTCCTCCAAACTTCCTCAGGAAAGCCGCTTGCTGCCCTTTTGGGCGGGCTGCCGAATCCCGTTTGTTAAAGATTCCACGGCTTGTACGGAACTCCTTTAAAAGGCAAAAAATTCGTCGCAAAAAAACCCCGGAAGATCGATTTCGATCTTCCGGAGCCCGCTGCGGCGCACGCGCGACCCTGTCGCCCGAACGGGTGCAGCGCCCGCTCGCCGATCTTCCCGGGCACGTGCACAAAACTTGTCCGCCTACCGCTTAAGCCTGGTCTTCTTCCTTGGCTTTGCAGCGGTGGCAGATTCCCTGAAAGTCGAGCCTGTGATCCAAAACGGTAAACCGGAATTCTTTTTCCAGACGCTCTTCGAGCGGAAGCAGCCAGTCTTCGCGAATCTCGTCCATGCTGCCGCACTGTACGCAGATCAGATGATGGTGGTGATGCTTGTTCGATTCGCCTCTCAGGTCGTAACGGGATACCCCGTCGCCGAAGTTCAGCTTCTCCACCACATGCATCTCGCTGAGCAGTTCGAGCGTGCGGTACACGGTCGCAAGACCGATCTCCGGCGCCTTTTCCTTGACCAGCATGAACACGTCTTCCGCGCTCAGATGGTCTTCTTCGTTCTCCAGCAACACGCGAACGGTGGCTTCCCGCTGGGGCGTCAATTTGTATCCTTTGGACTGCAGCTGCTGCTTGATATTGTCGATCCGCGCTTCCATGCTTCTCCTCCCCCTCGGAGCATGCCCGTTCTTGCCGGCCGTTCTCCAGTCAAACTCACGTTCCCTATTATAGAAGTTACCCGGCTTCAAAGTCAAACGTTTCAGGCGCTCAGACCGGCCAGTTTCCCGTCAGCGTCCGGATCTGCCACGCGTACACGGCCATAAGCGTCTTGGCGTCGCTGATCCGGCCCGCCCGGATATGCCCGAACGCTTCTTCAAGCGTAATCTCGGTCAATTCCAGAAACTCGTCTTCGTCGGGATGCAGCGTGCCTTCGGTCAGGTTCTCGGCGGCATAGAAATGAATGATCTCGTCCGCAAAGCCCGGCGACGTATAGAAGGAAGACAGGTGCAGCAGCTCGGGCGCGCGGTAGCCGGTCTCTTCTTCAAGCTCGCGCGCGGCCGCTTCGCGCGGATCTTCGCCCGGTTCGAGCTTGCCCGCCGGAATCTCGATCTCCGTGCGGCCAAGCGGCTGGCGGAACTGCTCGACGACGAGCAGCTTGCCGCCCCGGATCGCAAGCACGGCGACCGCGCCCGGATGCTTGACGATCTCGCGCTTGGCCTGCGTGCCGTCGGACAGTTCGACCGTGTCGATCTGGACCTTGATGATCTTGCCGTCAAAAATCGGTTCGCTGCCGACCGTTGTTTCCCACAATTTTTCTTTGCCCGGTTCCATGCTGCATTCCGCCTCTCGTCTGTTGGATGGTTAAGTCTTCAAGCCGTGTTAAGCCCGTACCGATTGACGCACGATCTCGACGATGAATCCGGCCAGCTTGCCCAGATCTTCGACTTTGATCCGTTCGGAAGTCGTATGGATATGTTCGTAGCCAACCGACAGATTGACCGTCGGCACGCCGAACCCGTTGAACACGTTCGCGTCGCTGCCGCCGCCCGACTGGAACGTCCGGCCGCTGAGCCCGAGCTGCGCCGCCGCTTTTTTCGCAAGCTGCACCACTTCGGAATCGTCCGCGTGGTTGAACGACGGATAGACGATCCGGCTCTCGAATCCCGCCGTAGCCCCGAATTCCGCGCAGGCGGATTCCAGCGCTTCCTTCATCGAAGCGATCTGCGCATCGACCTTCTCCTGCACGACGCTGCGCGCTTCGGCTTCAAGCTTCGCGTAGTCGATCACGACGTTGGTCGCGCCGCTGCCGGAGAAGCTGCCGATATTCGCCGTCGTATCCTTGTCGATCCGCCCAAGCTTCATGCGGGCGATCGCTTTGCCGGCGACCTGGATCGCGCTGATCCCGTCTTCCGGGTTGACGCCGGCGTGCGCGGCTTTGCCGTGGACTTCCATCGTAATCTTGGCCTGGGTCGGCGCCGATACCGCGATCTCGCCCACTTCGCCGTTCGAATCGACCGCAAAACCGAGTTCGGCGTCCAGCAGGGACGCATCCATCGCGCGCGCGCCCATCAGCCCGGATTCTTCGCCCGCCGTAATGACGAACTGGATCTGGCCGTGCGGAATTTCCTGTTCGCGCAGCACGCGGATCAATTCGAGCAGCGCCGCGACGCCGGCTTTGTCGTCGGCGCCGAGAATCGTGTCGCCCGAACTGCGAATCCAGCCGTCTTCGCCGATGACCGGCTTGATGCCGAGTCCCGGCATGACCGTGTCCATATGGCAGGTGAAAAACAGCTTCGGCGCGTCCACGCCTTCGGTCGCCGGCAGCCGCGCAATCAGATTGCCCGCCCCGTGTCCCGAGCGCGACGCCGAATCGTCTTCGACGACTTCCAGACCGTGCAGCTTGAACTTGTTCGTCAGCACGTCGGCGATCAGCCGTTCGCTGCGGGTCTCGCTATCGATTTGCACCAATTCCAGAAATTCGTGCACCAATCGTTGTGTATCGATCATATAAACTTCCCTCCGCTTTCCCGATAAGTTAAAATGAATATCATGAGCGGTTTGCGCGGCAGCCCGGCTCGACGGCAACCCGCCCCTTCTGCTTCTATCTTACTAGTAAACGTATAAAAAACCAAAAAAGGAGAGACGGCGCGGCGAAAAAGCGGCGGCGCGTAGGCTCCCATTCATGGACGAAAAGGGGTTTGACGGCTTCATGCAGAACAAAAAATGGTTCAAAATTTTTATCTGGCTCATGATTATCGCCATGGTCGGTTCGGTCTTTCTCGGACTGCTTCAGGTTTTCGTATAAAAAACAGGCGAAACGTCGCAAGACACGGCGCCGTTCGGACACTTCCGAACATTCGACGAACCAAAAAAGCTTCGGCTGCGCGCGGAACCCCGCGCGGGCCGAAGCTTTTTTGTCGAAAAAAACCGGTTGTCCAAACGCACGCTTCCGTGTCGGAACACGATCCGAGAAACAGGATCGAACACGTCAAATGCCGAACACCTCAAACGCTGAAGCGCCGAAGCGTGCAGCGAAACTTAATACAGCTTCGTATCCGGCGAGTAGCTTTCCAGATTTTCTTTGACGCGCTGCAGGAACCGTCCGCAGATCAGGCCGTCGAGAATCCGGTGATCCAGCGACAGGCAGAAGTTCGCCATCGAACGGACGCCGACCATGTCGTTGATTACGACCGGACGCTTGACGATCGATTCGAACGTCAGCTGCGCGGCCTGCGGATAGTTGATGATCGGCTGCGACAGGATCGAGCCGAACGAACCCGTGTTGTTCACGGTGAACGTGCCGCCCTGCATATCGTCGATCTTCAGCGTACGCTCGCGCGTGCGGCGGGCCAGGTCGTCGATTTCCATCGCGAGACCCGCGATGTTTTTCTGATCGGCTTTTTTGATGACCGGAGTCAGGACCGAATCTTCCGTGCCGACGGCAAGCGAGATGTTGATATCGCGCTTGACGATGATTTTGTCGACCGCCCAGACAGAGTTCATGATCGGGTAGTCCTTGATCGCGTTGACGACCGCTTTGATGACGAATGCCGGGTACGTCAGGTTGACGCCTTCGCTGCGCTTGAACTCGTCTTTGTGCTTGTTGCGCAGTTTGACCAGATTGGTCATGTCGACTTCGATCATCATCCAGCCGTGCGGAATCTCCGATACGCTCTGGCGCATGCGGGTCGCGATCGTGTTGCGGATCGGCGTAATGTCGATGTACGTCTCGTTGGCGCCGCGGCCGCCTTCTTCGATCTCGATCTTCGGCAGCTTCGGATTCTCGCTGAGATGCAGGCCGGAATGCCGGACTTCGTTCTGCGACGTCATCGACGACGAAGCGAACATCGGCGGCTGCGGTGCGGCGAATGAGGCCGCGGCGGGCTGCGGCGCGGACGGCGCCGCGGGAGCGGCCGATGCGGCCGCTTGGGACGCGCCGCCGTGCTCCACGTATTGGAGCACGTCTTTGCGCGTGACCCGGCCGCCCATGCCCGTGCCGGGGATGACGGCCGGATCGAGGCCGTGCTGCGCGGCAAGCGCCTGTACGGCCGGCGAGAAGCGGGCGCGCATGCTGCCCGCTTCGCCGGCGGACGCGGCCTGCGGCGCGGCCGTATCGCCCGGACGCGCAGCCGGGCTCGGAGCCGCGGCCTGCGGGGCCGGGGCGGCGGCTTCGACCGGAGCCGCGCCGGCGGTCACGATGCGGCAGATGATCTCGCCGACGGCGATCTCCTGGCCTTCGGCGGCAAGCAGCTCGCCCATCACGCCTTCTTCCGTCGACGGGATCTCGGCGTTGACTTTATCGGTAATGACTTCGCAGATCGGCTCGTACAGATCGACCGTGTCGCCCGGACGTTTCAGCCATTTGGCGATCGTCGCGGAGACGAGCGATTCGGCGAGCTGGGGCATCGCGATGTCTTTTTGCGTCGTATTCGTTGTACTCATTGCGTTCACTCCTCTATAGGTACAAGACTAGTAAAGAGCCAGTTCCCGCATCGCTTGCAGCAGCTTGTCTTTGCTGAGCATGAAGAACTTCTCCTGCGGCGGATTGATCGGCATGGCCGGCGCGTCCGGTCCGCACAGGCGGCGTATCGGCGCGTCCAGGTCGTACAGACATTCCTCGGCGATGATGGCGGCCACTTCGGCGCCCACGCCTCCGGTCTTGTTGTCTTCGTGCACGATCAGCACTTTGCCGGTGCGGCGCACCGCTTCGATGATCGCTTCGCGGTCAAGCGGCTGGATCGTGCGCAGGTCGAGAATATGGCTCGTGATGCCTTCCTGCTCCAGTTCCGCGGCCGCCTGCATGGCGAAGTGCAGCGGAAGGCTGTAGCTGATGACCGTGATATCGTCGCCTTCGCGCAGCAGGTTCGCTTTGCCGATCGGTACGATATAATCGTCGTCCGGCACGTCTTCCTTGATCAGTTTGTAGCACTTTTTGTTCTCGAAAAAGAGCACCGGATCGGGATCGCGGATCGCCGCTTTGAGCAGCCCTTTGGCATCGTACGCCGAATACGGCGCGATGATCTTCAGGCCCGGCGTGCCGAAAAAGATCGACTCCGGGCACTGCGAATGGTACAGACCGCCGAAAATGCCGCCGCCGATCGGCGCGCGCACGACGATCGGGCAGTCCCAGTCGTTATTGGAGCGATAGCGGATCTTGGCCGCTTCGCTGATGATCTGGTTGGTGGCCGGCAGCATGAAGTCGGAATACTGCATTTCGGCGATCGGCTTCATGCCGACCATGGCCGCGCCGATCGCCACGCCGGCAATAGCGGATTCCGCAAGCGGCGTGTCGATCACGCGGTCTTCGCCGAATTGGTCCTGCAGCCCTTTGGTCGTCGTGAAGACGCCGCCTTTGACGCCCACGTCTTCGCCGAGCACGAATACGGACGGGTCTTTCTCCATCTCTTCCTTCATCGCCAGGCGAATCGCGTCGATATATTCCATCATCGGCATATCAGTTGTCTCCTCCGTCTCCGTCGCCCGCGTATACGTGCAGCAGCGTGTCTTCCGCGCGCGGATACGGCGCTTTGTCCGCGTATTCCGTCGCTTCTTTCAGCTCCTGGGCGATTTCTTTGACATACTCTTCTTCCTGCTCTTCGCTCCACAGTCCGGCTTCGACCAGATACTGCTTGTAGCGCGGCAGACCGTCTTTTTCCCAGTTCGCGTCCACTTCTTCCTTCGTCCGGTAAGCCAGATCGTTGTCGGAGGTGGAGTGCGGGGACAGGCGGTACATCATCGCTTCGATCAGCGTCGGGCCTTCGCCGCTTACGCCGCGCTGCCGCGCTTCGTTGACCGCACGGAACATCTCCAGCGCGTCGTTGCCGTCCACCCGCAGTCCCGGAAAACCGTAGCCGAGCGCCCGGTCGCTGACTTTGCCGGCCAACTGTTTGGCAATCGGCACCGAGATCGCGTACTGGTTGTTCTCGCACATCATGATCACGGGCAGCTTCTGCACGCCGGCAAAGTTCGCGCCTTCGTGGAAATCGCCCTGGTTGCTCGACCCTTCGCCGAACGTCACGAACGAGACGGCGCCTTCGCCGCGCATTTTGGAAGCGAGCGCCGCGCCGACCGCGTGCGGAACCTGGGTCGTAACCGGACTCGATCCGGTCAGGACGCGCAGACGTTTGCTGCCGAAATGGCCCGGCATCTGGCGGCCGCCGCTGTTCGGATCTTCCGCTTTGGCGAACGCCGACAGCATCAGCTCGCGCGTCGTCATGCCGACGCCGAGCATAAAGCCGTAATCGCGGTAATACGGCAGGAAGTAGTCTTTGCCGGTATCGAGCGCGAACGCCGCGGCGACCTGCGCCGTCTCCTGGCCGATGCCGGAAACGTGGAAATTGATCTTGCCCGCCCGCTGCAGCAGATGGCAGCGTTCGTCGAACTTGCGGGCAAGCAGCATGCATTTATACATATCGACGGCGCGATTGTCGTCCAGACCGACTTCGCGGTGGAGCTGATGCGGAGCGGCCGTTGCTTTTTGGTTCATGGATTGAACCTCCTTAAAAGTCGTAAACGATGTTCGGCCGTATCGACCGGCTTGCTTCGGGGCCTTCCCCGGTCTTTATTACCCGTTCGGCACGCTGGGTGCTCCGTAACGGCTTTTTCGCGTTTTCTAACACGACGTCTTAAAACCAGGTACTAATTCCGAACTCGAACCTATTATAATCCTTTTCCCGTAAAAAAGAAAAGCGGCGCTTTACCGCAGCCCCGCAAGCCTCGCGGCGGCGATGTCGTCGAAACGTATCGGCGCGTGCGCCCTTCTTGGGGTGCGAAGACGGCTTCTGCCGCTGCGGAGCACAGACGACGAAAACCCGCTTCGGCGCCGGCAGCAGGTGCGGAGCGAAGCGAGTGGAATATCCGCCGGGCCCGGCAGGCCGATCAGATATGGATCGCGCTGCCGTCGATCGCGAGCATCGCTTCGCCGAGCGCTTCGGACAGCGTCGGATGCGCGTGCACCGCATTGCCGACTTCCCACGGCGTCGCGTCCAGCACGGCCGCAAGCGACGCTTCGGCAATCAGTTCGGTCGCGTGCGGCCCGATGATCTGCACGCCGACCAGGTCGTTCGTCTGCGTATCGACGACGACTTTGGCGAAGCCGTCGGAATGGCCTTCGATCAGCGCTTTGGCGATCGCGGAGAACGGCACTTTGGCCGATTTCACGCTGCGGCCAAGCTCGCGCGCCCGGCTCTCCGTCATGCCGACGCTGCCGATCTGCGGATGCGTGTACACGCATCTCGGCACGAACAGCGGATCGTAGCGATGCCCCGGCTGGCCGGCCAGATGGTTCACCGCGGCCAGCCCTTCGTGGCTGGCGGCATGCGCCAGCTGCAGTCCGCCGATACAGTCGCCCACGGCATAAATATGCGATTCGCCGGTCTGGAAATGCGCATTGACCGCGATACTGCCTTTTTCGACGCGAATATCGGTATTTTCCAGGCCGATGTCTTCGACGTTGGCCGTCCGTCCGATCGAGACGAACATCTGCGAAGCTTCAAACGTAAGGTCTTGTCCTTGATGCGCCGCCGAGATCGATACGCCGCCTTCGCCGGACGTGTACGTGTCGGGACGCAGTTCGACGCCGGTCAGAATGTTCACGCCGCGTTTTTGCAGCAATCGCGAAAGCTCGCGGGCCGCTTCTTCGTCTTCGCCCGGCAGAATCTGCTGCGCCATCTCGACGAGCGTCACTTCGACCCCGAAATCGCGCAGCATCGAAGCCCATTCCACGCCGATCACGCCGCCGCCGACGATCAGGATCGAAGCCGGCAGCTTCTCCAGGTCGACCGCTTCGTCGCTGCTCAGAATGAAGACGCCGTCCGGTTCGAGGCCCGGAATGACGCGCGGACGCGAACCGGTGGCGATCACGAGATGGTCGGAGACGACCGTCTCCATTTCGCCGTCCGGCAGCTCTACCGCCACCGCGCCGCTGCGCGGCGAGAAGATCGAAGGACCGATGATCCGCCCGCTGCCTTCAACGACGCGGATTTTGTTTTTGCGCATCAGATATTGGACGCCCTGGTGCAGCTTGTCCACGATCTCGCGCTTGCGCGCCTGGACTTTGGGGAAAACGAGCCGTCCTCCGGCGCTTTCGATGCCGTACGCTTCGGCCTGGTT
This sequence comes from Saccharibacillus brassicae, assembly GCF_006542275.1. Classification (NCBI taxonomy): domain Bacteria; kingdom Bacillati; phylum Bacillota; class Bacilli; order Caryophanales; family Paenibacillaceae; genus Saccharibacillus; species Saccharibacillus brassicae. The sequence goes on from NZ_CP041217.1 coordinate 255,474, forward strand.
CAACAGCGAGAAGACTTCCGCGCTGCGCAGCAGCGACTTGGTCGGGATGCAGCCGCGGTGCAGGCAGGTGCCGCCCAGCTTGCTGCGTTCGATAATTACGACTTCCTTGCCGAGCTGCGCCGCGCGGATCGCGGCCACATATCCGCCTGTTCCGCCGCCGAGCACGGCGACATCGCATGTAATGGTCATTAGGTTGTATCCCTCCGTCATGGGGTTGGTTGATTCCGGTTCCTGCTGCTTATGGGTTGATTCGGGTTCCGTTTGCTTATTCGTACAGCGCGTCGCGCAGTTTGGTCGACATCGTCGGCTTGTGCCCGTTCGCTTTCAATAGAGCTTCGCGCAGCCTCAGGCTTCGCGCTTCGGCTTCTTCCAGGCGATGCAGCAGATCTTCGATCCATTCCGCTTCACCGGATTCCAGCACGCCGCGCTCGCGTAAACGGTTCAAACGCGTTTCGTCGTCCGCCTTTTGTTCGCTCATCTCGTTCATCCTTCCGTTTCCCGCTTCGAGCCAGCCGGCCCGTCTTTTCTAGCATACCATGAGTTTGCGCATTTTTCTCCAGCGGCCCGCCCGCTCCGGTCTGCCGCACGATTCGAAACAAAAGGCGTTGACGGTTAGTTCTATCTGTTATACTATAAATATAACAAGTAGACAAAGGAGGGCTCACATGTTCGTCGAACTCGATCTGCAATCCGAAGTGCCGATCTACAAACAGCTTGCCGACCAACTGATCGAAGGGATCGCCTCGGGCAAGCTTGCGGCCGGACAGCCGCTTCCGTCCGTCCGCGCGCTGGCCGCCGATCTCGGCATCAACCTGCATACGGTCAACAAAGCGTACCAGACGCTCAAGCAGGAAGGCTTTCTGGAGATCCACCGCAAAAAAGGCGTCATCGTCCAGCCCGGTCCGCTTCCCGCCGCCGACGAAGCGTTTCTCGCCCGCCTGAGGCGGGACCTGCGTCCGCTGGCGGCCGAAGCTTCGGCCCGCGGCCTGAACGAACAAGAGTTGACCGAGCTTATGCAGACGCTCTACCGCAGTATCCAAAATCCCCCGCCCGAAGGAGGCTCTTCCCTATGAATGCCGAACTTGCTTTTGTCCTCGTTATCGCCGTGATCGACCTGATCTGGCTGCTGTGTCTGCTCGGCCTGCCGTTTCTGACGAACGCCATGCTGCTCGGCGTCTACGTGCCGCCCGCCGAACGCGGCCTGCCGCAGGTGCGGCGGATCCGCCGCACTTTTCTCTCCCTCGGCTTGTGCGGCGCCCTGCTCGGCCTGCTGTTGGCGTTCGCCGCGCACCGACTGTCCGGCGGCGCCGAAGGCTGGACGCTGGCCGCGCTGCTGGTGCCCCAGGCGCTCGCCGCGGCCGGAGCCTGGACGTTCTCGCGCCGCCGGGCACTGGAGCTCAAATCGCAGCGGAACTGGCTTGCTCCCGATTCGTCCAGACGGACCGCCTATATCGGAACGGGAGCGGAGCGTCCTTCCACCGGCATCCCGACCTGGGCCTATCTGCTGCACGCCGTCATTCTGATCGGCTGCGCCGTGCTGGCTGCCGTCTATTGGGAGTCTATTCCGCAGCAGATTCCGACGCATTTCAATGCCGCCGGCATTCCGGACCAATACGCGGCCAAATCGCTCGTCAGCGTCTTCGCCCTGAATCTGCTGCAGGCGCTTATGACCGCGCTGTTCGTCGGCCTCCATCTCTCGATCGGACGCACGCGCCAGAACCTCGATCCGTCGGATCCCGCCGGTTCGCTGCGCAAGCAGAATCGGTTCCGCGGCGCCAACGCCTACGTGCTCTTTTTCCTGTCGCTGGCCGTCGTGCTTCTGCTCGGCTGGATTCAGGCACGCAGCACGTACGATTTCCGCGGTACGCTGTCGGCCGGGTATGCGCTGATCTTCGCGCTGCTGCTTATTGCGCTGCCGGCCGCTTTCTTCTTCTATGTGCATCGGCGCGGCCTGCTCGAAGTCGGCGCCAACCGGCATCACGGCGAAGACCGCTACTGGCGCGGCGGCGCGTTCTACTACAACCCGCAGGACCCCGCCTTCATGGTCGAAAAAAGGGTCGGTCTCGGCTGGACGTTCAACTTTGCCCGTCCGCTCAGTTGGCTCGTCATGTCCGCTTCCGTGCTGCTTCCGCTTGCCGCGGTCGCGGCGGCGATGTGGGCGAGCCGTTAATCCTGCGCAAGCCGTTCGTTCCCCGTATGGGGACGGACGGCTTTTTCATGCGCGGCACCGGACGAGGCATCTTCGAAAAGAGAACACAAGTTCCTATTTTTTAACTTGACGCACGCCTCTTCCCGATGTTAGGTTGGATCCAAGTTCTCTATTACATACCTTCGGGAGGGATCGGCATGACGGAAACGAAGTTAAGCATCGGGTACGACGATTACGAAGCCGGACAGACGATGGACACTCTTTTGGAACAATTGGCAGACACGCCGGAAGCGGCGCAGCTGACGAAGCTCGTGATCGGCGACTGGGGCGGCACGTACGAAAATTCGTCGCAGCCGGTCGTCGAAGCGCTCGTGCGGTTGAAAGACCGTTTTCCGCAGCTGCGCAGCCTGTATATCGGCGATATGGATTCCGAGGAATGCGAAGTGTCGTGGATCATGCAGTCGGACCTCAGTCCGCTGTTCGCGGCTTTTCCGGAACTGCGGTCGCTGACCGTCAAGGGCAGCACGGATCTTGCGTTGGGCCCGATCCGGCACGCGAAGCTGGAAGAACTGATTATCGTCTGCGGCGGCCTGCCGGCCAGGGTCCTGTCTTCGATCGCTGAAGCCGAACTGCCCGCCCTGCGCAAGCTCGAACTGTATCTGGGTGTAGAAAACTACGGCTTCGACGCATCGCTCGAACAGGTGCTGGCCGTCGCCAAGCCGGGACTGTTCCCGAATCTGGTCTACCTCGGCCTTAAAGACAGCGAGATTCAGGACGAGATCGCCGCCGCTCTGGCGCAGTCCGAACTGCTGGACACGCTGGAGACGCTCGACCTGTCCGAAGGCACGCTGAGCGACGTCGGCGCGGAAGCGCTGCTCGCCAGCGACAAAGTCCGCCGCCTGCCCGCGCTTGACCTGCATTACCATTTCATGTCCGAGGCCATGACGAGTACCGCTGCGGCGCAGCTGCCGAACGCCGACGTCAGCGATCGCCAGGAGACGGAGAAGTACGAAGGCGAAGAATACCGGTATCCGTCGTTGACGGAATGAAGGAACGGACTGTGCATTCGGGCGGCGTGGGCGCAGGATTGGGCGCCGCTGCCGCTGCCGGATGGGACTTCCGGCTGCCCCATCCGCGCTCTGCCCCGCTGCTGCTGATCGCCCATGCCGACGGCGAACGTACCGAAGGCCTGCAGGCGGGCCTGCGCTCGCTCGGGCTGCCGGCGCCGATCGTCGTTGCGTACGATCGGCTGCTCTCGGGCATGCCGCTCGGCGAAGCGGCCGCCCGGGCGGGGCTGCCGGCGGGAACCGTGCCGCTGATCCGGCTGGACGCGCCGGGCGAGCATTTCGGCGTCGAACGCGCGCTGATCGCGCTCGGCTCGCCCGAGCGCGACGACGGCGACGACCTGCTGCCGCTGCGCGAACGCCGCGATCCGTACCGGATGCCGGAAGCGCAGGCGCTGGCGCTCGCGGAACGTCCCGTGCGGCTGATGCACCCGTCGCAGTGGTTCCGCGGCTTCTGCCGGCTGCTGGCGCGCCTGCGCCGGGAAGCGGCCGACGCCTGGCCGACGGCGTCGTTCTGGAACGATCCGGCGGAGATCGCCGTCATGTTCGACAAGCGGGCGTGCCACCGCAAGCTGGCCGGCGCCGGCGTCTCGGTGCCCGAATTGCTGGCGCAGCCCGAACTTCTGACCGGCTGCGAAGCGGTGCGCCAGCTCATGCTGGACCGGCGCATGCACCGGGTATTCCTCAAGCTTGCGTTCGGTTCCGCCGCGTCGGGCGTGATCGCGTACCAGATCAATCCGCGCACCGGCGCGCAGCGGGCGACAACCACGCTGGACGCCGAAGTGTATATCCAGCGTCCCGGCGTGTTTTACAACTCCAAGCGGGTTCGCACGCTGACCGATCCGGAGCGGATCCGGACGCTGATCGACTATTTATGCGGCCACGGCGTCCACGCGGAGCGCTGGATTCCCAAAGCTTCGCTGGAAGGCCGGCCGCTCGACCTGCGGCAGCTTGTCGCTTTCGGCGAAGCGGGGCATTCGGTCGTGCGCGTAGGAGAGTCGCCGATGACCAATCTGCATCTGCGCAGCCGCCGGCTGTCAACCGGCGCGTCCGGACTGCCGGATCACGCGCTGGCAGCGGCGCGCAGCGAAGCGCTCGCGGCGCTGCGCGCTTTTCCCGGCTCGGCTTCGGCCGGCATCGACGTGCTGACCGACCGCAATACCGGCCGTCCGTATATCGCCGACGTCAACCCGTTCGGCGACCTGCTGCGCCGCGTCGAGGTCGACGGGCTCGATCCGTACGCCTGGCAGATGCAGCTGTGGCACCGGCGGGCTGAGACGGCAAGCGGCGCCGCGCCGAGAGGAGAATTTCGATGAATCACGATCGCCATACCGTCGACCGCGCTGCCCGGGACTCCGCTTCCCGGCGTTCCGTCAATATGAACGAAGTCGTCGGCACGCACGACCTGTTAATGATTACGCTCGACACGCTGCGTTACGACGCCGCCGTGCTGGAAGAAGCCAACTGCCCCAATCTGTGCGGCAGCGGTTCATGGGAGAAACGGCATTCGCCCGGCAGCTTCACGTACGCGGCGCATCACGCTTTCTTCGGCGGATTTCTGCCGACGCCCGCCGATCCGGACAAAGCTTCGCATGTCCGGCTGTTCCATTCCCGCAACACCGGCCTGAAGACGCATCCGCATACGTGGCTGTTCGACACGCCGGACCTCGTCTCGGGGCTTGCGGCGGAAGGCTACCGGACGCTGTGTATCGGCGGCGTCATCTTTTTCACGAAAAAAGTGCCGCTCGCCCGCGTGCTGCCCGGTTATTTCCAGCGCAGCTTCTGGCGGATGAACTTCGGCGTGACGAATCCGCAGTCCACGAAACATCAGGTGGACCACGCGCTGAAACTGCTGGACGAAATTCCGACGGACGAACGGTTCTTCCTGTTCGTCAACGTCTCGGCGATGCACGGGCCGAACCATATTTTCCTGCCCGGCGCCCGGCGCGATTCGGTCGACAGCCAGCGCGCCGCGCTGCGTTACGCCGATGCCGAACTGGGACGGCTGTTCGACGCGGTGCGCCGCCGGAACAACCCGGCGTTCTGCATGGCTTTCTCCGATCACGGCACCGCGTACGGCGAAGACGGCTACGAAGGCCATCGCCTGGCGCACGAGACCGTATGGAACGTGCCTTACCGGGAATTCATGCTCTAATGCCAGCCTAACCGATAACTCACCCGAGGAGGGGATTCGCCATGACCGACACGGACTTTTACAATGCCGAGCGCGTCCAAGCCTGGACGCGGGAACTGGCCGCCGCTCCGTATCGCTCGTACCTGTATTCGTATCCGCACAAAACCGCTTATCGTCCGTTCGACCGGCCGAAGCCGCTGTCCGAACTTTGGCAGGACGAACCGACGGACCATTTTTTCCTCTATATGCATATCCCGTTTTGCGGAGCCCGCTGCGGCTTCTGCAATCTGTTCACGCTGCCCGACAAGCGCGAGGACGTACATAAGCGCTATGTCGACGCGCTCGAACGCCAGGCGCGGCAGTGGGCGGGCTTCGCTTCCCGGCCGTTCGCCCGCTTCGCGATCGGCGGCGGCACGCCCACCCTGCTGCGCGCCGACCAGCTGACGCGGCTGTTCGATATCGCCGAGAACATCATGGGCCTCAACCCGGCGGAAGCGTCGATCTCGGTAGAGACGTCGCCGGAGACGATCGATGCCCAGCGCCTCGGCGTGCTCAAAGAGCGCGGCGTCGACCGAGTCAGCATGGGTATCCAGAGCTTTATCGAAGCGGAAGCCGCCGCCATCTACCGGCCGCAAAAGCCCGACGAAGTGCGGCGGGCGCTGGACGTGCTCGGACAGTTCGATTTTCCGCTGCTCAATCTAGACCTGATCTACGGCCTGCCCGGACAGACCCGGGAGACCTGGCTGTATTCGCTCGATCAGGCGCTGGCGTACGAACCGGGCGAAATTTTTATCTATCCGCTCTACACGCGCGAGCATACGATCCTCAAGCCGGAAGACATGCCGGCGTCCGGTCCGGCAGACCCGCGCATGGAGTTGTATACGGCGGCCTGCGAACGGCTGGAACAACGCGGCTACGAGCAGTTCTCCATGCGCCGCTTCGCGCGCAAAGGTACGGTCGGCCATGATCCGTCCAAAAGTCTGCTGGACTACGGCTGCCAGGAAGAAGGCATGATGGGCCTTGGCTGCGGCGCCCGTTCGTACACGCGCAGCGTGCACTACGCCTCGCGCTACGGCGTGAGCCGGCAGGCGACGTCGAGCATCATCGCCGATTACGTCGCCGCGGAGCGGCATGACCACGCCGATTACGGCTTCGAGCTGGACGCGGACGAACGCCGCCGGCGCTTCGCGCTCAAAGGGCTGCTGCACCGCGAAGGGCTGGACCTCGCCGCCTACGGGGAGCGGTTCGGCACATCCGCGTTCGAAGACCTGCCGCATCTGAATCTGCTGACGCAGTCCGGGCTCGCCAAGATCGAAGCCGGCGTCCTGCGTATGGGCCGGGAAGGTCTCGGCTATTCCGACGCGATCGGCGACTGGCTGATCTCGGAGCCGGTTCGCCGGCGAATGGCCGGGTTCGTGCTGCCATGAGAGCGACTTTGTATTTTCGCGGCTCGCTGTCGTCCTGCAACTATTCCTGTCCGTACTGCCCGTTCAGCAAAAACACGGACAGCGCCGAGACGCTTGCCCGGGACCGCCTTCAAGTCCGGCGCTTCACGGCATGGATCGCCGACCAGGAACGGCTCGGCCACCGTCTGTCCGTCTTCTTCAATCCTTACGGCGAAGGGTTGATCCACCGCTGGTACCGCGAAGCGATGGTGCAGTTGTCCCGCATGCCGCACGTCGAGAAGGTCGCCATTCAGACGAACCTGTCCGCCTCTCTCGACTGGACGGAAGAGCTGAACCGCGACACGGCCGCATTCTGGACTACGTATCATCCCGGCGAGACGAGCGAAGAACGGTTTCTCGCCCGCTGCTTCGACCTGCATCGCCGGGGCGTCAAGTTCAGCGTCGGCAGCGTCGGCGTGCGCAGCGCTTTCGACCGCATCGAGTCGCTTCGCCGCGCGCTGCCCGAAGACGTCTACCTGTGGGTCAACGCGTTCAAAGACCGCAAAGACTACTACGCCGACCGCGACATCGAGCGGATGCGAGACGTCGATCCGCTGTTCGAACTCAATCTGCCGGATTACGACAGTCTCGGCCGAGCGTGCCGAACCGGCGAATCGGTCTTCTTCGTGCAGGGCGCCGGCCTCGTCAAGCGCTGCTACAGCGACCGCCGCGTGATCGGGCATCTGTACCGCGACGGCCTGGACAGATTGTCGCGAACCCGGCCCTGCGGCATGAAGACGTGCGGCTGTTATATCGGCTATGTCCATATGCCGGAGCTTGAACTGGAAAGTGCGTACGGAGACGGCCTGCTGGAACGGCGCAGCCTGCCGGAACGCCGGGCGTTTGCCGGATACGGAGGTGTACGATGACGGAGCAGAAACTTCAGCGTCATGCTGCGGCGCCTGCCGCTGCCGGCGAAAGCTTGTCTATGACCTCTTCCGGAGCGGCACGCACGATCTGGCTCACCGGCCTGCCCAGCTCGGGCAAAACGACGACAGCTTTGGCGCTGGCCGAAGCGCTGCGCAGCCGGAACGTTCCGGCCGAAGTGCTCGACGGCGACGAGCTGCGCAGACAGATCGGCGGCGGTCTCGGCTTCAGCCGCGAAGACCGGATGGAGAATGTACGGCGGGCCGTGTACGTGGCCGGCCTGCTGGGCAAGCACGGCGTGACCGCGATCGTGTCGCTGATCAGCCCGTACGCGGAGATGCGGCAGTATGCGCGGAGCACGCTGCCGCTTTTTACGGAAGTGTATGTGGACTGCCCGCTGGCCGAGTGCGAACGGCGGGACGTGAAAGGGCTGTACGCGCTGGCCCGTCGCGGCGAGATCGCAGCGTTCACCGGCGTGTCCGATCCGTACGAGCCGCCGGCAAATCCCGAACTGACGCTGCGGACGGATCTCTATACGCTGGAACAGAACGTGCAGCGGCTGCTTGCGTTATTCGATTGAACCGGACAGGCTGCTGTCCGGTTTTTCGTGTTATTTTACAAAAGAGAATCTGTGCCCTTATCTACTCATTCATGGCCGCCTCAGGCGTGCCCCAGGAGGAACTTGCCATGCCCGAACCGCTCAAATTGATCTATACCGAATCTTTTTTGCGCCAATTCGCCGCCCGACTGCAAACGGCGTATCCCCCTTTCGACGAACGTCGGTTCGTCGACGCCGTGCTGGCCCGCGGCTGGGACGAACTGGAATTGAAAGCCCGGATGCGGCGCATCTCGGAACAACTGGGCCTTGCGCTGCCTCAGCCTTTTGCCGCGGCGCTGGACGTTTTGTACCGCGTCGACGAAGCATGCACAGGCTTTCCGTATTTGTTTTTGCCCGATTTCGTTGAAGTGTACGGCAGCGCGGACGCCGATTACGAACTTGCGCTGAACGCGCTGGAACGGTTCACGTCCGGTTCTTCGTCCGAGTTTGCGATCCGTCCGTTTCTGCTGCGGGAGCCGGAACGGACGATGCGGCGCATGCATGTGTGGGCAAGCAGCGACAATGAGCATGTGCGCCGCCTGGCGAGCGAAGGCTGCCGCCCCCGTCTGCCGTGGGGACAAGCGCTGCCGATATTCAAGCGCGATCCGGCGCCCGTGCTGGAACTGCTGGAGAGGCTCCGGGCCGATCCGTCTCTCTACGTCCGCAAAAGCGTCGCCAACAATCTCAACGATATTGCCAAAGACCATCCCGAAGCGGTCAAAGAAACCGCGCTGCGCTGGTACGGCCGTGATCCGCTGACCGATTGGATCGTCCGCCGGGGCTGCCGCGGGCTGCTGCGCGCCGCCGATCCGGGCGTGCTTCAACTGTTCGGCTACGCCGCGGCGGCCTCGCCGGAGCAGGCGCCGCTTCTGTCGGCCGCTTCCCTCGCCGTCTCTCCCGGTTCGATCCGGATCGGCGAGTCGGCCGAACTGCGGGTCGAGCTTCGGGCGCGCGCAGGCGCACCGCTTCGCGTGCGGCTCGAATACGGCATCGATTACGTCAAAGCGTCCGGCCGTACGTCGCGCAAATTATTTCTGCTGAGCGACCGGACGCTGCAAAGCGGCGAACGCTTCGCGTTCGTTAAAACCCAACGCTTCGCCGATCTGACGACGCGGCGCCATTATCCGGGTCTGCATCGTATTGTGCTGCTGGTCAACGGCATCGAATACGCGGAAGATTCTCTGACACTCCTGCCGGCTTCGCACGATTCAACGAATATTTTGAACGTTTGATCTATTCAATATCCGTATTTTTCATGTTTTTCGCACAAAAATGGTTGTTAACTATCGTTCCTTCTCGTATAATGTGAACAAATATCACATATCTTTTGGGCGAGAAGGGCGTGCTGATGATGCAAATCAACCGGATTCCAATGATTTTAAGTTCCCTGCCCGGAGCTGCGGCTGCGGCTGCACTCTGGGCGTTTTCTCCGCGCGGCGCTGTGCAGACGATACTGCTTGTCGCAGCCTTGCTCTCGATCGGCTTCCTGCTGTTTCTGTCGCTTCGGGACAAGCGCAAGCTCGCAAGACCTGCCGCTTCGCTGTCGTCTGGCGACGAATCCGGCAAACTGCAAAACGTCTTGTTCGAATCGCAGGTCGTCTCGGATCGGCTGCTGGCCGTCGTGGAAGAAGTGCGCACGTCGGTCGATACGCTGACGTCCGTGACCGAACATTCCGAACGCGCCGAGCGCGAGCTCGGCACGCGCAGCACCGAAGCCGCGGCGCGGACGTCGGAAGCGGCGGCACTGCTGGAAGAAGCCGCCCGCACGTCGGAGCGGATGGCCGAGAGCGCGGCCGCGATGGCGCAAGATAGCCTCCGCGCCGGTTCGGCGGCAGGCGAATTGTCCGGCGCGCTGCTCTCCGCGGACCGGGCGATGGACGATATCCGGCAGCAGAGCGGCACGATCGGCGAACGGATCGGCGAGTTGACCGGGCATATGGCGGATATCGAACAGATCAACGTCTTTATCCGGGGCGTCGTCGAACAGACGTCCCTGCTTGCGCTGAACGCTTCAATCGAAGCGGCACGCGCCGGCGAGGAAGGCCGGGGCTTCGCCGTAGTCGCCCAGGAGATCCGCAAGCTGGCCGCGCAGAGCGGCGAAGCCGTCGGGCGGTCCGCCTCGACGCTCGGTTCGATCGTGGCCGGCGTGAACCATGCGACCGAAGCGATGGAGACGAGCCGCCGGGCGGTCGAAGCCGGCAGCGGCGAGATGCGGCAGATGCAGCTTCAGATGGAGCGGCTGAACGTCAGCCTCGGCGGCGTGCTCCAATCGGCGCGCGAGACCGACCGCTTGAGCGGCATCCAGCGCGAACGGATGGCGCGCGGCGTGGAAGCGCTGGGCGAAGCGGCCGGGCTGACCGGCCAGACGACGCAGTCTATGGAGCAGCTGTTCTCGCATGTCGGGCAGCAGCGCAGCCAGATCGTCAAGCTGGCGCGGATCGGCTCCGAGATGAATGAAGCTTCGGCCGAACTGTCCGACATCGTCGGAGCATTCCGGATCGAGCACGACGACAAGTCCGGCGGCGCCGATGTGGAACAGGTGCGCCGCGTGCTTGAGACGGCCGCGCGCCAAGCCGCTTCGCTGCCTGCGGAAGAAAGCCCGCACGCAGCGCTGCTCTCCGGCTGTATGGCGCAGACCCCGTCGATCGAAGCGGTCTGGTCGAACCGGGCGGACGGCTCGTTCATCTTCTCCAAGCCGCAGGCCGGGCTGCTCAACGCGAAGAGCCGCGAATGGTGGCAGCACGCGATGCGCGGCGAAGTCTACGTCTCGCCGGTCTATGTATCGGCGATTACGAAGCGCCCGTGCCTGACGATGTCCGCCGCCATTCTCGATGACCGGGGCGAGCGGATCGGCGTCGTGGGCATGGACCTGTCGCTCGGGCAGCCTGCGCGCCCTGTCGGCGACGATCTGCCGGCCCCGCGTTCCGCGATTTAAGGAAGTAGGGATAAGCTTCGATTGAGTTCGCATCGGGCTGTGTCAACGCTTCCGCCGCATCTGGATCAACCTTGATCCGGATGCTTCACCGACGCTGATACTATCTGTACACACACAAAAGCGCCTCCGGCTATCGGAGGCGCTTTTGTGTGCGTTGGCATGTATGAAATTCGGCCCGAAGGCGATAGCGATTTATCGCGTCGAGGCTTCCGCGCGTTCTTCCCGTTCGGCTTCGCTCTGCGGTTCAGGCTTGCCGGACGTGGACCCGTACAGGATGAAATTGACTTCTTCCAGCACGTCGGAAAACTGCGGACTCATCTGATTGTTTGGCATCATTCTTCCTCACCTTACTTCTTTCTGATATGACGTATCCAAGTATTCATTACACCGTTTTCCAAACGTTGAATCTATGTTCGGATTCGGGGGCAGCGGCTTCCGGATACGTTTCTCGAAGCTCGGGAGCGACCGCCTTTTTCTTTATCGGCTGCGAAGACGAATTCCATAATATCCCTTTATTTCTTTTTTCGTTTGGGCCGGTTCCGTTTGTCTTTTTGCTTCGCTTCGCTGCGTTTGAGCCGCCGCTGTTCGAGTTCCATTTCCCGTTTCAGATACAGCTCCATCGTGTTCTCGGGATGTTCGGAAGCGAACAGCATGAACTTTTTAAGATGCTCGTTATATTTGTCTTTGCCGAATACCCGTCCGTTTTCCTGCAGGAACGTCTCCAGCAGGCGATGCGGATCGCCGGTGTTCTTCAGCATGTCGAAGTCCGACAGCACGCCCAGAATGCGCGAAGCGATACGCTCCGCCTGCTGCTGCATCCGTTCTTCGCCCAGCCGCTCGTCCTCGGGGAATGTGTGGGACAAGATCAGGAAGATGCCTCCGACCCCGTACAGCGCCAGCATGTCCGCCAGATCGACCGAATCCGAGCTGACCCGGCTCGTCCATTCGAGCGAAGCCCGGTCCGGATGCGTGAAAATGTTCAAAAATCCGTACACGTCGGTCAACTCGAACGAAATTTGTTCGTACGCGTATTTCATGACGCCCAGATTGCTGCCCATGACTTCCTGGGCGGCGTCGGGATCGATCGTTTCGGGAGCCGCCAAATATTGAAACAATCGGGCCGAATGCTCGAACGCCACCCGGATCTGCACCGGCGCTTCGACGACCAAGCCGCCTTCGCGCAGCAGCACGGCCGCCGACAGCGAATTGGCAATACGCTTCAGCAGCGCGCCGGCATAAAAATCTTCTTCCGGTTCGGCGTAGTCGCGCGCGATCGCGATCAGCTCGTGCATGTAGCCGAGCGTCTCGTCGCGGACAGAGCCGGCATGCTCGGGCGCCTGCCTCAGCGAGGCCGGCCGCCAGTCTTCGGGTCCGCCGACCGTCGTTTCGGCCATATCGGCTTCCCGGCCGGAACGCTTTTCATCCTGCGTCATCGGACCTGTCTCCTTCCGTACCTTCCGCTCCGCTTCGATCGTCGGGCAGAAGGTTCCCTGTTCGTTTTCATCGTGTGTTCTTTTGGCTGCTTAACGTTCTTATAGGTCGGACATCCCTTTCATTTTACCGGGTTCGAGGTCGCCGTTTCAACCTGCTGCCGTTTTGTTGGCCCCGCCCTGCCCGCTTTTTTTATAACTGGGTAAAAAAGGAATGTCGGCGCGTGCCGTCGAATACGTACAGCGGAACATCCCCGGCCCTGTTCGGACAGACGCCGACAGCGCCGACAAAACGGCCGACCGCGGGAACGTTACTTGAAAAAGACAAGGGGTCTTTACGTAAAATGAACGGGAACTTCATGATCAAAACCGCGCTGGCCGCGGGCATTATGCTGGGAGCCGCCTTCCCGGCGCCGCAGCTGTGGGGCACGAGCGCTTACGCGCAGTCGACAGAGCCGACGATGTCGAGCGGACTGGACGCGCGCAATTACGTGCTGGACGACGGCTCGCTTCGGGCCGAAGGACGCACGATCGGCAAAGTGCAGGAGCCTTCGCCTTTCGTCGGCTTGACGCGGGATTCGCAGACGGACGAACGGTACGCCTGGACCGCGGACGGCAAAGTGTACCAGTGGCGCAATTTCGGCGTGACCGAAGGCCCGGAGCGGCTGAGCGGACTGCCGCCGATCGCCCAGGTGTCGGAAGACGTGATGCTGGCCAAATCCGGCGAAGTGGTCGGGTACGCCGGCGCAGGTCTGCCCAAAGCCGTCAAGATTTCCGCCCATTCGGCCGGCTTCGCGCTGCTGACCGGCAGCGGGGAAATCTGGCGTTACCGCCCGGACTACGCGGCGAACAAACTTAAAAAGCTCGCCGATTTGCCGGGCACGACCGATATCCAGTCGTCCAGCGGCTATGTGATGGCCCTCGGTTCGGACGGCACGGTGACGAAGATCGACGCCGAGACCGGCGACGAACCCGAGACGCTGACGACCGGCGCCGTCTCGATCGCCTGGGTCAAACACGAGACGAGCAGCGACCTGTACGTCGCGAAGTCGGACGGCAGCCTGTGGCAGTACGAATACGGCAGTGCCGGCTTCGAAGAAGCGATTCCTTCCGTCAAAGGCGCCGTATCCGTGAGCAAAGCCGAAGGCGGCTTGTTCGTTCGCCTGAGCGGCGGAAAGTCCGGGCTGTACGCCGAAGGCAAATGGACGCCGCTGGCTCCGGCGCGGCTGCAATCGGCCGTCTTGACCCTCTCCCGCCCTTCGGCCGCCAAAGGCGATCCGGTCCGGGTCACCGTCGAAGAGAAATTTTCCGACGGGACGAAGCTCAAGCGCCTGCCCGCCGCCGGCGAATTGAACGTATCCGATCCGAAGATCGCCGCGCTGCAAAAAGACGGCAGTCTCAAAGCGAACGGACTCGGCGCCGCATCCGTCACGTTCACGTCGAACGGCATCTCCGCCAAAACGACGCTGATCGTCAAATCGGACACTCCGCTCACCGGAGCCGGCCTGATCGGCGGCAGTTCCTATCTGCCTGTCCGCTCCGTCTTCACCGCGCTCGGCGCGACCGTGTCGAACGCCGGCGGCAGTTGGAACATCCAATACGGCGATACGAAGATCCAACTGAATACCGGCAGCTCCACCGCTTCCGTCAACGGCAAAGCCGTAGCGCTCAAAGGCAAAGTCCAGACGCTCGACGGTCAGGCCGTCTTCCCGGCCAGCTTCCTGCCGACCATCGTTCCGGGCGCCGCCGTTCAATGGGACGCCAAGCTGCAGCAGGCGATTCTCGCGTTCGGTCCGGCTTCGCTGCAGGTCGAATCCAAGCAAACGGCTCTGCTCAGAAAAAAGCAGCAGCTCGGCAGTCTCGCCCAGCAGCTCGGCAAATCGTACTGGATCAATACGTACAGCGGAGCCGGCGTACGCTTCAGCAAACTGACCGTCGCCGATATCAAAACGAAGGAAGGTTCTTCCGGCCGTCTGTACACGATCGTGTTCAAAAACGCCGCCGGCAGCCAGTTCGCGTCGTCTTCGATGTACGCTTCGGGCGTGCTGGAACTGCTCGGCGATCCGAACGAGTTTTTCCCGTTCGATCCGAAAGCCCGTTACGGCGGCAGCAGCAAAGTATGGAATCAAATCCGCGGCCATTACGTGTCCAGCGGCATGAACAAGCAGCATGTGCTGCTGTCGTGGGGCGAACCGACCGAAGTCGCCACGCAGAGCAGCCCGAAAGGGCCGATCGAAGTGTGGGTCTATATGAGAGGCGGACTCACGTGGCAGGCGGTCGCTTTCGTCAAAGGCACCGTGCTCGGCGTGCTGTAAGCCGGGTTCTCTACTGCATTTTGGCATCAAGCTGCGAAAAAGGCGGTCCGCATCTGGCGGTCCGCCTTTTTCGTCGTGGCTGCGGTCTTTTTGCGGTCTTTTTTCCGGTTTCTTTTCCCGGTTCCGCCGCTGTTTGCGCCACCGTTGTTTACGCCGCCGCTTCAGCCGTCCGCGTTACAGCGTCCGCGTATCTTCCGCGCTTGGACGGTGTTCCGAACTTGGCTGCGTCTGCTGCGACAACGCTTGACGCCGCTCCCACTCTTCGACCGTGATCGCAAACAGCACATGGTCTTCCCACTCGCCGTTGATCTTCAAGTAACGCTCGGCCACGCCTTCCTGACGGAAACCGGCTTTTTCGAGCACGCGCCGGGACTTGGCGTTCCGGGGCATGACCCCGGCCTGGACGCGGTGCAGCCGGTGCTTGACGAACGCAAGTTCCAGCACCGCCAGCACCGCTTCCGTCATATAGCCCTGCCCGTTATGGTTTTCGTCGAGAAAATAGCCCAGATTCGCGTTCTGGAACGGTCCGCGCACGATGCCGGTCAGCGCCGCGCGCCCGAGCAGCTGTCCGCTGCCGCGCAGCCGGATCGCGTACACGTAAGCCTGATCGCGGGTTCGTCCCTGCTCGCTCTGCATGATCTCCGTCTGCTGTCCGGCCAGCGTCAAATAACCGTCCGAGCGGATCGGCTCCAGCGGCTCCAGAAACTTTTCATTGGATCGCCTAAGTTCCAGCAGCTCCCCCGCTTCTTCCGGCGTGAAAGGTCTGAGTTCCAAACGTTCGGTCTGCATGCTTGTTCCTCCGTTTCGCTTGTTCGCACGCTTGCGCGTTTCTTCATTATACCAAAGCTTCATCCCAAAGCTTACTGCCTGCCCGGGCTTCAACGCGGGAGATGATCCACGGCCGCGAAAAAGCCCCGCAGCCGCGGGGCTTTCTTCTCCGTTCGAATGCGATCGGCCGCCGTTTATTCGGCGGTATCGCCTTCGCCCGGCAGCTTCTTGCCTTTGTTTTTGCGGTCGCGGAAATTGCGGTACAGCTTCGATACCGTATCGGGCGTCACGTCGATGCCGCGCTCGTACGCGTATTTGACGGAATACCCCAGCGCGAGCGTTACCGAACTGGCAACGCCGGCCGCCGCCACCGTCCCCGCACCCGGGAACATTTTGACGATTTGCCCGAACAGCGTCCGTCCGAGGTTGCCGACGATCGCCGTGATGACGATCTCTTTGGCCGCCTCGCGGCTGATCGGCCGTTCGTACAGCGCCGCCAGACGCGTCAGCAGCCCGATCTGGAGCGCCGTGATCGGCACGATGTCCGCGCCCGGCAGCGGCACCGCCCCGATCGCTCCCGCCGACGTAGCCGCGCCGATGATCCATTTGTTGGCGGTCGAAGACTTCGCTTTGATCGTATGGGCGAACAGAATGTCCTTATTGTTTTTTTTTAACAAATCCAGGATGGCGTCTCGCAGATTGTCGATATTCTCGCCTGTGCGCGAAGAGATCGGAATGACATCGTATTTATGCCCCGTTTCATGGCGTACCCGCGCAACCAGCCGATCCACTTCGTCCGCCGCATCGATCTTGTTGAGCACGATCAGAATGTTCGGGTTCGCTTTTTCCACGATCCGGAACGAACGCTGCTCGCTCTCCGAGAAGACCGTGCCCGCCGCATTGAGGAAAAAGAGCACCACGTCCGTTTTGCGGAAATAATCCAGCGTCGTCGCCGAATTTTCCGTATTGACGTCATTCAGGCCCGGCGTATCGATAAAAAAGATTTTGTCTTTGTACGGATGCGGATGAATCGCCGTCGTCTCGCCCGGCTCCGCGCCGACGCCGGCCACTTCTTCGCCCACGATCCGGTTGATCGTCGACGATTTGCCGGCATTGACGTCCCCGATCATCGCGATCAGGATCTGCTGCTTGAGCTGCGCGTTGATCGCCGCCATCTCCTGATCGAACGCCGTGTCGGCGGCTTCGCGAATCTGGCGCTTCATTTCGTTTTTCTGGTGTTCGGTATAACTGCCCGTTCCGCCCATCTTCATCTGTCAACCGCCCTTTCCGTCTGCGAATCGAATCCTTTTTCGCTTATACGATAACGTTAACCGGAAAGTTTCGCCGCTGAAACGAACGTTCCGCCGCTTTCCGTTACCCGCCGAACGCTTCGTGAATCGGCGTATCGCCGGCCACGAGATCGAAGCCGCGCCGATACGCGTTCGGGTCTTCCAGCAGCGCCGCGATCACGGCCGCCACGTCGTCGCGCGAAATCGAACCCGGCTCCAGATTCTCAGCCGCCGATATGCGTCCGGTGCCCGGATCGTTCGTCAGCCCGCCCGGGCGCACGATCGTGTACTGCAGTCCCGTCGATTCCAGCATCCGGTCCGCATAATGTTTCGCCGCGTAATAAGGCTTGATCTCTTCGGACCAGTTCTCGCGGTTATGGGCCTGCATGGCGCTGACGATCACGTACCGTTTGACGCCCGCTTGTTCCGCCGCTTCCATCGTCTTGACGGCGCCGTCGAGATCGATCAGCAGCGTCTTGTCGAGGCCGGTCGAACCGCCCGAACCCGCCGCGAATACGATCGCGTCGCAGCCTTGCATGGCTTCGGCCAAAGCCTCGACCCGGTCTTCCAGATTGCCCAGCACCGGCTCGATGCCTGCAGCCTTAAGTTCCTCCGCCTGCTCGGGCTTGCGCACCAGCGCTTTGACTTGATGTTTGCCTTCCTGCTTCAGCAGCTTGACCAGTCGGCCTCCGATTTGTCCGTTCGCTCCGATTACCAATACGTTCATGTCGTGTTCCTCCTTGGATATGCTCTTTTTTGGGGATAGGCTATAGAGTCAAATGGGTATGGCTTGCCGCCACTTCTTCGCTTCTTCGCTTCTTAACGGATGCTGAACGCAACTTCCGCCACTTTGGCCAGATTGATACTGATGTCCCGGCCTTCGCTCTCGAACGTGAGGCAGCCTACGCTCTCCGTGTTCTCGCCCCGGAAAGCGGGAATGACGTACGCTTCTTTCAATTCCCGGATCGCGATCTCCATCTCGGCGGGCGTCAGTTCCTCGCTTGAGTCGAACGCGTAGTCTTTTTCAATGCCGTTGTCGTATAAAATTCGGATATGGATCGTTCTCATGTCGGTGTCTCTCCCTTTCGGCTTTGCGGCGATGCCGTAACCGGCTCGCTTCTCCATTATCTCAAACCGCTGCCCGGAAACCAAATCGGAGCCGCGCCAAGTGAGCGACGAAGACGCCGGGCCCGCCTCTTTTCCTATGCAGCTCCCGGTTCCTCGCTTATACTTAAACGGAATGCAGAGTCGGAACCTCATGCGCAACACTGTACATTTACTTGACGAAAAAAACATCCATTTACGATAGAGAGGACGGTTTCCCGTGAAAAAAAGAACGGTTTGGATAGCGGCGCTGGCCTACGGTCTGTCGATATCGTCCGTACAGGCCGAGTCGGTCATGCAGGTGTCGGTCGACGGCAAAGCCGTTGCTTTTCGGACGAATCCGGTCGTGCAAAGCAGCGTCACGATGGTACAGTTCGCCCCGATCTTCCGCAGCCTCGGCGCTTCGTTCCAGTGGAACGGGCAGAAACAGCAGGTAACCGCCACCCGCGGCGGCACGAAAATGATCCTTACGGTCGGCAGCCGCGTCGCTTACGTCAACGGCAGCGCCGTGCGGATGCAGCAGGCCCCGGCCGCGATCAACGGCAATATTTTCGTTCCGCTGCGGTTCGTGGGCGAAGCCACCGGTGCGCGCGTGGACTTCGCGGGCAGCCGCATCTCGATCACGAGCGCGCCGCTGCCGCCTTCTCCCGGAGACGCAGCGGCGGGCGCTAACAGCGGTTCGGCAGCTTCCGATTCGGCAGAGATCGATCTGACAAAAGCCGAAGCGGCAAACACCGATCCGAATAGGTCGCCCGAATTGTCGGAACAATCGATCCATGACTATCTGATTACCCATTACGACACGCTCTATACCCCGGATACCGGTTACGAAGTCGATTATGACGTGCAGCTCGGCGACGAAGGCGACTATCACGTCTCGATTTTGCTGGACAATTATGAAGCGAGCGGCAGTCTGTACGCGGAGACCCGAGCCGACGGCAGCGTCCTCTACGACCTGACCGGAGAACTTGCGACGGACCTCTCCCGGCAGTTCGACCTGGAGGCACTGTACGTACACGTGACGCTGGCTCCGGTGCTGGAACAGCGTCCTGACGGCGTTAACGAAGAAGAACTGCTGGA
This sequence comes from Saccharibacillus brassicae, assembly GCF_006542275.1. NCBI lineage: Bacteria > Bacillati > Bacillota > Bacilli > Caryophanales > Paenibacillaceae > Saccharibacillus > Saccharibacillus brassicae. The sequence continues at coordinate 274,652 of NZ_CP041217.1, forward strand.
GCTGGACGACGGAAGCTTCGTGCTGATCCGTACGCTGTTCGTCGGAATGTATGATTTTGCCGGAAAATACGCCGACTTTTACGACGTGACGTCCGCCGAGTCGAAGTTTGTCTCTGCCGCCGAATGGTAAAAGCACGCTTTGAATGGTAAAAGCACATCTCATGGCCGGGTCGAAAAAATATAGAAAAACTTCTCTTTTTTCATAAAAATCCTCTCTTCTTCTTGCGCTTGAGATGATATAGTAGGAGAGCAATCTCGCCATTTTTCGACAAAATACTTCAAGCTAAGGGGCGTTCCGTTTGAGCAGCATTTACGATTTCTCCGCCACTTCTATCAGCGGACAGCAAATTTCTCTGGACTCTTTTCGCGGCAAAACCGTGCTGATCGTCAATACGGCCAGCGGATGCGGATTCACGTTCCAATTCGAAGACCTGCAAAAGCTGTACGATCGCTACAAAGAACGCGACTTCGTCATTCTCGGCTTCCCGTGCGGTCAATTCGCCGATCAGGAACTGAACACGAACGATCAGATCCATACGTTCTGCACGTTGAAATACGGCGTCTCGTTCCCGATGTTCGAAAAAGTCGACGTCCGGGACGAAAATGCCCACCCGCTGTTCGCCTACCTGGCCGGAACCAAGCCGTTCAAAGGCTTCAATCCGTTCCATTCGGTAGCCAAAATCCTCCTCCCGCTGATCAACGAACGCCACCCCGAATACATGCCCGGCGATTCGATCAAATGGAATTTCACCAAGTTCCTGATCGACCCCGAAGGCCGCGTCATCGAACGTTACGAAGCCACGACCGACCCGATCGACATGGAAGACGACATCGAGAAAGTGCTCAACGCGGCTAAAAGCTAGGGTTGGACTTGGTTGGACCGTTGGTAAAAGGAATGCACAAGAGGAAGCCCTGTAGAAGGCTTCCTCTTTTGGTGTTTGAATAGGAATCTGGCGCGCTGTTTTCGGCCTGAACCGGAGCGGAAATTCCTTATGGCGATCGAGCATGGTTTTGCTATGTAAGAGCTGCCGTTCGTTTTAAAACATGGAACTAATTTTACCCGTCGTTTTATTCACGTAATACCATCCGTAGGTTGCGGTATGACCTGTTTCTTCGTCATCCATAACGACTTGGTACGCGTGGACGACATAATTGTCGCCTTCTATATACTCGACTTCCACATAAATGGACGGATGATAGAATCCATATTTCGCTTTCACCTTTTTAACGGCTTCGGCTCGGGTGATCGAAGTTTGTTTGGGCTGCTTGCCGATATACAGGCCGCCGTCCTTCAAAGAGACTTCCTGTCCGATTGCAGCACTTACCGCGCGAACGGGTACATACGTCGTTCCTTCGTAGGTCAGCGTTTTCGCACTGTCTTTTTTGACGAGGTTAAAATAGAGCGGCATATTTTTCACGGCGACTTGAATCGTTTGCGTATTTGCGGCAAAAGCCGCCGAGCCGGTAAGCATGGTCCCGATCAAAATGCCAACAGTCAATCCTTTTACTTTGTCTTTCAAAGTTCCCACTCCTTTTGGCGTCTGCATGCAAATTTACGTATATAGTCTCCTCTGTATCTCAAATAACGTCGTCACGACACTTATTTTCCTCCATTTGCCCATTCTGATCCGAATAAATGCGTGAGAGCAGCTATTTCCGGATTGCTGCACCCAAAACGCCTTTTTCACCTAAAATAAGAGTCACTGCGCAGTTATTTGCAAATCGCTTGCGAATTAGGCTCAAATAAGTGCGATTTCGCACGTCCTAACAAAGGCAGCACGAGTACGATGATCGCCTGGGTCTGGGTTTGCCTCTGCTCCTGTGTCTGAACGGTCAGCCAACAAAAATACCGTCCTTCACCGGATTTGTACAAACCCGATAAACAACGGTATACGTAATCGCAAGCCTAGCTTAACTTCGCTGCTCAGCTCACCTTATGCTCGATCCGCAGCTTGTCCGCGATCATCGCGATAAATTCGCTGTTGGTCGGCTTGGATTTGTTGATGCTGACGGTGTAGCCGAACAATTCGCTGATGTTCTGCACGGAACCGCGGGCCCAGGCCAATTCGATCGCGTGGCGGATGGCGCGTTCCACGCGGGACGGGGTCGTGGCATATTTCTCGGCGATCGAAGGGTACAGCGTCTTCGTGATCGAGCCGAGGATTTCGATGTTATGGTAGACCATCGTGATCGCTTCGCGCAGGTACTTGTAGCCGCGTACGTGCACGGGAATGCCGATCTCGTTAATAATCGACGTGATGCTCGCATCAAGCGTCTTGCCTTTGGACAGCGATCCGATGCTCGGCTTCGGCGCGGGTGCCGGCGAAGCTTGGGCGATCGGCGAAGACGGGATGTTCAGCATCTGGCGAACCCGGTTCACCAGCACTTCGATATCGAACGGCTTCAGGATGTAGTACGCGGCACCCAGCTCGACCGCGCGCTGCGTAATGTTCTCTTGTCCGAACGCCGTCAGCATGATCACTTTGGGACGCGGATTCAGGTTCATGCCCTGCAGCTTCTCCAGCACGCCGAGTCCGTCCAGGTGCGGCATAATGATGTCCAGGATCAAAATATCGGGCGCCCGTTCGGCGCCGCGCAGCAGCCCCAGCACTTCTTCTCCGTTAAAAGCGACTCCGGTTACCGTCATGTCTTCCTGCGAGGAAATGTGTTCCTGGAGCATGTGAACGAAATCCCGATTATCGTCCGCAAGCATAACTTCGATGTTTGGCAAAACCTGTTCCTCCTTCTCATCCGGCCGCAAAGCCGAATCCTCTGTAATTCACAGAACCGTTTCTGTCTTTTTAAACAGATCTCACGTAAAAAATTCGACACCGTTCGAAAGAATCCTGCTACGGCAGCAAATTTTCGCTCTCTCCCAGTATATCGGGTTACGCGCCAAATTAAAACAAAAAATCCCAAAACCGTAAATTAGCGCTGAAGAACGAATCCGATTTCGGGACTCTCTTTTCCTGAACGCTTTTTTGCAGGATCCGAAGCGCGGAACTTGCGGCTCCGCGGTTTCGGACGTGCATACGGTTTTGGGACAAAGCGGCGTCCGGCCCGGAAGCCGAACCCGCCGAATAACTTAGACGCGACCTTTTTTGCTTGCTTCCGCAAGCTTCAACATTTCCTGCGCGTGGTGCAGCGTTTTCTCCGTAATTTCGACACCGCCGAGCATCCGCGCAAGTTCGGTGACGCGTCCTTCTTCGTTCAGCGATTCGACTCTGGTCATCGTCCGCTCGCCTTCCACGCGCTTCTCGATCAGGTACTGGTGATCCGCCATGCAGGCCACCTGCGGCAGGTGGGTAATCGAGAACACCTGACAGTCGCGGGACAGCTTGACGAGCTTCTCCGCGATCGACTGGGCCGCGCGGCCGCTGACGCCGGTATCGACTTCGTCGAATACGAGCACCGGCACTTTGTCGTGGCGGGCGAAAATGCTTTTGAGCGCCAGCATGATCCGCGACAGCTCGCCGCCCGACGCGATCTTGCCGAGCGGACGCAGCGGTTCGCCGGGGTTCGGCGAGATGAGGAACTCCGCGTTGTCGACGCCCTGACGGGTCAGGCGCACGCGCCGGCCTTCGAATTCGAAGCCGCGGGCGTCCTGGATCGGCTCAAACTTCACTTCGATCGACGTTCGCTGCATTTGCAGATCTTTGAGTTCGCCTTCGATCTGGCGGGCCAGATCGCGCGAACATTCCCGGCGCAGCACGCTCAGTTCCCGGGCCAGCCGCAGCGTCTTCTCCAGCTGCTTGTCGCGCTTGGCCGTCAGCAGCTCCATGCGTTCGTCCTTGTTCTCCAGCATGTCCGTCTCGCGGTGAATCCGGTCGTAATACTCCAGAATCTGTTCGACGCTGTCGCCGTATTTGCGCCGCAGTCCGGAGATGAGGTTCAGCCGTTCTTCGACTTCTTCGAGGCGTCCCGGGTTGAACTCGATATTCTCCCGGTAATCCCGGAGTTGGAACGCCGCGTCTTCCAGTTGGTAAAAAGCGTTCCGCAGCTGCTCCAGAATCGGCTGCATCGCTTTGGGATCGTAGTTCTCGACGTCTTCCAGATTGGAGATCGCCGAGCCGATCGCTTCGATGCCCCGATCGCCGTACAGCAGGTTGTATCCGCCGGAAACGGATTCCATCAGCTTCTCGCTGTGCGCAAGCTTGGAACGTTCGTCCGCCAGCTCCACGTCTTCGCCCACTTTGAGCTTGGCCGCCTGAATCTCTTCCAGCTGGAAGCGGTACATGTCGAGCATTTGCAGCGATTTCTGGCTCGTCTCGCGCAGCTCGCGCAGTTCGCGCTCCAGCTTGGCGAGAGCCGAATACTCCTGCTGATAAGCCGCTTTCGCCGGCGCGATCGTGTCGCCTCCGTACGAATCCAGCAGGCCGAGATGGCTTTCCGGACGCAGCAGCGACTGGTGCTCGTGCTGGCCGTGGATATTGATCAGCTGCTCGCCCACTTCGCGCAGCATCGTCAAATTGACGAGCTGCCCGTTGATACGCGACGTGCTTTTTCCGTGTGCCGTCACTTCGCGCCGGATGACCAGATGTTCTTCCGGCGACGCGGAAATGCCGAGCTGTTCCAGCGTTTTCCACACCGGATGCTCGCCCTGCAGCTCGAACAGCGCTTCCATCTCCGCTTTGTCGGCTCCGTACCGAATCAGGTCCGAAGACCCGCGGCCGCCGGAGATCAGGCCCAGCGCGTCGATCACGATCGACTTGCCGGCTCCCGTTTCCCCGGACAGCACGTGAAATCCTTGATAAAAATGAACGTCGACGGATTCGACGACGGCGAGATTGCGAATGGACAATGCGACTAGCATGCACTCACCTCAATAGAATTTAGGAAATGAATCCCATAATTTGGCCGATCACCGTCTGGCTGTTCTCCGGTTCGCGACAGATCAGCAGGATCGTGTCGTCGCCCGAGATCGTACCCATGATTTCCGACCACTCCATATTATCGAGCAGCGCCGCGATCGAGTTGGCCGTGCCCGGCAAACATTTCATCACGACCAGGTTGGCCGAGTGATCGATATGGACGAAATTGTCCACGAGCGCGCGCTTGAGCTTCTGTACCGGATTGTAGCGCTGATCGGTCGGCATCGAATATTTGTACCGGCCGTCGTCCAGCGGAACCTTGATCAGCAGCAGTTCCTTGATATCGCGAGATACCGTCGCCTGCGTCACCTGGAATCCCGAAGACCGCAGCGCGGCAACCAGTTCGTCCTGCGTCTCGATGTCGCGGCTGGAGATGATCTCCCGGATCTTGATATGCCGTTGTCCCTTCATAAGACTCCCCCTTCGTTATGCAAAATATGAATAAACGCGTTCAACGCAAAGAAACTCACCGTTCGGCGGATGAGTTTCTGTGAAAAGTCCGGGCGGCTTCCGCCGCGGTATTCGACGCCAACTCCCGAATGACTTCTTCGCCGAGCGGAGCCGTTTCTCCTTCCGGCAGCTTCAGATAAGCGAGAAATTCGACGTTGCCTTCGCCGCCGGTAATCGGCGAGAAGGTCAAGCCTCCGATCTCGAAGCCCAGAGCATTGGCAAAAGTCAGCACTTGGTTCAATACGTCTTCATGCACTTTGCGGTCGCGGACGACGCCCGACTTGCCCACCTTGTCGCGTCCGGCTTCGAACTGCGGCTTGATCAGCGCGGCCACTTCGGCCGGACGTTTCAGCAGTTGAAGCAGCGGAGGCAAAATGAGGCGCAGGGAAATAAACGAGACGTCGATGCTCGCAAAATCCGGCCGGGGTCCTGTCAGTTCTTCGGGCGTCATATAGCGGAAATTCGTCCGTTCCATGACGCAGACGCGTTCGTCGTTTCTCAGCGACCAATCAAGTTGGTTGTAGCCGACGTCGATCGCGTACACGTAAGAAGCCCCGTTTTGCAGGGCGCAGTCGGTGAAGCCGCCGGTCGAAGACCCGATATCGAGCATCACGCGGTCCTGCATCCCGATTTCGAAATTTTTGAGCGCTTTTTCGAGTTTGAGGCCGCCGCGGCTGACGTACGGATGTACGGAGCCTTTGACGTGCAGCGCCGCTTCCCGCGACACTTTCATGCCCGGCTTCTCGATTCGTTCGTTATCGGCAAAAACGAGGCCCGCCATAATGGCGGCCTTCGCTTTCTCCCGGCTTTCGTAATACGCCTGCTCGACGAGCAGGACGTCGATACGTTCTTTTTCGATCTTGTCTTTTTGCGCGGCCATAATCAGGCTCTCTTTCTGTGTAAAATACGAACGCCGCAGCGCACGGTGCTCCTTTTAGGAAGGAAGACCGCTTTTGAGCGCGAGGCGGCTGCCCGTTACGCTCTCGCGCACGAGATCGGCGGCATGCTCGGCCGTCAGGCCGGCTTCCTGCTGCTGTTCCTTGATGCTGCCGTGCTCGATAAAGCAGTCCGGCACGCCCAGAATACGCACTTCGGCGTGGCTGATGCCGTGCGATGCGTAAAATTCGAGCACCGCGCTGCCCAGGCCGCCGGCCTGCGAAGCTTCTTCCATCACGAGCAGCTTGACGCCGCGATCGGCGAGATCGGTCAGCATCTTCTCGTCAAGCGGCTTCAGGAAGCGCGCATTGACGACACTCGCCTGAATGCCCGACGACTTGAGCAGTTCGGCGGCGGCCAAAGCGGTCTGGACCATCGGTCCGACGGCCAGAATCGCGCAGTTGTCGCCTTCGCGCACCGTTTCCCAGCTGCCGATCGGAATAGCCTTGAGCTGTTGGTCGAGCGGAACGCCCAGGCCGTTGACCCGCGGATAACGGAAGCCGATCGGCCCTTTGTCGTAATCCAGCGCCGTTTTCATCATATGACGCAGTTCGTTCTCGTCTTTGGGCATCATGAGCACCATGTTCGGAATATGGCGCAGGAAGGCGATATCGTACACGCCTTGATGCGTCTCGCCGTCCGCGCCGACAAAGCCCGCCCGGTCGATCGCGAACATGACGTTGGCGTTATGCCGGCAAATATCGTGCACGATCTGGTCGTAGGCACGCTGCATGAAGGTCGAATAGACGGCGAAGACCGGCTTCATGCCTTCCATCGCCATCGCGGCGCACAGCGTCGCGGCATGCTGCTCGGCGATGCCCACGTCGATCATCCGTTTCGGGAATCTCGCCGCGAATTCCATCAGTCCGGAACCGCCCGGCATGGCCGGCGTGACGGCGACGATCCGCTCGTCCTGCTCGGCCAATTCGATCAGCGTGCTGCCGAACACTTCGGTATACATCGGGTTGCCGGCCGACTTGAGCGTCTTGCCGGACTCGATCTTGTACGGCGAAATGCCGTGCCATTTATGCGAATCGGCTTCCGCCGGTTTGTAGCCTTTGCCTTTGGTCGTCACGATATGGACAAGCACCGGGCCGTCGACGTTGTCCGACTGGCGGAACGTCTCCATCAGGGTCGGCAGGTCGTGTCCGTCGATCGGACCGATGTATTTGAAGCCCAGCTCTTCGAACAGAACGCCCGGCACCATCATATATTTGAGGCTGTCTTTGACTTTTTCCGCCGTGCGCGCAAGCTTGCCGCCGATCGCCGGAATTTTCTTGATCAGCGATTCGACGTCGTCTTTGGCGCGCAGATAATGGCGGTCCGAGCGGACGCGGCTCAGGTAGTTGTGCATCGCGCCGACGTTCGGCGCGATCGACATCTCGTTGTCGTTGAGGACGACGAGCAGGTTCTTTTTCTCATGGCCGATATGGTTCAGCGCTTCGAACGCCATACCGCCGGTCAGCGCGCCGTCTCCGATCACCGCGACCACTTTGTTGCTCTCGCCCTTGAGGTCGCGCGCCATCGCCATGCCCATCGCCGCGGACAGCGACGTGCTGCTGTGGCCCGCTTCCCAGACGTCGTGTTCGCTTTCGGCGCGCTTGACGAAGCCGCACAGGCCCTTGTACTTGCGCAGCGTATCGAACCGGTCCTGCCGGCCCGTCAAAATCTTGTGCACGTAAGCCTGATGGCCCACGTCGAAAATAAACTTGTCTTTGGGACTCTCGTAGCAGTAATGCAAAGCCAATGTCAACTCGACCACGCCCAAATTGGAAGCCAAATGGCCTCCGGTCACCGAGAGATTTTCGATTAAAAATTGGCGAATTTCCTGCGCCAGCGGCGCGAGTTGTTCGGACGGCAGCTTCTTCAGATCGCCGGGTTGGTTGATTTGTGGAAGGAGCATGTGTCATTCCCCGCTTTCCTTCATTTTCCTGAATTCGGTCGCGCACGATTAGGTATAGGCGGGCTCGCCTGAACGCCGCGAAGCGTTTTTCGAGCACGCGTAGTATCGGTATTATATCGTTTTTCGGCAAACAAAGCCAATTTGAAGCATCGGCTTATGCGCCGGGCGCTGTCCGTTCTTCTGTTCTTCAATACCCAAGCAAGCGAGCAGCGAAACCGGAGTCCGCTTCCTCCGGGACCTCTTAACGGTCCCGTTCCACCAAATAATCGGCGATAGCCAGCAGGATGTCGGTACGCTCAAGACCCGCTCCCAGCACGGCCGTTTTGGACTCTTCGCTGAGGCGCCGCACTTCTTCGCGCGACTTGTCGATGCCGAGGAAAAACGGATACGTCACTTTTTCCATTTTGACGTCGCTTTGCGTTTTTTTGCCCAGCTTGCTCTCGTCGCCGACCAGATCCAGAATATCGTCCTGAATCTGGAACGCCAGCCCGATGCCGCGGCCGAACGTACGCAGCGCGTCGAGTTGAAGCGGCGTCGCTCCGGCCGTGCGCCCGCCCGCAAGCAGCGAGAACATGATCAGGTCGCTCGTCTTGTGCAGATGGATATACTCCAGCCGCGCAAGGTCCGTCGTGCCCTGCTCGCCTTCCATGTCGGCCACCTGGCCGCCCACCATGCCGCGCGGTCCGGCGTATTCCGCCAGATCGGACACGATCCCGATCGCCGCCTCGGCCGGCAGCAGGCCGTCTCTGGCCAGCGAAGACACCACATAAAAAGCATGCGTCAGCAGGCCGTCGCCGGCGAGGATCGCCATCGCTTCGCCGAACACTTTGTGGTTCGTCGGCTTGCCGCGGCGCAGGTCGTCGTCGTCCATCGCCGGCAGGTCGTCGTGCACGAGCGAATACGTGTGCACCATCTCGACGGCGGCCGCGACGCGGATCGCCGCCGCCCGGCTGCCGCCGAGACTTTCACACGCCGCTACCACGAGCAGGGGACGCAGCCGTTTGCCGCCGGCATCGAGCGAATACCGCATCGATTCCAGCAGCGCGGGCGGCATGTCCCAGTCGGCCGGAAACGCTTCGGCAAAATAGCTCTCCAGCTCGGACGACACGTCTCTCATATACGGTTCAAGCGCGAATACGCTGTTCAAAAGTTGTCCCCGCTTTCCGCTTCGCCCGCAAAGTTCCGGCGTCGAAGCTGTCCGTCTTCTTCCACGATCGTTTCGATTTTGCGTTCCACCTGCTCCAGCTTCTGGCCGCACAGCTGCGACAGCTGCATGCCCCGCTGAAACAGGTCGATCGCTTTCTCCAGCGGTACGTCGCCCTGTTCAAGCTCGGCGACGATCCGCTCTAGCTGGTCCATCGCTTGTTCGAAATTCAGTTCGGCGCCCGTCGCTGCGTCGGACGCTCCCGCAGGATTGTGATGTTCGGCATTAGGCTCCACTTCGATTGTCCTCCTCCGTCGTTTGAATAACCCGGCATTCGAGGCTTCCGTCGTTCACCCGGACGACGATCCCGTCGCCCTCGGCTACCTCGCGTACCGATTTGATCAGCTTCTGCCCGGCTTCGTCGTAGACGAGGCTGTAGCCGCGCGCCATCACCTTGAGCGGGCTCAGGGCGTCGAGCTGGCGCAGGCTGCCCAGCAGCCGCTGGCGCCCGTCCTTGACGGCGGCGGTCATGGCCGCGTTCAGGCGGCCGTCCAGCCCGCCGAGCTGGCGCGAAGCGAGCTGCAGCTGAGCGCCCGGATAGAAGCGCGACAGCCTGCCGTGCAGGCGCGCGTGCTTGTCCCGGCCCGAGGCGAAGCGGGCTTCGGTCCGCGCCGTGAGGCGCCGCGTCAGCCCGTCCAGCCGCTGCGCATGCGGCTGAAGGGCGCGCTGCGGCTGCCGCAGCACGGCGGAGCGCTGCAGGCGCGCCAGACGCTCGCGCTCCTGCGCGGCCCGGCGCAGCAGGGCGCCGCGCAGCCGCTCCTGCTGCTGGGCGACGCGATGCTGCAGCGCGCGCCGATCCGGCACCGCGAGTTCCGCGGCGGCGGTCGGCGTCGCCGCCCGCAGATCGGCGACAAAGTCGGCGATCGTGAAGTCGGTCTCGTGCCCGACGGCCGAGATGACCGGAATGGCCGAATCGTAGATCGCCCGGGCGACGATCTCTTCGTTAAAAGCCCACAGTTCTTCGAGCGATCCGCCGCCGCGGCCGACGATCAGCACTTCGGCTTCGCCGAGCCGGTTCAGGATGCGGATCCCGCGCACGATCGACGCGGCGGCTTCCTTGCCCTGCACCAGCGCCGGATACAGCATGACGGGCACGCCGGGGAACCGGCGGCCGAGCGTCGTCAGGATGTCCCGCACGGCCGCGCCCGTCGGCGAGGTGATGACGCCGATCGCTTTGGGCAGCGCCGGAATTTGGCGCTTGCCGCTGTCGTCGAACAGTCCTTCGGTCTCCAGCTTCTGCTTGAGCTGCTCGTAGGCCAGATAGAGGCTGCCGACGCCGTCCGGCTGCATCTGGGTCAGATACAGCTGGTATTGGCCGTCGCGCTCGAACACCGAGACGCTGCCCTGCGCGATGACGCGCGTGCCTTCGCGCGGAATAAACGGCAGCCGCTTGTTGTGCGAAGCGAACATGATCGCCCGCACACGGCTGCCGGCGTCTTTTAGCGTAAAATACATATGTCCGCTCGAATGATGCGTAAAATTCGAAATCTCGCCGCGCACCCACACTTCAGGCAGCAGCGGGTCCGCTTCGAACTTCTGGCGGATATACCGGTTCAGCTCCTGGATCGACAGTATGCGCTGCTCCATGCCGGAACCTCCCGCTTACGACAAGCCGTGCGCGCGCTTGGCGGCAAGCAGCGTATTTTTCATCAGCATCGTGATCGTCATCGGACCGACCCCGCCCGGTACCGGCGTAATCGGGCCCGATACGGAACTTGCCGATTCGAAGTCCACGTCGCCGGCCAGCTTGCCGGTCTCCAGACGGTTGATGCCCACGTCGATCACGACGGCGCCCGGCTTGATGTAGGAAGCGTCGACGAAGTTGGCGCGGCCGACGGCCACGACCAGAATATCGGCCTGGCGCGTCAGCTCTTTCATGTTGGCCGTACGCGAATGGCACATCGTCACGGTCGCGTTCTCGCGCTGAAGCAGCAGCGATACCGGCTTGCCGACGATGTTGCTGCGGCCGATAACGACGGCATGCTTGCCGGACATTTCGATGCCGGTATGCTTGATCAGCTCGATTACGCCGGCCGGCGTGCACGGCAGCAGGCTGTCGTCGCCGATCATCAGGTTGCCCACGTTGATCGGATGGAAGCCGTCGACGTCTTTTTCCGGGGAGATCGCGTTGATGACCGCTTTTTCTTCGATATGTTTCGGCAGCGGAAGCTGCACGAGAATGCCGTTGATGTTTTCTTGTGCGTTCAGCTTGTGCACGAGCGCAAGCAGGTCTTCTTCGGACGTATCGGATTCCAGGCGATGCACTTCGGAATGGTAGCCGAGGTCTTCGCACGCTTTGGCTTTGTTGCGCACATAGACCTGGGAGGCCGGATCTTCCCCGACGAGCACGACGGCGAGGCCCGGCACGCAGCCTTTGGCGGCAAGGGCTTCGACCTCGGTTTTCAGATTCTGGCGAATTTCGTCCGATACTTGTTTTCCGCTGATAATTTGGGCTGTCGTCATGGTTTTCTCTCCTTTAAAAGTGGGTCTATGTGAGGTAGGTGGGGATTTTTCGATTACTTCAACTTACTTTTGAGCTCGTCGGCGTCCTGGATCATTTTGCCGAGCACGCCGTTGACGAACTTGCCCGACTCGTCGGTGCCGAAGTGTTTGGACAATTCGATCGCTTCGTTGACGGCGACTTTGGCAGGCACTTCTTCGGCGAAAATCATTTCGTACGAAGCAAGGCGCAGGATTTGGCGATCCACGCGCGACAGGCGGCTGATCTGCCAGCCTTTGAGATACACGCCGAGCAGGTCGTCGATCGCCGCTTTGTGCGTCCACGTGCCGTTTACGAGCGCCAGCACGTATTCGGCCAGCCGGTCGGCGTCTTCCAGTTTCACTTCGCCTTCGTTTTCGTCCCCGGCTTCCGAAATCAGCATCGACACGGCGTCGAATGCCGCCACCTCGTTCATTTCCATCTGGTACAGGCTTTGTACAGCCAATTCTCTTCCCAATCTTCTTTTCATGGGTCCCTCCCGCTATCTGTTGTTCTGTCGGTTTATATGAATGTTACGGTACTCCTGAACATGCAAAAACCTGTGAAACGCTTCTCCCGTCCCGAAAAGCTTGGGTTTCCGCCGGAAAGTTCGGCCGTTAAGCCTTCCCTTCCGGTCGGAAACGCCGCCTGCCTTGCTTGGAAGACGGACAGCAAGCCGTTCTTCATGTCCGGCGTAAAAACGTCTCACAGGCTTTCGCTCCGTTCGTTCGCGCGCCTTCGGGACCTTCAACCCCGATTCAGGCAAAAACGCTCGGCCGGAACTTCCCGGCCGGCGCGCGTGCGGCAGCGGATACAGCGTCTTGCGAAGGATTTAGCGAAACGGGCGCCAGCGCTCCATGAGCCGGGCGCGCAGTTCGCCCCACGGAAGCAGCGGACCGGCGCGCCGGTCTTTGCGGCTTCCGATTCCGTAGCCGAGCAGCGTCAGCAGAGCCACCACGAGCATGTGCCAGAATCCGACCGCCAGATACAGCAGGCCGAAAAACAAGCCGGCGGCCGTCCAGGCCAAGCGGCCTCCGTACACGGTCCAGATTTCACTCCATTTCATCGGCGCCCTCTCCTATTCCACCCGGCTTTTGAACGCCTGGGGCTGCATGACTCCGGCAATGTAGACCGAGACCGAAGCCACCGGAATGCCCGTGATTTCATGCACGAATTCTTTGACGCCGCGCTGGATTTCCGCGGTCAGCGCGGGAATCGGATATTCCCCGTCGACGACCGTGCGGATCTCGATCACAAGTCCCGGGTCGGTCATACGAATCCGCGTACGCGGATCTTTGACGCCGCGCACGCGGGACGCCGCTTTGAGCGACAGATTCTCGATCGTCTCCAGCGAGATCTGGATCTCGCCCAGATCGGTCCGCTGGTCGACGGAATGCAGGTTCGCGCGGCTGCGGCGCAGCGACACGTACAGCATCCGCAGGCTGATCAGGATCAGCACGGCAAGGCCGGCGACCAGAATCGACATCGTCGGCAGGTCGAACCGGAAATCGATCGGAACCCGGATCGAGCGGCTCAGCAGGAGGATGGCCAAAATGCTCAGAATCAAAATCGTTAGGCTGTATAGAAACAGCAGCAGACGGTCCACTATTTTTGCCACGTACGGCTAAGCCCCCTCCAAACGGTAGTAAACCCCGACTTTGCGGGTCGGGGGTCGGAAAAACGTTATTTCACCCGGGGAATGCCCAGTTCGAGCTCTTCGGAACGGCTTTCGACCGTTTTGGCTTTGAACTGCACGTCGTGCACATGCACGTTCACTTCGATGACGGACAAGCCGGTCATCATCTCGATCGAACGCTTGACGTTGCGCTGCACCGCACCGGCCACTTCCGGCAAGCGGGAACCGTACTCCACGATAACCGATACGTCGACCGCCGCTTCGCGTTGGCCCACTTCGACCTTGACGCCCTTCGACAGGTTCTTGCGTCCCAGCAGCTCGGCAATGCCGCCCGCGAAGCCGCCGCTCATGCCCGCGATCCCTTCCACCTCGATCGTCGCCAGTCCCGCGATCACTTCGATCACTTCGGGCGCGATCTGGATCTCGCCGATCTCCGTCCGTTCAAATTCTGTAGGTAAGCTGCTCATATTCGATACCATCCACCTTATGGATTATTTATTCCTTAAATATAGCATTTGCCGCCCGATGTGACAAACGGCGTTTGTCACGTTCAGACTTCGTTTTCTTCAAGGAATTTGATGTCGAAATCGCCGCGTACGAACGTTTCGTGATTCAGCAGACGCTGGTGGAACGGGATCGTGGTCGCGATGCCTTCGACGGCGAATTCGGCCAGTGCCCGCTTCATTTTGGCGATGGCCTGCGTGCGCGTCGGCGCCCAGACGATCAGCTTCGCGATCATGGAATCGTAGAACGGCGGAATGGTATAGCCCTGGTAAGCGGCGCTGTCCACCCGCACGCCCGGTCCGCCCGGAGGCAGATAGAAGCTGATCTTGCCCGGAGCCGGCATGAAGTTGCGATCCGGATCTTCGGCGTTGATCCGGCATTCGATCGACCAGCCGTTGATCGTCACGTCCTCTTGGGTGAACGACAGCGGATTGCCTTCGGCGACCGAGATCATCTCCTGGATCAGATCGACGCCCGTGACCATCTCGGTCACCGGATGCTCGACCTGAATCCGGGTATTCATCTCCATGAAGTAGAAGCTGCCGTCCGGGCTGAGCAGGAACTCGAGCGTGCCCGCGCCGGAATAGTTGACCGCATGGGCGGCGCGTACCGCCGCCGCGCCCATCGCTGTCCGCACTTCTTCGGAGATGATCGAACAAGGGGCTTCTTCGACCAATTTTTGCCGGCGGCGCTGCACGGAGCAGTCCCGCTCGCCCAAATGTACCGCATTGCCGTGCTTGTCGGCGATCAGCTGGATTTCCACGTGCTTCATGCCGGTGAGGAATTTCTCCAGATAGACGCCGGCGTTGCCGAACGCTTTCTCCGCCTCCTGCTGGGCAGCCACGATCTGCTGGCGCAGCGTGTCTTCGTCTTCGGCCAGGCGAATGCCTTTGCCGCCGCCGCCCGCGGTCGCTTTGATGATAACCGGATAACCGATGCCGCGCGCGATCTGGATCGCTTCGTCCAGGTCTTCGACCAGACCGTCGGAACCCGGAATGACCGGAACGCCCGCGCTTTGCATCGTCAACTTGGCTACCGCTTTGTCGCCCATCTTGGTGATGCTGTCCGGCGAAGGGCCGATAAACGTAATGTTGCACGATTCGCAAATTTCCGCGAAGTCGGCGTTTTCCGCGAGGAATCCGTAACCCGGGTGCACGGCGTCGCATTCGGTCAGCGTCGCGATGCTCATCAGGTTCGTGAAGTTCAGGTAGCTGTCTTTGGACGCCGTCGGCCCGATGCAGTACGCTTCGTCGGCCAGGCGGACATGCAGCGAATCGCGGTCGGCTTCGGAATAGACCGCCACCGTCGAGATGCCCATTTCGCGGCACGCGCGAATAATCCGCACAGCGATTTCGCCGCGGTTGGCGATCAGAATCTTGTTGAATTTCGTCGTTTCCAAATCGATGCGTCCTCCTTCCGCTTGCGCTTGACTCATTCCGATCTGACCAGGAACAGCGGCTGTCCGTATTCGACGAGCTGTCCGTTCTCGGCCAGCACTTCCACGATCTCGCCTTTGACTTCGGCCAGCAGCTCGTTCATGAGCTTCATCGCTTCGATGATGCAGACGACGGATTTCTCGTTGACGCGGCTGCCCGCGTTTACATAGGCATCGGCATCCGGGGACGGCGAAGCGTAGAACGTGCCGACCATCGGGGAGACGATTTTATGTAAAGACTCGTCGGGTGCCGATGCCTGGGCAGGCACCGCCGCGGCCGGCGCGCTTGGCGCTTGGACCGTCTGCGCCTGGGGCTGCTGCGCGTTCACGGCAAACTGCAGGGCCGAAGCGTCGATACGGCTGCCTTTGCGGATGACGACGCGCGTGCCTTCTTCCTCCAGTTCCAATTCTTGAACCGAAGTCCGGTCGAGCAGTTCGATAAGTTCTTTGATTTCGCTTATTTTAAACATTCGGGCACGCTCCTTAACATTTTCAGGCTTGTGCGGGTAAAATGGTGCAGCGCTTTGTAAACGCACGGTAAGCCGTTTAACTAACGTTATGTATTATATCACAACCTTGCAAAATAAAAAGGGCGGTCTCCCGAAGGAGAAACCCGCCCACAAAATGCCGGTGAAACGCTATCATCGGCCGAATTAACGCCGGTCCTGCGGACCGCCCACGAAAGCCTGTTCCTGGGCATCCAGGTTATAGGCCGTATGCAGCGCCGCGATGATGTCTTTGACTTTCTCGCCTTCGATCACGCAGGAGACTTTGATCTCCGACGTGCTGACCATTTTGATGCTGACGCCCTGATCCGAGATGACCCGGAACATTTCCGCGGCCACGCCCGGATGGCTGACCATGCCGGCGCCGACGATCGAGACTTTGACAAGTTCCGTCTCGGAAGTCAATTCGCGGTAAGGCACTTTGCCTCGCGTGCTTTCGATGACCTGAAGCGCCCGTTCCACTTCGGAGCCGTTCACCGTGAAGGAGAAGTCGGCCGTGCCGCCCTGCGACCCGCTCTGCACGATGATGTCGACGTCCACGCGCTCCGCTGCCAGCGCCCCGAACAATCCGGCCAACACGCCCGGCACGTCGGATACGCCCAAAATGCTGATCCGCGCCACGTTTTTATCGTAAGCGATCCCGCTTACCACCACTCCCTGTTCCATGCTCGACTCCTCCTCCACTACGGTTCCTTCATTATAATTAAAACTCGAACGGACGATCAGGCGGACGCTGTTGTGCTTGGCGTATTCCACGGCGCGGGGATGCAACACCGCCGCGCCGAGATTCGCGAGTTCCAGCATCTCGTCGTACGAAATCGAAGGCAGCTTGCGCGCGCATTTGACGATCCGCGGATCGGTCGAATAGATACCGTCGACGTCCGTGTAAATCTCGCAGGCGTCGGCCTGGATCGCCGCGGCCAGCGCCACGGCGGTCGTATCGGAGCCTCCGCGTCCGAGCGTCGTGATCTCGCCGTCTTCGCTCATGCCCTGGAAGCCGGCGACGATAACGATTTTGCCGTCTTCCAGCGCTTTCAACACCCGATCCGGACGAATGTTCGTGATCCGGGCGCTGCCGTGGTTGGCTTCCGTCTCGAAGCCCGCCTGCCAGCCGGTAAACGAGACCGCTTCGTGGCCGATGGCCTGAATAGCGATCGACAGCAGCGAGATCGAGATCTGCTCTCCCGTCGTCATCAGCATGTCCATCTCCCGGGCCGGCAGATTGTCGCTCAGCCGCTTGGCCGTATCGATCAGGTCGTCGGTCGTGTCGCCCATCGCGGATACGACGACGACGCAGCCGTGTCCTTCTTCTTTTTTCTCGGCGACCCGCTTGGCGACCCGCTGCATACGCTCGGTATCGCCGACGGAACTGCCGCCGAATTTCATGACGAATAATGACAAAACGTGTTCACTCCCCCGCGTATTTCCGGAGCTGTTTGTACGTCCGTGCGAGGACCGCTCCGGTCTATTTTATCGCTTTAAATGAGTATAATACGAAACCGCTTCGCGCTTCCATTGTTTTTTCTGCAAATTGTTTGTATTTTCCGATCGTTCCTATGTATAACCTGCATAAAAAAACTCTCCGCGCCGCAAAGCGGACGGAGAGCAGGCGGCCGGCAAGCGGAAGCTTGCGGCCGATACAAGCGAATATCGTCAAAACCGAACATCGTCCAAAACGAACGCCGTGGCCGGTCGTCGCCCAAGATCGAAAGACTACGCGCGGGAAATGTATTTGCCTTCGCGCGTATCGATCAGCAGCACGTCGCCTTCGTTGATGAACAACGGCACCTGAACGCTGTGGCCCGTTTCGAGCTTCGCGCTTTTGGAAGCGCCCGTCGCCGTGTTGCCTTTGATGCCCGGCTCCGTTTCGACGACTTTGAGCTCGACGCTCGTCGGCAGGTTGATGCCGAGAATCTCGCCTTTGTAGCTGATGATGTGCACGTTCATGTTCTCGCGCAGGAATTTGAGTTCCCATTCGAGCTGGTCGCTGGTCAACGTGAACTGGTCGTATGTCTCGTTGTCCATGAACGTGTGATCCTGTGCGCTTGCGTACAGGTACTGCACGCCGCGGTTTTCGATCTGCGCGCGGCCGATCGACTCGCCGGCGCGGAACGTGCGCTCAACGGTGTTGCCGTTGCGCAGGTTTTTGAGCTTGGAGCGTACGAATGCCGCGCCTTTGCCCGGTTTGACGTGCTGGAATTCGATTACGGTGAAGATGTCGCCGTCGACTTCGACGGTCAGGCCTGTTTTAAAATCGTTAACTGAGATCATAGAGGATTCCTCCTTGGAATGGTTGCCTGGTTGATGCCGATTCTGGATTGCCTTATGCCAGAGGCAGAAGGAGAAGATCTTTGGTCGAAGAAGTGATAATCTCGATTCCCGTTTCGGTAATCACGATATCGTCTTCGATCCGTACGCCGCCGAAGCCCGGAATATAAATGCCCGGCTCCACCGTCACGACCATGCCCGGCTTGAGGATATCGTCGCTGAGCTTCGACAGGCGCGGGCTCTCGTGCACTTCCATGCCGAGGCCGTGGCCCGTGCTGTGGCCGTAGTTGTCGCCGTAACCGTACGACGAGATGATGTCGCGGGTGAGCGCGTCCGCTTCGCGGCCGGTCATGCCCGGACGAATCTTGTCGAGCGCGTTCAACTGTGCTTCGAGCACGATGTTATACACCTCGCGGTGCCGGTCGCTCGCTTCGCCGAGCACGACGGTACGGGTCACGTCGGAACAGTACCCGTTCAGCAGGGCGCCGAAATCGAACGTGATGAATTCGTTGCCCTGCAGCACGCGCGAGCTGGCCACGCCGTGCGGAAGCGCCGACCGTTCGCCCGAAGCGACGATCGTGTCGAACGACGAAGACGTCGCCCCGTTTTCGCGCATGAACATTTCCATCTGCAAATCAAGCTCGCGCTCGGTAACGCCCGCGCGGATCTTCGTCAGAATATGACTGAAAGTCCGGTCGGCCAACGCCGCCGCTTCGCGCATGATGGCAAGCTCGCCCTCGTCCTTGAAGATGCGCAGGCCTTCCACAAGACCCGACACCGGCACGAGTTCGACGCCTTCAAGCGCTTCCCGGTAGTTTTGGTACGTCGCAAATGTGACATGTTCCTGCTCGAAACCGAGTTTGGTCGCGGCCCCCAACAATTCTTTAACCGTTTCCATCACCTTCGGCGCATGCTCGACCACGTCAAAACCCTGGGCCTGCTGCGGCGCCTGCGTCATATAACGGAAATCGGTCAGTAAATAACTGTCCGTTTCGGTAATCAACACGTATCCGGCGGAACCCGTGAATCCGGTCAGGTAACGACGATTAATGTCACTGGCTACAAACATCGCGCCGACGCCCTGGGCGGACATCGCTTCGCGCAATTTGCTTACACGCTGCTGCATATTTTCTCCTCTTTCCCGGTGAACCTATTCAGTTCGTATTTTCCAGAGCTTCAAGCGAAATTACCACAGTACATTCTATCATATGCGTACCCCCTCTGAGAAGCCTTTTCCGGCACGGGCCCGCTTGGCGGCGAAGCCGCCTGTTCGCTGGTATTTACGGATAAAATCCGATACAATGAAAAGAAATGTCTCCGGCCCGGCTTCGCTTCTCGCTCGTGCCGGCAGGTCGGGCCGTTTGCGGCCCGGCGCGGACCATACGCCCCACGGGGTATTTTAAAACGTTTAGGAAGGTGAAGGTTTTGTCTGAAAAATCCGCTCCCGTCGCCTACGGCGGACAAGCCGTAATCGAAGGAGTCATGTTCGGCGGCAGGCACGTGAACGTCACCGCGGTACGCCGCAAGAGCGGGGAGATCACTTTCCTCGAAGTGCCCCGCGAAGAAAAAGGCTGGGTGCGCTCGCTGCGCAAAATCCCGCTGCTGCGCGGACTCGTCAGCCTGATCGATTCCAGCGTCAAAGGCTCCAAGCATCTCAACTATTCGTTCGACGCCTACGCCGACGACGAGATGACGCCCGAAGAACGCGAAGAATTGAAAGCGAAGAACAAAAAAGGCGAAGCCAAACTCGGACTCGGCGCCATCATCGGCGTGACGGCCGCGGCAATCCTTTCTTTTATCGTCGGCAAAGTCGTCTTCACGCTCGTCCCGGTCTTCGTCGAACAATTTCTGTTCAAAGGCGCGTTCGAACATCAAATCTACCACAACCTGACAGAAGGCGGCATCAAGCTGATCCTGCTGCTGCTGTATCTGTACCTGATCTCGCTCACGCCGATCGTCAAACGGCTGTTCCAATATCACGGAGCCGAGCACAAAGTCATCAGCGCGTTCGAAGCCGGCGAAGAGCTGACTCCGGAAAACGTGCAAAAGTATACCCGGCTCCATTACCGATGCGGCAGCAGCTTCATTATGCTGACGGTCATCATCGGCGTTCTGATCTACTCCCTGTTCACCTGGGATTCCCTCGCCGAGCGCGTCGTTCAGCGCCTGCTGCTGCTGCCGGTCGTCATGGGCGTGTCGTTCGAATTCCTGAAGTTCACGAACGCGCTGCGCGACGTACCGGTGCTCCGCTATCTCGGTTACCCGGGACTGTGGCTGCAGCTGCTGACGACCAAAGAACCGACCGACGAGCAGGTTGAAGTGTCGATCGCGTCGTTCAACCGGATGCGCGAACTCGATGCCGTCTATGCCAAACAAGGCGCCCCCGCTTCGGTGCCGGACGCCATACTCGATCCGCTGGAGGGTTGATGCCTTATGAAAAAACCGGGAGCCGCCGGCTTCGTGATTCTCGCGCTTGCCGCGCTTGGCATCGTTCAAATCTTGATGAATCCGTCCATTACATGGTTGATTCCGATCGTCATCATCGCGGTAGTCGCCCTGCTGTACTTCTTCCTTCCGAATTCGCGCCGCCCCGGCGGATTCCGCTCGACAGGCGGCGGCAGACAGCCGAAGATCAAACCTTCGGCCCGCACGCAGGAGAAGATGGCGCGCATGTCGTCTTCCGGTTCGGCGAAAGCCGCGCCTGCCCGCCCGGGCAAAGCGCCGGCCTTGCCGGCGAAAAATCCGAAAAAGCGGAAAAACTATCCGTTTCAGGTGATCGAAGGCCGCAAAGGCAAAGACGAAGACGATATTCCGAAGTTTCACTAAAAGCTCTGCGAGATGCCGGAGCACCAAAAAGAGAGAGCGGACTTTCCGCTCTCTCTTTTTTATCGTGCTTTTTTGGCGTATCGACGTGCCGTTCGGCTCAGTTGGCCCAATACTGCTGCAGCGTGCTTTTCACTTTGCCCGACAGCAGGTGCTGGGCGCGGAAAAAGATATTGCCGTCGACGTTTTTGCGGCCGATCGTGTAGGCCAGATGGTCGGCCAGCTCGGAAGCGCTGCTCCAGCCGGCTTCGGACGTGCCGACTTTGTAGGCGGCTTCGCCGATATACAGATCGACGTCGGTACCGTCGACCGTATCGGCCCACCAATCGACAAGCGTTTTGTAATTGGCGGCGGTGTTGACGTTGCTCCAATAGATCTGCGGTACGACATAATCGACCCATTCGTTTTTGATCCAGGTGCGCGCGTCCGCGTACGTCGAATCGTACGCCGTAACGCCTGCGCGCGTGGAGGAGCCGAGCGGATCGCTCGAACCGTTGCGCCATACGCCGAACGGGCTGACCCCGTAGCGCACGTCCGCTTTGACGGCGTGGATCGACTGTCCCAGCGTCTGCACGAAGCTGTTGATGTTCGCGCGGCGCCAGTCGCCTTTGTTTTTGTAGGCGGCGGTATTGTACAGGCTGTACGTGCCGTCGTCGCCGAATTTCTTGGCGGACGATTCGCCGTACGGATAGAAATAGTCGTCCAGATGCACGCCGTCGATATCGTAGTTGTTCACGACTTCCATCACGTCGTCGATGACGGATTGGCGCGCGGCGGGAATGCCCGGATTGATATACAGTTTGCCGTCGAAATTGACGATCCAATCCGGATGCGCTTTGGCGACGTGGTTCGAAGCCAGGTTCGACGTCGACGTGCCCGTGCTGGCGCGGAACGGATTGAACCAGGCATGGAATTCCATGCCGCGCTTATGCGCTTCTTCGATCATGAACGACAGCGGATCGTAGCCCGGGTCTTTGCCGGCCGTGCCGGTCAGGACGTTCGACCACGGCACGAGCGACGATTTGTACAGCGCGTCCGCGCTCGGGCGTACCTGCACGAAGACGGCGTTGATGCCGGTCTCCTGCAGTTGGTCCAGCATGGCGGAGAACTGCGTTTTTTGCGTCGCCGCGGTTTTGGACGACGGCCAGTCGAGACTCGATACGGTCGCGACCCAGGCGCCGCGCAGCGCGGTCAGGTTGCCCTGATTGTCCGGCACGCCGGGTACGGGCACGCCGACCGGACCGTCCGGCGTCGTCAGCGTAATCGTCTGCGTCGCCTGGTTCCAGTTGACGTTCAGTCCGAGTCCCTGGCCGACGAAACGCAGCGGAACCATGATCCGGCCGCCCAGGCTCGTCACCGGAGCTTCTAGTTCAACGGAATTGCCGTTGACAAACGCCGTTTTCGCGCCGAGCGGGATCGACAGCAGCGTGCCGCCCTGATTGATCGTGACGACCTTGTCGCTTTGCGACCATTGAATCTGCGCGCCGAGATTTTCGCTGACGAGCCGCATCGGCACGAGCGTCGTATTCGACACGATATAAGGATCGACGTCTCCTTGAATCCGTTGTCCGTCGAGAACGATCGAGATGACGGAAGCCGCGTGAGCCCGGCTTCCTCCGAATCCGCCCCCTGCCGGGAGCAGCAGCATCACTGCCAACAGTACCATTAATCCTTGACGCCATTTCATTTGTGCATCTTCCCTCATTTCCATTGATTTCGTCCGGCCGCTTGCTTCGCGTACCGGGGTTTGCTCCCTGCTCTTTGACGGGCAAACCGCCGACTTTGTTTCACACCTCCCGTATCCTGCTAACCGTTATACGCGCCGCACCGCCCGATTGTAGCGCTGGCGCGCCAAGAAAACTTTGGGAACTTGCCCGGAGGCCCTGCCGGCGCAAACAAAAAGGCATCTGTGTGCCGGGGCCACAGACGCCTTCTTTAGAATTCGCTCGTTCCTTCGTCCTGAACGACCTTGAGTTCTTCGAGCCGCTTCGGATCGCGGCCGAAATATTCGACCAGCGACTCGATCCGCGTGATCGAATCCCAACTCAGATGATGCTCGATACCTTCGACGTCCTGATAAATGCGGCTTTCTTCCACGCCGATCAAACGCAAAAATTCTTCAAGCAGCTGATGGCGGTCCACCAATCGCTTGCCGATTTTTTTGCCTTTGCTCGTCAGAATGAGGCCGCGATATTTTTCGTAGACCAGATATTCGTCTTTGTCGAGCTTTTGAATCATTTTGGTGACCGAAGAAGGATGAACCTCAAGCCCTTCGGCGATGTCCGATACCCGGGCATAGCCTTTTTCGTCGATCAACTGGTAGATGCGCTCCAAATAATCTTCCATACTGGGCGTTGGCATCCGCTTCCCTCTTTTCCTCGACTTAGAAGCCCGGCGCGCGGTCTTCCTCGTTAATGACGCCGATAAACGGACGTCCCGTTCTGTCGGCGGAAGGCCGAATACGTACACGGTCCGCCAAAAACAGCTCTTACCATGATACCTTTATTCGCGGTCCATTGGCAAGTTTACGACATAAAAAAAGAGGATATCCGTCAGACGGTATATCCTCTTCGGGCGACCAGCGTCAGCAGCAGCATCAAAATGAGCAGCAGTACGATCGTCGCTCCGGGCGCGAAGTTCCAGATGCCCGCGATGACCAATCCGGCGATAACCGCGATCTCGGCCACAACGACGGACAGCAGGATGGACATGCGGAAACTTTTGGCCAAAAACAGGCTGCACGCGACCGGAATGGTCAGCAGCGCCGAGACGAGCAGCGCGCCCACGATCTTGATCGCCGTGCTGATGACGAGCGCCGCAAGCACGGTAATGAGCATGTTGAGCAGCTTGACCGGAAGTCCGCTGACCGCCGCCGCGTCTTCCTCGAACGTCAGCAGGAACAGCTCTTTGTAGAAAATAACGACGACGGCCACGACGATCGCCGTGACTCCGCCCACCAGATACAGATCGGTGCGTCCGAGCGTATAGATGCTGCCGAACAAATAGCTGGTGACGTCGGTGTTATAGCCCTGTCCCAGCGTGAACAGGAACGACGCCATCGCGACCCCGCCCGACATGATGACCGCGATCGACAATTCGGCATAGCCTTTGTAGGCTCTGCGCAGCTTCTCGATCCCGAAAGACGAGATCACCGCGAAGACGAGGCCGACGACGAGCGGATACACGTTGATCAGGAAGCCGAGCGCCACGCCCGCGATCGTCACATGCGCCAGCGTGTCGCCGATCATCGACAACCGCCGCAGCACGAGAAAGATGCCGATCAGCGGCGCCGTCAATCCGATCAACAGCCCGCCGAGCAGTGCGCGTTGAAAAAAGTCGCTGAATAAAATTTCCAAGTTACCGTCTCCTTACGTTCATTCCGCGGAATGGACGAGCGGCAGCGAATGCTGCAGGTCCGTCCCGGCGCAGTCCAGATCATCGTGCGAATGGCGCACGAAAAACTTGATCTTGCCGTTCTGCTGCCGCGGTTCCTTGCCCAAATAATCTTCCAGCCGGTCGATGTCGTGCGAGACCATCAGGAACGTGATGTTGTGATGCTGGTGCATATGGCGGATCAATTCGAAAAATCCGTCCTGCGTCTCGGCGTCGATCCCGACCGTCGGCTCGTCGAGCACGAGCAGGTCCGGCTGGTTGATCATCGCCCGCGCCAGAAACACACGCTGCTGCTGGCCGCCCGACAACCGCCCGATCCGTTTGTCGGCGATGTCCTCGATCCGCATAACCTGCAGCGCGTCGTCAAGCTTCGCTTTGGCTTCGCGGGTCAGACGGCGGAACAGATTCTTGTTCGTGTACAAGCCGGACGTAACCACTTCGCGCACCGTTGCCGGAAACAGCATATTGAGCGCGTTTTTCTGCGGCACGTAGCCGATCCGTTCCCAGTCGCGGAAGCGGCGGATCGGTTCGCCGAACATGCGGATCTCGCCGCTTGTCGGCGGCATCAAGCCGACGAGCATTTTGAGCAACGTCGTTTTGCCGGCTCCGTTGGAACCGACGATCCCCACGAAGTCGCGCTCCTTCACGCTGAAACTCAACTCTTTGAGCACATGCTGGTCTTTGTAGGAAAAAGACACGTCGCGCAGCTCGATCATCGGCTGATGGCAGTCCAATGCCGGAATGGCGGACATGGCAATCCCTCCTTTCGGTTAAACGCTTCGTTGCTATTCTATCAAGTGCCATGCTATAAGTTCTCTTCTATAGTGTACCTCTTTTTATTGTAAAGCGAGCAGCAGATTTTGCAAATTGTTTTGCATCAGGCTGAAATAGTCGTCGCCGTTCTTCGCCTGATCCTGCGTCAGCCCTTCGACCGGGTTCAGCACGAGCGTCTCCACGCCCGCTTCGCCGGCCAGCGTCTTGGCCAGACGGTCGGACACGAGTTCCTCGAAGAAAATGTAGCGGATGCCTTCTTCCTTGACCATATTGGCCAGGTTCAGCATATCCTGCGCGCGCGGCTCGGCGTCCGGCGACAAGCCCATGATCGCGTGCTGCGACAGGCCGTAATCGCGGGCCAGGTAACCGAACGCCTGGTGCGAGACGACGATCTCCTTGTTCGGCACGGCGGACAGCTTCTCTGTAAAGTCGGCGTCGAGCTGCTTCAGCTTGTCCGCAAGTCCGGTGTACCGCTGTTCGTAGCCGGCTTTGTGCGCCGGATCGGCCGCGACCAATTCATCGCGAATATTGCCGGCCATGATCAGCGCCGATTTGGGGCTGACCCAGGTGTGCGGATCGATATGCTTCGCATCGGCCGACGCTTCGGCATGTTCGTCTTCCGCGTGTTCTTCGCCTTCGTGCGCATGTTCGTCTTCCGCGTGCGCTTCGCCTTCGTGCGCATGTTCGTCTTCCGCGGCGCCGTGGTTATGCCCGTCGTCTTCGGCCGTCGTGATCAGTTCGACGCCTTGGCTTACTTCGACGGCTTTGACCTGCGTGCCGGAATCGAGCCCTTTGAGGAAATCGGGCACCCAGCCTTCCAGGCCGGCTCCGTTATACAGGAACAGCTGCGCTTTGGACGTATTGACGATATCCTGGCCGCGCGGGGTCCAGTCGTGCGGTTCCACGCCGGTCGGCAGCAGGTTGATGACGTTGGCGTCTTCGCCGCCGATCTCGGCGGCGAATTCGTAGATCGGGTAGAACGTCGTGACGACGTTCACTTTGTCGTCGACGATCGTCGTTCCCGACGTATTGCGTCCGCAAGCGGACAAGACAAGCAGCGCGGACAAAGCCAGCACGAGCATGAGCCGTCCGGCGGATCGATTGGGGGTAAGCATGGAAAACACTCCGTTTCGTCTGAATATAATGCGGATCTGGATAGAGATTCTCGATTAAATCGTAACCTTACCGATTATAGGAGTCCGGTATGCGGTTGTCAACTTTTTTCGCCCGATAGGCCTGGAAAAGAGAACGGCAAAAAACCGGAATTCTCCAGCTTGGAGAATTCCGGTCCGGACGGCCCGAGGTAGGGCCGCAATAAGCGGGATTACTTGACGAGCGCGCCGTTCGGCATCGAATCCGGCACGGTCGCAAGCGTCAGCTGATCGCCGTGCGAAGCGGCCAGAATCATGCCGCGGGACTCTTCGCCGCGCAGCTTCACCGGCTTGAGATTGGTCACGCAGATCACTTTGCGTCCGATCAGCTCTTCCGGCGTGTAGAACTTCGCGATGCCGGAGACGACCTGACGCTGCTCGAAGCCGAGATCGAGCTGAAGCTTCAGCAGCTTGTCGGCTTTTTTGACCGGCTCGCAGGCGATGACCTGCGCGACGCGCAGTTCGACTTTGCCGAAATCTTCGATGCCGATTTCTTCTTTGGCCTCGGGCGCTTCGACCGGCTCGGAAGCCGGCTTGGCTTGTTCCGGCGCCGCAGCGGCGGCCGGTTTGCCGCCGCTCATCGCTTCGACGATGCTCGCCACTTCGACTTCCGCGTCAAGACGCGGGAAGATCGGATCGCCTTTTTGCAGCTTCGTGCCTGCCGCGATGACGCTGAACGTGCGCAGCGAATCCCAGCTTCTCCACGCGGCGGCTTCGTCGCCCGCGATGCCGAGCTGCGTCCAGATCAGCTTGGGCGCGCGCGTCAGGAACGGCTGCAGCAGCAGCGACGCGATCCGCAGGCTCTCGATCAGATGCAGCATGACCGATTCCAGTTCGCCTGCGCAGCTCTCGTCCTTGGCGATGACCCACGGCTGCGTCTCGTCGATGTATTTGTTCGTCCGGCTGACGAATTGGCTGATCGCGGTCAGCGCGACAGAGAATTCCATGCCGTCCATCGCCTGCTCGACCTTGTCAACGGCCGCCGCGGCCGCTTCTTCAAGCGTCGCGTCGAACGGCGTCACCTGCCCGCGGTATTCGGGCACCTGGCCGCCGACGTATTTGTCGACCATGGCGACGGTCCGGTTCAGCAGGTTGCCGAGATCGTTCGCCAGATCCGAGTTGATCCGCTCGACGAAGCTTTCCGGCGTGAACTGCCCGTCCGAACCGAACGGCACTTCGCGCAGGACGTAGTAGCGCAGCGCGTCCAGGCCGTAGCGGTCGATCAGCTTCACCGGATCGATCACATTGCCTTTGGACTTGGACATTTTGCCTTCGCGCGTCAGGAACCAACCGTGGCCGAACACTTTTTTCGGCAGCGGGAGATCGAGCGCCATCAGCATGATCGGCCAGTAGATCGTATGGAAGCGCAGAATGTCCTTGCCGACCAGATGCACGTCCGCCGGCCAGAACTTCTCGAACAGCGCCGGATCTTTCGATCCGTAGCCGAGCGCCGTAATATAGTTCGACAGCGCGTCGATCCAGACGTAGACGACATGCTTCGGATCGCTTTTGACCGGTACGCCCCATTTGAACGTCGTCCGCGAGACGGCCAGATCTTCAAGCCCCGGCTTGATGAAGTTGTTGACCATTTCGTTTTTGCGCGATTCCGGCTGGATGAACCCCGGATTTTGTTCGTAGTAGCTCAGCAGGCGGTCGGCGTACTTGCTCATTTTGAAAAAGTAACATTCTTCCTTGACGAGTTCGACCGGATGGCCGCTTTCCGGGCTTTTGCCGGCGGTCACTTTGTTGTTCCCGTCCCGCACGACGTCGACCAGCTGCGATTCCGTGTAATACGTCTCGTCCGGAATGCTGTACCAGCCTTCGTATTCGCCTTTGTAGATGTCGCCCTGCTTGAGCAGCCGTTCGAAGATTTCCTGCACGACCGTAATATGCCGTTCTTCGGTCGTGCGGATGAAATCGTCGTACGAAATGTCGAGCTTGTCCCACAGGCTGCGAATGCCGTCGACGATGCCGTCGATGAACTGGAGCGGCGTCTGGCCGGCTTCCGCCGCTTTCTGCTCGATCTTCTGGCCGTGCTCGTCCGTTCCCGTCAGGAAACGTACGTCGTAGCCGCGCAGCCGCTTGTAACGCGACATCGCGTCGGCAGCTACCGTCGTGTACGTGTGCCCGATATGCAACTTGCCGCTCGGGTAGTAGATCGGCGTCGTAATGTAAAAGCTTTTGTTATTCGTCATGCTCGCTTCTCTCCTCTGATTCGTAAATTGTGCCGCGGCAAGCCGCGTGCGCCGGAGCGGAAGACATCAAAAAGACCCCCGCCCCATCAATGGGACGAGAGCCGGAAGCTCGCGCGGTACCACCCACATTCCCTTCGTTCTCGCGAATCGAAGGCTCTGCCGGTCGCATTCGACCGTCCATTAACGCTGGAACACGCTCTGCGCTCGCGAATCGCTTGCGCAAAGTTCCTCCCGGACCATCTTCAAAGGGTTTCCCAGACCGGTTTGCAGCGCCTGACCCGGTTCTCTGCTGCTGGTTCCGCCTTCTACTCATCCGTTCTTCGGATTTCATATTGGATCTTCGTAAGATCTACGATATTAGAAAATATACCGAAAAAAAGCCCGCAGTGTCAAGCCTTCAGGCCTGCGTACTGCGGACTTCGTTCGATTGTTCGCTTTCCGGCGCCTGCGCCCGGAGATCACGCTCCGGCCGGGGAGGCACCGGATCGTAACCGCCCGCATGCAGCGGATGGCACTTGGAGATCCGTTTGGCGGCCAGCCAGCTTCCCCGCGCCGCGCCGTGCACCTCGATCGCTTCGAGCGCGTACGCCGAACAGGTCGGCACGAACCGGCAGCTCGGCGGCGTCAGCGGAGAGATGAATTTGCGATAGAAACGGATCGGTCCCTGAACCGTCCGGCGGGCGATCTTCATCGCGCTTCACGCTTCCCCGCCGCGGCACGGACCGGTTCAAGCGAAGCTTCTTCGCGGCAGTCCTTGCAGTAGCCGAACACTTCGAACTTGTGCTTGACTACCTGGAAGTCGTCGGGCGATTCCGTCAGCTGCATCGGACAGAACGTAATCGGATACGTCTTCTCGCACTGCAAACAGATCATATGATGGTGATGGTGGTCTTCGCTGCAGTGCAGCTTGAACTTCACGCCTTCTTCGAACACGATCTGCTCCAGAACGCCAAGCTCCTGCATCACCCGCAGATTGCGGTAGACCGTATCGAAGCTGAGTCCTTTGTATTTTTGTCCCATATAGTCATAGACGTCTTTGGCGGACAGATAACCCGGCGCCTCGGCGAACAACTTGGCCAGCGTCTTGCGCTGATCCGTAATTCGAAGCCCCTGCTCCGCCATGATCTCGATAATGCGTTCCATTGAAAGCATCGGTGAACCCTCGCCTCCTGCCTGTAGCGGCTTTTTCCTGTGCGGCATACGCTGCTTTATTCGTAATGCCCTGCATTAATAATGCCCCAAAACCGGTACGGAGTCAATGTCGGCGCTTCTCCCGGCACGGCGCAAAGCCCGGTTCCGAAAAATCGGAAACCGGGCTTTGCTTCAGTGCTTTTTGCTTGTCGTTCTCGGCGCATGCCGCTTGGAACCGTCAAGCTTCCGGCCGTTACTGCTTGAGCGCAGGCAGCGGCGAGAAGATCAGGTTGACGGCCAGGTTGCTGCCCGGAGCCGGCGTGAATTCGAGATCCAGACTCTCGGTCGAAGCGCCGGTGCGGTAGACGACGCCGGTCTCGCTCGACGTGTTCAGCGCGGAGCCGACGAGGCCGAGGCTTTGCGCGGACAATTCGACGAGCTGCCCGTTCACGGTGATCCAGCCGGCATATTTGCCGCCGCGGCCGTTGAACGTGATCAGCGTGTTCGGCGCCACTTTGTCCAGGTGGATTTTGTACAGAACGCCGAAGTTGCCCGCGTTCGATTCCGGCGTATTGTTCGGCGCGTCGGTGCCGGTGAGGTTCGGGTCGTCGTTGTTGTCGCCGATGATCAGCTTGCTCGGCGTCGTGCCGCCAACCGGCTCGTAGACGTCGACGATTTTGGTCGCCAGCGGATACGTGCCGCGGTTATGGACGCCGTCGCGCGGAGCGGTCGTCAGCGTCTTGGCCGCTTCGTAAGGATCCAGCTTCGGATCGATCATGAGCGTGCTGTACGTGATCGGCTGCGTGGATTCCACGTCCGCGATCAGGGAGATGACCGTTTTGTCCGCCATCGGAATAGCGTTCAGTTCGGTCAGGACGATTTTGCTTTCGCCCGGCTGAAGCGTGACCGACGATCTCTTGTTGCCGGCCGCCACGGATTCATGATACCGCTGCACGGACACTTTGCCGGCTGCGGTCGCGAACGGACTCGGTCCGCCGAAGCCGCTGTCAAGCGTCGTGATCGTCGTCGGCGTCGGGTTGTTGTTCGTCGCCACGACGTACATCGTCACCTTCTGCTTGGTATAGTTCGCATGGTGGATCATGAAGCGAACTTTGCCCGACAGCGTGTCTTCGTACATTTTTCCTGTTCCGAATACAGATTCCGGGCTGTTGCTGCGGTACAGCGTCACGTCTTCCGACGTGTTGAAGCGCTCGACTTTGCGCATCGACGGAACGCTGCCGCCGTCAAACAGGAACTTGCTGCCGACCGGAACGAACAGGGCGTTGTACTCGTCCTGGCTGTACAAAATTTCGTCCGTGATCGTGATCGTTTTGGAGATCGTGTTCGTCGCGCCGTCTGCGTCCGTTACCGTCAGCGTGATGCTTTGCGGTCCCGGAGTGAAATAAGCGCCTTTTTGGTTTTCCCACACGCGGCTGTTCGCTTCCGGCAGGTTGCCGTCGGGATCGTAGCTCTGGTCGCTGTAAGTGACCGGCTCGCCCATACGGTACGTATCCTTGTCGGTCGTGAACTGCGCGACCGGCGGCACGTTCGGCGCTTCGACCGTCACCGTCTGGGTATACGGATCGCTCCATTGTCCGGCGGAATCCTGAACGGAGTACGTGATCGTGTAGACGCCCGGATCGGTAAACACGTCCTGGCGGCCTTCCCAACGCTCGTCCACGATCTGGTATCCGCTAGGCGATTCGGATTTGGTGTTGTACGTGACCGTCGTCTGGCCCGCGATGATCTTTTGCGGTTCGACCGTGAACGAAGCCGTCGGTTTCGAAGAAATCGTCAGCGTGATCGTTTTGGTCTTGTAATCGATTTTGTACGGAATGCCGAGCGCCTGCGTGATCGACGTCAGCGGCACCATGAACGTGTTTTTTTGCTGGAACGAAGTGCCTTTCATTTTGGTCGGCACGCCGTTGACCGTATACACGTCTTTGTCGAGCTTGAAGCGCAGCTCGTCGGCGCCTTTGGTGATGACCGTTTCTTTCGTTTTCGCATCGTATGTAACTTTCAGTCCTACACGATTAACGAACGAGCGAACCGCGATGTACGAGACGCCGTTTTTGGCGACCATCGGCTGTGCAGCCGTATACATTTCGCCGTTCTGGTACATTTTGTCGCCGTTGATGGTCAGAATGAGCTTGTCCGTTCCGAGCGTAATGGCCGGATCGATCGCCGGAATCTCCGGTACGGTCGGCACGGTCGGTTTGGTCGGAAGCGGCTTGGTTGGGGGCGGCGTCGCGCTCGGCGTGGCCGGCGGAATCGAAGACGGCGTAAGCGTCGGATCGGTCTGCCCTTCCACGGTGCCGTTCTCGTCGGTCGGCGGCTGGTCCGTCGGCGGCGTGAGCGTCGGATCGGTCTGGCCTTCGACCGCTGCCGGGACTGCCGGTTCGTTCTGCGCAGGCTGCGCGTTCGGTGCCGGTACCGAATTTATAGGATTCGCCGCTTGCGAATCGGTCTGGCCTGCCGGATTTTGCGTAGGCGCGGCCAATTTTTTCGTAAATTCTTGTGCCGATTGTTCCGGTTGTGCGGTCTGGCCCTGCACAACGATCGGCGTTTCGCCCTGCGATGCGGATTGGGCCGATGCTGCGGGCAGCATCGCTGCCGTCTGCACGACAACAAGCAAAGCGATGATCGTGATTTTCTTGAGATTCATTCTACGACTCCCTTTATAGCTGAATTTGGTCCTTCTCTCGCTAAGCACATACTATTAGACGCGGGCATTTTGTAAAAGTTTCTGCAAATCATTAAAAAAAAGCGGCCTTCCGTTGTCGGGAAGAGCCGCCGCTTTAACATCATGCTAACATTTACATACGTTTTCGGTAAAAATCAAACGATTCAAATCCGAGTCTTCCCGCCTGCAAAAACGTTATACGGTCTGCATGCGCCGGCCTTCTTCGATGAGGGCGTAGGCCCGCTGCACCTGTTCGTCCGTCGGCGAATTCACGCCTTCGAGCGGGTATTCCCGGCCAAGTTCTTTCCATTTATAAATGCCCATTTGATGGTACGGCAGAATTTCGAATTTCTCGACGCCCTGCAGCGTCCCGATAAAACGTCCGAGGTCGCGCAGATTGTGCTCGTCGTCGTGGATGCCCGGCACGAAGACGTGGCGAATCCACGTTTTTTTGCCGTGATCGGACAGCCATTTCGCCGTGCGCAGCGTCTGTTCGTTGCTTACGCCGGTCAGCACTTTATGTTTGTCGTTGTCGATATGCTTGATGTCCAGCAGCACGAGATCGGTCACGTCCATCAAATATTGAATTTTGTCGGGATTGTTGAATCCGTTGCTGTCGAGCGTTGTGTGCAGTCCCCAGCGCTGTTTGACTTCGCGGAAAATTTCGGCCACGAAAGCGGCCTGCAGCGTCGGTTCTCCGCCCGAAATGGTCAGTCCGCCGCCCGAAGACCGATAATAATTCAGGTAAGGCTCGATTTCGGCCAGCACTTCGTCCACGGTCATTTCCCGGCCGCCGTCGAAATTCCACGTATCGGGGTTATGGCAGTATTGGCACTTCATGAGGCATCCCTGCAAAAATAATACGAAGCGTATGCCCGGGCCGTCTACCGTCCCGAAGGTTTCCAGCGAGTGTATGCGTCCTGTGTGACTCATTCGTTTTCACCCTTTCAAGGAGAACGGCGCTCCCCTGTAGCGAGCGCCGTCTATAAGATCTTATGAAGGAACAGGTATCCGGTCCGGCGAACGGCTTGCGCTTCAGCTCTGCCGGCTTGCCGGTTCCGGCCGGTTTACATATTCGAGTGGAACGTGCGGTTGATGACGTCCATCTGCTGTTCGCGGGTCAGCTTGATGAAGTTGACCGCGTAACCCGATACGCGGATCGTCAGCTGCGGATAATTTTCCGGATGGTCCATCGCGTCCATCAGCTGTTCGCGGTCGAACACGTTGACGTTCAGGTGATGGGCATGGCTGCCGAAATATCCGTCGAGCATCGCGACTAGGTTCGATTTGCGGGTCTCTTCTTCTTTGCCGAGCGCTTTGGGCACGATCGAGAACGTGTTCGAGATGCCGTCGAGGCTTTCTTCGTACGGCAGTTTGGCGACGGAACTGAGCGAAGCGAGCGCGCCTTTTTTGTCGCGGCCGTGCATCGGGTTTGCGCCCGGAGCGAACGGTTCGCCCGCTTTGCGGCCGTCCGGCGTCGTGCCGGTTTTTTTGCCGTAGACGACGTTCGACGTGATTGTCAGCACGGATTGGGTCGGTACCGAATCGCGGTACGTTTTGTGCTGGCGGATCATGCCCATGAATTTCTCGACGAGCTGCACGGCGATTTGGTCGACGCGGTCGTCGTTGTTGCCGTAGCAAGGGTATTCGCCTTCGATTTCGAAGTCGATCGCGATGCCCTGCTCGTTGCGGACCGGTTTGACTTTGGCGTGCTTGATCGCGCTCAGGGAATCGGCGGTGACGGACAGGCCGGCGATGCCGCATGCCATCGTGCGCAGGATGTCGCGGTCGTGCAGCGCCATTTCGATCCGTTCGTAGCTGTATTTATCGTGCATGTAATGGATGATGTTCAGCGCGTCCAGATACACTTTGGACAGCCATTCCATCATCGGCACGTACCGTTTCATGACTTCGTCGTAGTCGAGGTACTCGGACGTGATCGCCGGATATTCCGGTCCGATCTGCTCGCCGGATTTCTCGTCTTTGCCGCCGTTGATCGCGTACAGCAGCGTTTTGGCCAGATTGGCGCGTGCGCCGAAGAACTGCATTTGCTTGCCGATCCGCATCGCGGATACGCAGCAGGCGATACCGTAGTCGTCGCCGTAGATCGGACGCATCAGGTCGTCATTCTCGTATTGGATCGAGCTCGTCTCGATCGAGACTTTGGCGCAGTATTTCTTGAAGCCTTCCGGAAGCTGCTCCGACCACAGAACCGTCAGGTTCGGCTCCGGTGCGGGTCCCAGATTGTACAGCGTGTGCAGGAAGCGGAAGCTGCTCTTCGTGACGCGGGTCGTGCCGTCTACCGCCATACCGCCGATCGATTCCGTCACCCAGGTTGGGTCGCCGCTGAACAGTTCGTTGTAATCCGGCGTGCGCAGGAATTTGACGATCCGCAGTTTCATGACGAAGTGGTCGACGAGTTCCTGCGCCGTTTCTTCGGTCAGTGTGCCTTCGGCCAGATCGCGCTGGATGTAGACGTCCAGGAAGGAAGAGACGCGTCCGAGCGACATCGCCGCGCCGTTTTGTTCTTTGACCGCCGCGAGGTAGCCGAAGTAGACCCATTGGAACGCTTCTTTGGCATTGACGGCCGGTTTGGAGATATCCATGCCGTGCAGTTGGGCCATTTTTTTCAATTCGCCCAGCGCGCGGTACTGTTCGGAAATTTCTTCGCGCAGGCGGATCGTGTTCTCGTCCATGCCTTCGCCGACCGTTTCGTTATGCTCCCGCTGTTTTTGCTTCATCAGGAAGTCTACGCCGTACAGCGCGACGCGGCGATAATCGCCGATGATGCGGCCGCGGCCGTAAGCGTCCGGCAGGCCGGTCACGATGCCGGATTTGCGCGCAGCCCGGATCTCCGGCGTGTAGGCGTCGAATACGCCCTGGTTATGCGTCTTGCGAATATTCGTAAACGTCTCGACGATGGAATCCGGCACTTCGAACCCGTACGCTTTGCACGCGTCGATGACCATGCGGATACCGCCGTAAGGCTGAATGGCCCGTTTGAACGGCTCGTCCGTCTGTACGCCGACGATCTGTTCTTTGGCCTGGTCGAGGTAGCCCGGTCCGTGCGACACGATCGATCCCGGCGTGTTGACGTCCACGTCCCAGACGCCGCCTCTTTCCCGTTCTTCCTTGGACAGCTTGGATACGATCTGCCACAGATCGTTCGTGTTCGCCGTAGGTCCCGCCAGGAACTTTTCGTTACCGGTGTAAGGCGTTACGTTTTCGTCGATAAAGTTTTTGGTGTCCACGTGGTTCGTCCATTTGCCCGCTTTGAACCCTCTCCATGCTTCCGAATTCGCGCCCGTGATTTCTTTTTCGATAACCGACATGTGATTACCTCCGTTTTATGTGTATTTGGCCGGGATCGCGGTGCCAAGCCTTCCGCGTCCCGCCATCGATCCCTGATTGCCGACAGCAGCGTTGACAAGGTGAAAAATATCACATTCATCGAAAGAGAACGTCGTTCCGGTGTGGGTTTCCCTCTCGATGCGTTTGGGGACCTTCTATGCCTTTATTATGCGCGCCCTCATCCGTAGATACTGTGACATTTCTCACAGAACCGACTCTTTTTTATGATCTTTATCACTTTTAACGCCGTTTTCTGAATAACACCGCAATTTATGACTGCTTTTCACAGCTTACAAGAAAGCAAAAAACGACGCCCCTCGCGGGAGCGCCGTTCCAGTTGTTCTGATCTTAGATCTGCTTATTCTTCGAAGCGGCCGTAGAAAGCGTCGCGGTACACGTCGGCAAGTTCCGTCACGAGCGGCATTTTAGGGTTGGCTGTCGTGCATTGGTCTTCGAACGCGCGGTCGGCCAGGTAGTCGACGCGGCTCTCGAACTGCTTCGCGTCGAAGCCGAGTTCCTGGAACGTCTCGGGTACGCCCAATTTGCGGTTCAGATCGCGGATCGCGTTGATCAGACTCTTCACGCCTTCTTCCGTCGTTCTGGCCGGCAGCCCCAGAATACGGGCGATTTCGGCATACCGTTCGTCGGCGATAAAGTGCGAGTATTTCGGGAACGAAGCGAACTTCGTCGGTTTTTTGGCATTATAGCGAATAACGTGCGGCATCAGGATCGCGTTGGTGCGGCCGTGGGCCGTATGGTATTCCCCGCCCCATTTGTGCGCCAGACTGTGGTTGATGCCCAGGAACGCGTTGGCAAACGCCATGCCGGCAAGCGTCGAAGCGTTGTGCATTTTCTCGCGGGCCAGCTTGTCGCCGGTCAGCGCGGATTTCTCCAGGTTGGCAAACACGAGCTGGATCGCTTTGATCGCGAGGCCGTCCGTGTAGTCGCTCGCCATGACCGATACATAAGCTTCGATCGCGTGCGTCAGCACGTCCATGCCCGTATCGGCTACCGCCACTTTAGGCAGCGAGTAGACGAATTCCGGATCGACGATCGCCACGTCCGGCGTCAGTTCGTAATCGGCCAGCGGATATTTCGTGTTGCCGTTCTCTTTATCGGTGATGACCGCGAACGACGTCACTTCCGAACCCGTACCCGAAGTCGTCGGAATCGCGACGAACTTCGCTTTTTTGCCCAGACGCGGGTATTTGTAGATCCGTTTGCGGATATCCATAAATTTCTGTTTGAGGTTGTTGAAGTCGGTATCCGGATATTCGTAGAACAACCACATGCCTTTGGCGGCATCCATCGGCGAACCGCCGCCCAACGCGATGATGCAGTCCGGCTGGAACCGTTCCATCATGGCGCGGCCGCGTTCAACGGTCGTCGTCGACGGATCGGGCTCCACTTCGGAGAACACTTCGATCGCGACCGGCGTTTGGCGCTGGCGCAAGTAATGCTGCACTCTTTCGACGTAGCCGAGCTGGACCATCATCGGGTCGGTAACGATCGCGACGCGGGTAATGTCCGGCATTTTGGCCAGGTACTGCGTTGCGTTTTTCTCGAAGTAAATTTTGTCCGGCACTTTAAACCACTGCATATTCACGGTACGACGCGCCACCCTTTTCACGTTGATCAGGTTCACTGCGGTTACGTTGGAAGAAGTCGAGTTGCGGCCGTACGAGCCGCAGCCGAGCGTCAGCGAAGGCAGGTTCGTGTTGTAGATGTCGCCGATCGCGCCGTGCGTCGAAGGCGAATTGACGATGATGCGGCCGGTTTGCAGACGGTTCGCGAAGCGCTGGATGACGGCGTCGTCGT
Organism: Saccharibacillus brassicae; assembly: GCF_006542275.1. Classification (NCBI taxonomy): domain Bacteria; kingdom Bacillati; phylum Bacillota; class Bacilli; order Caryophanales; family Paenibacillaceae; genus Saccharibacillus; species Saccharibacillus brassicae. Next base: position 312,163 of record NZ_CP041217.1, read on the forward strand.
TGGAGTGGATCGCCGAAGAGTGGCCCATACCGCCGAATTCCACGACTTCCGCGGCGCGTGCGATGCCTTCGTCCGCCGTTTTGACTCTGTAGCAGGCCAGAACCGGGCTCAATTTCTCGGCCGACAGCGGGAACTTGGTGCCGACGCCTTCGATTTCGGCCACGAGGATCTTCGTCGTCGCCGGAACGGTGATACCGGCCATTTCCGCGATCTTCACGGCCGATTGTCCGACGATAGCCGGGTTGACCGCGCATTTGTCCACGTTCATCGCGCTTGGCGTCAGTTTGGCGATTTCGTCTTTGCTCAGGAAGTAACAGCCGTTTGCGATCATTTTCTTTTTGACGCGATCGTAGATCGGTTCTTCGATGATGACCGCCTGCTCGGAAGCGCAGATCATGCCGTTATCGAACGATTTGGACAAGATCAGGTCGGTAACGGCCTGGTCGATATCGGCCGTCTTCTCGATGAAGGCCGGCACGTTGCCGGGACCTACGCCGAGCGCCGGCTTGCCGCAGCTGTAAGCTGCGCGGACCATCGCGCCGCCGCCGGTCGCCAGAATCAGCGCCACGTCGGGGTGGTTCATCAGGATGTTCGTCTTGTCCATCGAAGGCTTGTCGATCCATTGGATACAGCCTTCCGGAGCGCCGGCTTGGACCGCCGCTTCCTGCAGGATTCGGGCCGCTTCCGAACTGCAGTATTGCGCGGAAGGGTGGAATCCGAATATAATGGGGTTACGTGTCTTAATGGAAATCAGCGCTTTGAACATCGTTGTGGAGGTCGGGTTCGTGACCGGCGTGATCCCCATCACGATGCCGACCGGCTCCGCGATTTTCTGGAAGCTGTCATACTCGTTGTCTTCGATCACGCCTACCGTTTTATCATTTTTGATACTGTGGTAGATGTACTCGGTAGCGAAGAGATTTTTCGTAATCTTGTCTTCGTACACGCCGCGCTTCGTTTCTTCGATCGCGATCCTTGCGAGATACATGTGCTTGTCCAGGCCGGCCAGGGCCATCGCTTGCACGACGGTATCGATTTGAGCCTGATCCATTTGCATGAAAGCTTCCTGCGCTTTTCTCGCGTTGTCGATCAGCTTCTGAATGTCCTGCTCGGCGGTTGGTTCAACAGTACGGGCGGCTTCATTTTTCACTGCCATTTCCCTCATCCTCCTCAAGATGTTTGCGTTGTTTTCTCTACGTGAACGATCATAGCATAGCGGTTTTGGTTTGGGAAGTGAAATTTTTCACAAAATAAACGGCGTTTCTTTTCTCTTCGAAACGAGCATTTTTCCCTCATTAATGGCCGATTTCCGCTTTTTTAAAAAAACACAAGAATTAATCCAAAAATTTCGTAATAAGAATTGACAAAGTATTCGATTTGACGCATGATAAGGACATAAAGTGAAAAAAGTCACAATGTCCGATCAACACGAACTGTGCGTTTGCGCAAAGGAGAGGTTAACGATGACCCAATACTACCACGCTACCAACCATCGGGGCAATACCGGTTGTTTTTCGGAGTCGAACATGCAGCGTCTGGAAGTGCTCATGAAAGACCGCCATATTCCCGAAGGCTCCCACCTGTTCTGGGAAGGCGATCTGGCCGACAAGCTCTACTATATCAAGCGCGGCCGGGTCAAGCTGACCAAATCGACCGACGAAGGCAAAGAACTCATCTTGTACATGTACCAGTCGGACGATATGGTCGGTCAAGCCGATCCTTTTTTCAGCAGCAAGCACAGCTTCACGGCGGAAGTGATCGAAGATACCGAAGTCGGCGTAATCGAGCATAAAGATCTGGAAGTGCTGATCTGCCAACACTGCGATTTCGCGATCGACTTCATGAAATGGATGGGCATTCATCACCGCCTGACGCAGACGAAGTTCCGGGACCTGATGATGTACGGCAAGCCGGGCGCCCTCTGCTCGACGCTTATCCGTCTCGGCAACACGTACGGCGAGAAGCACGGCGAGACGATCCTGATCAACAAAAAGATTACGCATACCGATCTGTCGAACATGATCGGAGCGACCCGGGAAAGCGTGAACCGGATGCTCAGCGATCTGCGCAAAAAAGGCGCGGTCGAATACGAGAACGGCATGATCGTCATTACCGATCTCGGCATGCTGCAGGAAGTGTGTCACTGCGAAATGTGTCCAAACGAAATATGCCGGATCTAAGGAGATCCGGCCTGTTTGCGTTCGCTGCCGGGCGCTTCGCTGAGAAGCGGTTCGGCTACAGCTTTTCCAATGTCAGTTCCACGTAATCGCCCGGCTGCAGCTGCATGTCGAATCCCCGTTCCCGGTTCAGCTCTTTGCCGTTCACTTTGAGCACCCAGCGCTCGCTCGGTTTGGTCATGTAGCCTTCCTGCGTATCCGGGCTTGCCTTGACGAGGCGGATCGTGCGGTCGTTCTCGGACATCGTGACGAGGCCGCTCGCTTTGAGCACGTCGCGCACCATCGTCCCTTCCCGGTAAGGATGGGCGTACGAACCGCCCAGCGAGGCATTCAGCTCGCCGCCGCTGATCAGCAGCGTATTGACCGGCTCCCCGTCGTTCCCCGGCGCTTCGATATAGAGCAGAATCTCGTCGCCGGGCTGAATGCGCGTGCTGAATCCGCTCTCCGGTATTTCCTGGCCGTTCTGCTTGACGACCCACATCAATTCGGAATGCAGCTCCGTGTCGTCCACCGAGTCGATCCGCCCTTCGTTGTCGAAACTGACGATGCCGCTGCGCTCCAGCGCGTCGCGGATCGTGTCTTCCGTGCGGTACGTACTGACAAGCGACCGGTTCTCGTTCGGCATATAGATGCCGCCGTCGACGACCAGCCTGAAGTTCTCTCCCCCGCTTGCCGCCGCGTCGGCCGCTACGTCCGCCGACGGCTGGCGCAGCAGAAAAGCCATTGCGGCCGCGGCCGCGATGAGCAAGGCGGCAAGCACGAATAGCAGGACGCGTTGATCGGGCATTTTGATTTTTGTCCGCATAGGCTCCCGTTCCCTTCATCGAGCGTGTTCTTCCTTATTGTAACAAAACGGGCGGGCCTTTCTCAAATGCTGTTTGCGTGTGCGGCGGCATCAAAAGAACCCCTTTGCCGGCAAAGGGGTTCTGCGCGAAAATTCGGTCATTCGACCCAAAATTCCGCCCACATCTGAATTTGTTCCATAACCGGCTTCAGTGCACGACCTTTTTCGGTCAGCTCGTATTCGATGCGCACCGGAGTCTCCGGATACACGTGACGCGTCAGAATGCCTTCGCCTTCCAGGTCCTTCATGCGTTCCGATAACATTTTGTCGCTCATCATCGGAATCTGGTTGGAAATATCCTTGAACCGCTTCGGACCGCTCATCAAAGTCTGAATGATCAGGCCGTTCCAACGTTTGCCCAGAAACGAAAACGCGCTCTCAAAACGCGGGCAAAGCTGCATCGGAATTTCGCTTTTTTGCTCAATCATAGATGATCACCTCTTAGAAGATTCCCTCTGAAGAGAAACTTACGATTTGTTAGTTTATTTCATATTAACACATTTCCAAGAAAAAGAAAATGCTTTTATGAATTATTTTTCAGGTCCAAAAATTGCTTGAGCGCCGCCAAATCCTGCTCGATCACCGCTTCCAGCGAACGATTGTAGATGACGGCCGCCGGATGGTACAGCGGGAAAATCGAATACGACCGATCCCCGAACACGTAGCGGGAATGCGGATCGGACACTTCTTCCAGCCGCTGGATCGGCCCTTCGAGCACTTTGCCGTGCAGCGAAGAGATCGTCTCGTGGCTGCCGATCAGCCGATGCAGCCCGATATTGCCCATCGGCACGATCACCCGGGGCTGCACGAGTTCGATCTCCGCGTCGAGGATCGGCGCATGGGCCAACACTTCGTTCTTCGTCGGCGTCCGGTTCGAGCGGCTGATCCTCGGCTCTTTGCCGGGCGCCGTGCCCGCCACGACCTTGTCCTTGAACGGGCGGCTGCGCACCGCGCTCGAAATATAGATGTCCTGACGGGTCAGGCCGATCTTCTTCAGATACTCTTCGAGCACTTTGCCCGCCTGCCCGGTAAACGGGCGTCCTTCCACGATCTCCGTCGCGCCGGGCGCTTCCCCGACGAACATGATTTGGGCCGGGATGGCTCCCTGACCGAGCAAAAACCCTTCCAGATCGTAACTTGCGGATCGGTGCAGGCATTCCCGGATCAGTTCTTCCGCCACCGGCGCACTGCCGAACTCCACCTTCATCGCCATCCCCCTTTCTGTTATCGCTACCCGTTGATTAACAGGTATTGCAATTATTTTACCCCAAAACCGATAGAGCGCCAACCATGCAAGGTCTGTTTCGCAAATTTTGTGAGCGCTCTCTTGGATTCGGGAAAAAAAGGCAAAAAAGCCGCTGTTCGCTTGAAGCGAACAACGGCTTTGCGGCAGCCTCGGCTGCCGGACGAACGATCAACGAACCATCAAGTCGCGAACCATCCGTTCGAATTGCGGGCGAAGCCGGCGAGGCTTAGACCAGTTCGCGGGCGTGCAGCGGACGAAGCGGCTGCGTATTGCCGTAGACCGGCTTGGCCGATTGCGTCGGATAAGCCCAACGAACCGAATTGGAGATGACGCGAATCACGTCCTGGTTGTAGTAGGTCGGATACGTCTCGTGCCCCGGACGGAAGTAGAAAATCTTGCCGGAACCGCGCGTAAACGTGCAGCCGCTGCGGAACACTTCGCCGCCGGAGAAGTTGCTGATAAAGACGATCTCGTCCGGATTCGGAATATCGAAAAATTCGCCGTACATTTCTTCGTGTTCCAAAATGATGTTCTCGCCGATGCCTTCGGCGATCGGGTGCGAAGGATTGACGGCCCACAAAATTTCCTGCTCGCCTTCTTCGCGCCATTTCAGGTCGCAGCCCGTACCCATCAGCTTCTTGAACGGTTTGGAGAAGTGGCCGGAGTGCAGGACGATCAGGCCCATGCCTTCGCGGACGCGCTGCGCGACCGCTTCGGCGATCGAATCGTCGACCAGTTCGTGCGCCATATGTCCCCACCAGATCATGACGTCGGTCGAGTCGAGCACTTCTCTCGTCAGGCCGTGGTCGTCTTCTTCCAGCGTGCAGGTGCGAATCGCGAAGCCTTCCGGCGTCAGGGCGCGTTCCAGCTGTTTGTGAATGCCGTCCGGATAGACGGCTTTGACCTTTTCGTCTCTGCGTTCGTGCACGAATTCGTTCCAGATGGTTACGTTGATCATCGTCGATGTCCCCTTAGTTATACCTGTATTGTGTGCTGCGGCATTCGGTCGGTTTATTTAGACCCACCACATTTCTCCCGCCGGTTCTTCGATCAGAATCTGCTGGAGATTGCGGACGGCTTTACTGAATCCTTCGTCCACGGACATTAGTCCGTCTTCGTGTTCGATGCTGACTACGTGATCGTAGCTTTGCAGGCGCAGTTCGCTGATCATGTCCGCCCAGATCTTCACGTCGTGGCCGTAGCCCACGCTGCGGAAGTTCCAGCCGCGATCCTGCATCTGCGTATACGACTGCATATCGGTCAGACCGTGCATATTGACGTTGCTTTGGTCGATCGTGATATCTTTGGCATGGAAATGGTGGATGGCTCCGGCGCGTCCGAGAATACGGATCGCTTGGACCGGATCGATGCCCTGCCACCACATGTGGCTCGGATCGAGGTTGACGCCGACGGCTTCGCAGGTCGCTTCGCGCAGGCGCAGCATCGTGGCCGGCGTATGGGCCGAGAACCCGCCGTGCAGTTCGATCCCGATTTTGACGCCGTGGTCTTCCGCGAATTTGCCGGCTTCTTTCCAGTAGGGAATGACTTTGGTCTCCCACTGCCATTTCAGCAGATCCTGGTAATCGTTCGGCCACGGAGCGACCGGCCAGTTCGGATATTTGGCATCCTCGCTGTCGCCGGGACAACCGGAGAACGTGTTGACGACCGGAATGCCGAGACGCTGCGCCAATTCGACGCTTTGCAGGAATACGTCGTGATCGGCTTTCGCGAGCGCTTTTTGCGGGTGAAGCGGATTGCCGTGACAGCTCAGTGCGCTGACGACAAGGCCGCGCGACTCGATCGCTTTTCGGAAAGCTTCCAACTTCGACGGGTCGGCCAGCAGTTCTTCCGGGTTGCAGTATTCGTTGCCCGGATAACCCCCCGTGCCGATCTCTACCGCCTTGAGTCCTTTTTCCGCCACGTAATCGAGAGATTCCTCGAATCCCCGTCCATTGAACAGAACCATGAACACTCCAAGTTTCACTAATCGAACCTCCTCGATATAACTATTATATCCGTATTTTAAGTTTGAGCTGAATAGGAAAGAGGTGCGAAAAAACCTCATTTTTCGACTTTCGGCGCGGCCGGCAATCGGAGAATGGTACCAGTGGCACGGCCTATTGGCGCTTTACCCCTTAATCAAAATAGACGGCTTTGCCGGTCTTCGCGGATTCGTAGATCGCTTCGAGAATCTGCGTCACGACGAGCGCCTGCTCCGGCTTGACGACCGGCTCTTTGTCTTCGAGAATCGCTTCGAGCCATTGACGCGCTTCGCGGTCTTCGGCATTCTCCGAACCGCCGTCGTAGAACGCGACGCCGCCGGAGCCGAAATCGACTTTGGTCTCGATCAGGCGGCTGCGGTCTTCGCCGTTGATATGCAGGCCGTCCGCCATGTCGGCGCCGCCTTCGGTTCCGCAGAGCAGCGTCTGCGCTTCGCCGAAGTTGCGCACGTTAAGCGCCCAGCTGGATTCGAGCACGATCGTCGCGCCGTTCTCCATTTTGATAAAGCCGAACGCCGAATCTTCGACCTTGAACTGCTCCGGGTCCCACGGACCGAACGCGTTGGCCGCATTCTCGCGGCTGCCCAGCTTGTGGAACGTCGAGCCCATGACGCTTTTCGGTTTGTAATTGTCCATCAGCCAGAGAGTCAGGTCAAGCGCGTGCGTACCGATATCGATCAACGGGCCTCCGCCCTGCTTTTCTTCGTCCAGGAATACGCCCCAGGTCGGCACGGCGCGGCGGCGCAGCGCAATCGCCTTGCCGAAGTACAGATCGCCGAGTTCGCCTTTTTCGCACATGTCTTTCAAGTGCTGGCTGTCGTCGCGGAAACGGTTCTGATACGCGATGGACAGCTTTTTGCCGGTACGCTCCGCCGCTTCGATCATGCTGCGCGCTTCTTCCGTCGTTTTGGCCATCGGTTTTTCGCACAGCACGTGCTTGCCGGCTTCGAGCGAAGCGATCGTGATCGCCGCGTGGGAATCGTTCGGCGTGCAGACGTGCACGACGTCGATACTGCCGTCTTTGAGCAGTTCGTTGTAGTCGGTGTATACTTTGGCGCCTTCGGCACCGTATTTGTCGGCCGCTTCGTGGGCGCGGGATTCGACCAGGTCGCAGAAAGCGACGAGGACGGCTTTGCTTTGTTTGGACAGGGCCGGCAGATGCTTGCCGGTGGCGATGCCTCCGCATCCGATGATGGCGACGTTAAGCGTGTTCGGGTTAGACATTGAGTTTTGCTCCTTCTGCTGCGTATTTTTTGATCCATTCCATGCTGGTTGCGATACTCTCGAGCGGCTTGCCGCCCGCGCAGTAATCCTGCTCGACGACGATCCACTCCACGCCCGCTTCGATCGCGGCATCCGCGATGCCTTTGAGGTCGACTTCGCCCACGCCGAGTTCGGCCGTGATCGCTTTGCCGTCCGCGTCGCGCGTCATGTCCTTGAGATGGATGATCGGCAGGCGCCCTTTGTAGCGTCCGATGTATTCGACCGCGTCGTATCCGCCGTAATGCACCCAACACGTGTCCATTTCGACCTGCAGGTCTTCGGCCGGCACGGCTTCGTACATCGCGTCGAATACCGGCTTGCCGTCCAGCTGTTCCGTCAGTTCGAATTCGTGGTTATGGTAAGCGAGTACCGCTCCCTGTTCGCGCGCCCGGCGGCCGAGCTTGCGCAGATTGGCGAACACGTCTTCCCAGACGCGTTCTTCCGCCTGCAGGTAAGGAACGATCAGCGTGTCGTTGCCGATCTGCTTGTTATAGGCAATCTCCGCATCGAGATGCTCCAGCAGTTGGCCGTACGACGTATGCGTGCCCAGGGCAACAAGTCCGAGTTCGTCGAGCATCGATTTCACTTCATCCGCGCCGTGTCCGAAAAACGTATGGAACTCGACGCCTTTGTAGCCGAGCGCGGCTACCTTTTCGAGCGTGCCGCGGAAATCCTGTTCCATTTCTTCACGCACGGTATACAATTGCAGTCCTACTTGGGTCATTTTACGTTCCACCTTTTCATCCGATTATAATTTGAGCGAATCGAGTCTTGCAGCGGGAACTTTGTACGAGCTTTCCAGCGTGACATGCCGGCTCTCGGCCGACGACCGCATGAAAGCGTGCATCGTCTCAAGCACGTGGTAGGCCAGGTCGCCGCTTGCGCGGTGACGGCGTTCTTCGCGGATCGACTTGATCATGTCGTCCACGCCGATGCCGCGTTCGTTATGCTCGGTCTCGAAGACGGCTTCGACCGTCTCCCAGTCGTCCGAACCGGCGCGGCGCAGCTTCACTTCGCCGCCGAAGAAGTTCGGGTCCGGCAGCGACAGCGTGCCGTTCGTTCCGTAAATTTCCATTCTCGGCAGGTCGCTTGCGCCGCGAACGTCGAAGCTCATGATCATCGTCACGATCGTGCCGGCGGCAAAATCGAGCGTGCCGGCCAGATGGGTCGGCGTCTGCACGGCGATCGGCGTGCCGGCTTTCGGTCCCGAGCCGATGACCCGGTCGGGAATCTGAATCCCGGTCGACGAACTGACGCGCCGGATCGGACCGAGCAAATTCACGAGCGCGGACAAATAATACGGGCCCATATCGAACATCGGACCGCCGCCGTACGCGTAGAAAAATTCGGGATCGACGTGCCACGATTCGGGACCGCCGCTCAGCATGAACGCGGTGCCCGCGACCGGGCGGCCGATCAGCCCTTCTTCGATCGCGCGGCGGGCCGTGCTGATGCCTGCTCCGAGGAAGGTATCCGGCGCGCAGCCGACGCGTACGCCGCTTTTTTTCGCTTCTTCCAGAATGAGGCGTCCGTCTTCCAGCGACACCGCAAGCGGCTTTTCGCCGTACACATGTTTGCCCGCTTTGACGGCGGCCAGGTTGATTTCGGCATGGCTGGCGGGAATCGTCAGGTTGATGACCAGTTCGATCGATTCGTCGGCCAGCAGTTCCTCTACCGTGCAAGCGTTTGCAATGCCGAATTCGACAGCCCGCTCCTGCGCCTTCTCGGGGATCCGGTCGGCGACCGCCACCACTTCGGCCCACTCGCTGGAACCCAGGTTTTTCAAATAGATCGCGCTGATATTGCCGCATCCGATAATTCCGATCTGCATTCGTTTCAAGGAACACCACTCCTTACCGTAGTTGTTGGGCTGTATCGAATCAAGGTTGTGTCGGTTCCGGTTGTGTGGTTGGTTCGCTTTCATGGTATTGCATATCGTTTTGTATTAAAATGAAGAATATAATCGAAACATGAACAATCTGGTCATTATTTTATTTTTAAATTTATTTTCTTCCCAAGGAGCAGCCCATATGCAGACGTCCTCACCTTCCTGCCAGGTATTCACCGCAGGATTTTCCTTCCACCGTACGCCTTTTCACGTTCACCGCACCGAAGGTCTCGGCAGCTATCTGCTGCGCCTGCAGACGGACGGCACTTCCGAAGCGCTGATCGACGGCCGCATGCAGCGGATCGAAGCCGGCGACCTGCTGCTCTACGGTCCCGACGACACGTACGAACTGAAAATTTTCCCGCCTTCGGCTTCCGAAGATTCCGGCCAGCCGATGGAGAGCGGCGATTACCACATTTTCTTCGGCGGCGAATGGATCGACCGCTGGTGGAACGAACGCAAACGCCCGACCCGTATCACGATTCCGCTCAGCGAAGGACTGCTCGGCCTGTTTCGCCAGATCGTGATCGAGCAGCGCCGCATCTCGAACCCGGACCCGCGGATCTCGGACTATTACCTGCGCATTCTCTGTCTGGAGACCGACCGCCTGCTGAGCGAACAGCCGATTTCGTCGGGCAAGACGTTCCTCGCCTACCGGATCAAGCAGTATATCGAAGAGAACGCTTCGTCGCTGTTCAAGCTGGAAGACGTCGCCTCCTACGTGGACACCAGCGTCTCGCGCTGCGTGCACCTGTTCAAGGAAACGTTCGATATGAGCATTATGCAGTACGCGCTCGAAGTCCGGCTCGATATGGCCAAGGAGCGGATCGTGTTCAGCCCGATGCCGCTCGAACAGGTCGCCGAGACGTCCGGTTTTGCCAACTACACGTATTTCCACCGGGTGTTCCGCGGCAAGTTCGGCATGTCGCCGAAAGAGTTCCGGCATACGCGGCAGGAGAAAATGTAGCCGGCGCCGCGACGAACAACCGCAAGGACGCCCCGGGCGACCTTGCGGTTTTGTTATGAAGTCGATGTTGTTCACGGGCGCTGCGCTTTTATTCCGATCGCCGATCCCGCTCGATGTTGTTCGCGGCCGCTCAGCCGCGCTTGGCGCGTTCGCGGGCTTCGATCGCTTCGGACACGACCATGCCGAGATCCGCGTTGCCGTACATCGACAGCACCCCGAGCAGCGTGTCGTCGGTAATGTCGCCGGCTTCCTCTTTGGGCACCGTCAGTTCCATCACGCGCGACAACCGCTCGTTCGCGACCTGCTCCGGATACGCCTGGGCGTACAGTTCCACCGGATCGAGATCGTTGTTGATACACCACTGCGCATAGACGAGAATCATCATGTCTTCTTCCTGCCGGTAAGCCTCGACGATCTTCTCCTGCGTTTTCTGTTCCCATTCTTTGCGCCCTTCGGCGCTCTCGTACCGTTCGTAATCGTCATCTCCGTAATCATTCATACAAATCTGCCCCTTTCGATTTCTGGTTTTATCGGTGTATCCGTTCATCGCTTCATAGAAGGCAGGCAGCCCGCTCCGCCAACTCGTGCGAGCCCAGCAGCGCGTCCGCCCGGACCGTGCAGCGCTGCGGCTCATGCAGCGTGTCGAGCACATGCTGCACGACGCCTTCGAAGCCGCGCCGCTTCAGCACCGTATCCCAGCTGCCGAATCCGCGCTCCTGCGGGTATCCGCCGCTGTCCGTCCACGCCGCGCGCTCCAGGTCTTCCACGACCGCCGAACGCCCGCTGCCGTGCAGCTCCAGCCGCTCGAAATCCCGGCCCGCGCTGCGCACCATGCCGTAGCTGCCCAGTCCGCCGGCCAGCGGCAGGAAGCCGAACGCGTGCCGCATCCGCCCCTGACCGTCCGTCTCGACGCCGCCGGTCAGCGGGCCGCTCTGTTCGCCGCCCAGCCAGAGCAGCAGATCGAGCATATGGATCAGGTCGTCGTATACGGTATCGCGCGCGGAACGCGGCTGCGCTGCGGTCCGATGCTTGACCGCCTGCGCCTGAACGAAGCCGCCGGCTTCTTCGAGCCACGCTTTGGCTTCGACGTACAGCGGCGCGAAGCGGCGGTTGAATCCGACGCCGAGCAGCAGCCCTTTGCGTTCCGCCAAAGAAACCATTGCCCGGCTCTCCGCCAGGTCTGTCGACAGCGGCTTGTCCACGTAGACCGGCAGTCCCGCTTCCAGGCACCGCATCACGATCGCGTAATGCGAATCCGTGGCGCTGTGCACGAACACCGCGTCGGGCTCCCAGCGCAGCAGATCGTCAAGTTCCGTCGACGCGTTCGGGACGCGGTAGCGCGCCGCCGCCGCGCGAACGCGATCTTACGTCCGGCTGACGAGGCCCACGATTTCCGCGTCCTTGTGACCGGCCAACAGCGGCAGGTATACTTTTTCCGCGATGCCTCCGATGCCGACCAGCGCCACCCTTTTTTGCTGCCGTGTCTGTTCCGTGCCGCTTGTCGCCTGATCCATATTCCGTTTCCCCGCTTTCCGTCATGACTGCACGCACCGCCCGCCGGGGCGATTCCGTTTCTGTTTCGAGTATACGCGTCGCGCCCGGGGTTGGCAAAAAAAAGACCCGGGACCGAAAACGGCGGCGGCGTCCAAGGAATCTGATTCGCCAAACTCCGTAACGTTTACTAGCTTTGTGTGGCGAGACTTGGCTAAAAGCGCGAAATCGTTTATAATTTAAAACAGTTCTTCATTTAATTGTTCATCAAACAATCGTTCAAAATAAAAATTGCGGAGGGATTAACCATGGCCGATTATTCATCTTCCATGATCGAAAAAGCAACATTTGCGGGAGGCTGCTTCTGGTGTATGGTGACGCCGTTCGAAGATCTGCCGGGCATCGTCAAAGTGGTCTCCGGTTACACGGGCGGACATACCGAGAACCCGACTTACAAAGAAGTCTGCTCGGAGACGACCGGACACGTCGAAGCGGTCCAAATCACGTTCAACCCGGACATTTTCCGTTACGAGAAGCTGCTTGAACTGTTCTGGCAGCAGATCGATCCGACCGACGGCGGCGGACAGTTCCACGACCGCGGTTCGTCGTACGGCACGGCGATTTTCTATCATACGGAAGAACAGCGCATCAAAGCCGAAGCTTCCAAAAAAGCGCTGGCCGAGAGCGGCCGCTTCGACAAACCGATCGTGACGCCGATCCGTCCGGCCGAAACGTTCTACGAAGCCGAAGAATACCACCAGGATTACCACAAAAAAAATCCGGGCCATTACAACCGGTACAAAAAAGCGTCCGGCCGCGAAGCGTTTATCGAAAACAACTGGAAAACGCCGGTCGACAAAAGCGATCTCAAACAACGCCTGAGCGAGATGCAGTATAATGTCACGCAAAAAAGCGGTACCGAGCCGGCGTTCCACAACGAGTTCTGGGATCACCACGGCGAA